>CASFQC010000028.1 GCA_949296415.1 uncultured Bacteroides sp. | reverse complement strand
AAATCGAAGGCCCAGAGAAAAACTCAACTTTGATACTCCTTTGCATTGCTTCTTCAAGAATTTTTCGTAATGTTGCACTTGCTGTTGGACTCTACAGTTGATAAAAATACACTTTTTAATGAAAAGATTTTCCTATGTCAGTGAAATGGATTAAATTTGCGCCCTGAATAATAAGACCATTACACTTGTCATTACCAATAAGAAAAGAAAGTAAACAACAATTTAAAGCTGATAGCAAAATGAAAAAAGGTATTCATCCTGAGAATTACCGTCCGGTAGTATTCAAAGATATGTCAAATGGCGATATGTTTCTGTCGCGCTCTACTTGCAATACAAAGGAAACAATTGAGTTTGAAGGTGAGACTTATCCGCTGGTTAAGCTGGAAATCTCAAGTACCTCTCATCCTTTCTATACAGGTAAGTCCAAGCTGGTTGATACGGCCGGTCGTGTAGATAAGTTTATGAGCCGTTATGCGAGTCATAAGAAATAAGGAAAGAGCGTAAAGCTCACGAAAAAGGAAAAAGCTCCGTTGCCTTAAAGGTCGCGGAGCTTTTTCTTTATCCAAGGTATTAAAAAATCTTTCAAGAACAATCCGATACATTTTCTACCTCAAGAGTTATTTCGAAAAGCAGGAATAATCCTTGCATGGTGATTGAGGCTTAATCACTTTCGGAAAGGAGGTTTGACCACTGAGGCCTTTAGCTTGCGTCCTCGCATATTGACATAAATTTCCGACCCTGTCTTGCTGTAGCCGGATTGTACATATCCCAATCCTATGCCAATTTTCCGTGTAGGCGACATGGTGCCTGAAGTAACATGACCTATCACAGCGCCCTGTTCGTCAGTCAATTCATAGCCGTGACGTGGTATTCCCCTGTCTATCATCTCGAATCCTACCAATTTCTTGTCCACTCCTTCCTTTTTCTGTTTTTCAAGCATCGGACGGTTGATGAAGTCTTTCCCGTCGGCAAACTTGGTAATCCATCCCAATCCGGCTTCAATGGGGGAGGTAGTGTCATCTATATCGTTGCCATACAGACAGAATCCCATCTCAAGACGCAGCGTGTCACGGGCACCGAGTCCTGCGGGCTTTATACCGAACTCTGCTCCTGCATGGAAAATGGCATCCCATATCTTCAGCCCGGCTTCCGGGTAGAAGTAAAGTTCAAACCCTCCAGCTCCTGTATATCCTGTATTGGAGATAATGACATCTTTTTCTCCGGCAAATTCGCCGTGTGTGAAATGGTAATAGGGGATGTCGGACAGATTTATGGGGGTCAGTTTCTGTAACACATTAATAGCATCGGGTCCCTGTACGGCCAGTTGGGCCATATTGTCGGATGCGTTTTCCAGTATGGCACCTTCTGTGTTGTGGCTTACGCACCAGTTCCAGTCCTTGTCAATATTGGCTGCATTTACTACGAGCAGATATTTTTCCGGCTCGTATTGGTAGACCAGCAAGTCATCGACAATGCCTCCCTTCTCATTCGGGAAGCAGGAATACTGCACTTTACCTGGAGTAAGTGCCGCGACATTGTTTGATGTGATTTTCTGAAGAAAGTCAAGGGCTTTCGGACCTTTGACCCAAAATTCGCCCATGTGGGACACATCAAATACGCCTACGTGCTGGCAGACGGTGAGGTGTTCGTCTATGATACCGGAATATTCAATAGGCATGTTATAGCCCGCAAATTCGTGCATTTTCGCACCCAGTGCGATATGCTTGTCGGTAAAAGGAGTTGTTTTCATGGCTTTATGCTGTTTTTGTCAGTTCGGTTTTAGCGGTGAGTTCGGCTATTTTCACTATTACATTCATGGCTTTTTCCATACTGGGGATGGGAATGAACTCATAACGTCCATGGAAGTTCAGGCCACCGGCAAAGATGTTGGGGCAGGGGAGACCCTTGAATGAAAGTTGCGCTCCATCTGTCCCGCCCCGAATGGCTCTGACATGTGGCTCTACTCCGGCTTCTTTCATGGCTTGGAAGGCTATGTCCACCACGTGCATTACTGGTTCTATTTGTTGTCTCATGTTGTAATACTGGTCATGGAGTTCTACTGTAGCTGTCCCTTTTCCATAAATTTCGTTTATCCGGTCGGCCAGTCGTTTCATTTCTTCTTTTCTGTGTTCAAACAGTGTGCGGTCATGGTCGCGTATGATGTAGTTTACTACAGTCTCTTCCACCGAACCTTTTATCCCGACCACATGATAGAATCCTTCATATGCTTCCGTATGTTCGGGAGTCTCTTGCTCGGGAAGCATGGACATAAAGCGATTGGCTACCAGGATAGAGTTGGTCATTTTGTCTTTTGCATATCCAGGGTGTACGTTACATCCTTTAAATGTCACTTTGGCTGACGCGGCATTGAAATTCTCGAATTCCAGTTCGCCTACTTCGCCGCCATCCATTGTATAAGCCCATTCACAACCGAATTTTTCCACATCAAATTTGTGTGCTCCTAACCCGATTTCTTCATCGGGATTGAATCCTATGCGGATTTTCCCATGTTTTATTTCCGGATGTTGCTGCAGATAGACCATAGCAGAGACGATTTCGGCTATGCCGGCTTTATCGTCAGCACCCAGCAAGGTCTTTCCATCGGTAACAATAAGGTCTTCTCCCTTATGTTGGAGCAGTTCTGGAAATTGCGAAGGTGAAAGGATTATCCCTTCCTCTTTGCATAGCACAATGTCTGTCCCATCATAGTTGTTTACGATGCGAGGCGAAACATCTTTTCCGCTCATGTCCGGACTTGTGTCCATATGTGCTATGAATCCAATGACGGGCACTTCCTTGTCTGTGTTGGCCGGTAGAGTGGCATAGAGATAACCGTTTTCGTCCAAAGACACTTCTTCCAAGCCTAAAGACAGTAGCTCGTCTTTAAGATAACGGGCAAATACCATTTGCCCGTCGGAACTCGGGGTCTTATTGCTCTCTTCGTCTGACTGTGTGTCAAAACTTACATACTTTAAAAAATGTTCAACTAAAAAAGACATAGTATATAGTTTTTTAATGGGTAAATAAGGTCAGTTTATAACCTGGGGCCAAGAGCCTGTATTTTAGATTTTCATTCGGCATTTTGATTTTTAAAAGCAACTGCTTCCGTCAAAACAGTGCGTACACAGTTGGCATTTGGGTAGTCCGATAGAGTCTATGAGTATTTCCAATGTATTGAACTTCAGTGAAGTAAGTGATAACTGTTGGCGTATTTTCTCTACGAGTGCCTCATATTGGGGAGAACCGGTAGTGGAATATTTTTCCAGATTTTTATTTTCATCGCCTTCCAACTCTTTGATGATGCGTCTGGTGATAAGTTCCATGTCACTTTTTGAAGACGTGAATGCAATGAAGGGACAGCCATAGATAAGTGGAGGGCAGGCTATACGTATATGCACTTCTTTAGCTCCATAATCATAAAGCACTTTCACATTGTCGTGCAGCTGTGTGCCACGTACTATGGAATCGTCACAGAACAAGATACGCTTTCCTTCAAGCATTGAGCGGTTGGGTATGAGTTTCATTTTGGCTACAAGATTGCGCAATTCTTGTCGGCTTGGTGTAAAACTACGCGGCCATGTAGGTGTATACTTGGATATGGCCCGGTGATAAGGCACTCCCTTACCTTCGGCATACCCTAAAGCCATGCCTACTCCGGAATCGGGTATGCCGCATACGCAGTCTACTTCCGATTGGTCTGTTTTGCCCATCTTGAGTCCGGACAAGAAACGCACCTCTTCAACGTTCCTGCCTTCATAACAGGAGGTGGGGAATCCGTAATATACCCAAAGGAAAGAGCAGATTTGCATATTTTGGTCCGGCTTGCGCAATTGTTCCATTCCGTCTGGACTTAAGCGTACTATTTCTCCGGGACCCAAGTAACGTTCTATTTCATAATCCAGATTGGGGAAGCTGGTCGATTCGCTGGTAGCTGCATAAGTCCCATCTTTCTTACCTATCACAATGGGAGTACGGCCCAATTTGTCGCGTGCGGCGATGATACCGTTCTCTGTAAGTATCAGCATGGAACAAGAACCTTTTATACGTCGGAATACATTTTCTATTCCTTCCGTGAAGTTTCGCCCTTGCGTAATAAGCAAAGCTATCAGTTCCGTCTGATTAGTCTTTCCTGAACTTAATTCGGCGAAGTGCATATTCTGTTCCAGCAGTTCCTTTTCAAGTTCATCCAGATTGCAGACTTTGGCTACGGTAACAATGGCAAATCTTCCCAAGTGTGAATTGAAAATGATAGGCTGGGCATCGGTATCGCTTATTATGCCTATACCGGAATTGCCTTTAAACTTATCAAGTTCTTTTTCGAATTTTGTACGGAAATAGGTGCTTTCCAAGTTATGGATAGAACGGTGAAACGTTCTTGTGTCACCATCGTAAGTGACCATGCCGCCTCTTCTTGTTCCTAAATGCGAATTATAATCAGTGCCGTAGAACAAATCAGTGACACAGCTTGTGTGAGATATACTTCCGAAGAATCCTCCCATAAGAAAAATGTTATTTAATATTTAGTTCGTAAATGTCTTCAATTAAAAGATGTCTATAAAAACCGTTTTGAATTTGTGTAAACCCATTATCTGATTTAAAGCCTTTTCCGGCCTTTTTCTCTGTCTTTATTGGGTCTTCCGCTATGCTGATAAATCCTCGGAATCTTTCTACTGGAATAAATGCAAAACAGCTTTTATACATGCTCACTTATTCTTTTTCTTTTTGCTTTTCATAATTGTTCAGACCTGTTTGTAGAAAATCCACATATTTTTCTATATCCTCATCATATGAATAGGATTTGTTCAATGGTTTTCCCTCATTGTCTACCAGAACATAGAAAGGTTGTGCGTTGGCTCCGAATTTTACTCGCTGTAGATAGCTCCATTTGTCGCCTACGGTACGAAGCAGGCGCTTGTTGCCGTTTTCTACCACTTCTATAGGGGCGGGCAGCTTTTCTTTATCGTCTACGTAAAGGGTAATCAGCACATAATCATTGGTTATCAAATCGCTTACTTTAGGGTCTGTCCATACTGCAGCTTCCATCTTGCGGCAGTTCACACAACCGTAGCCGGTAAAATCAAGCATTACTGGTTTGCCATGTTGCTTGGCATAAGTCATGCCAAGATCATAGTCGTCAAACTGGGCATGTATTTCATTCTTATAAAGATTGAAGTCTTGTGTCCACATAGGAGGAGCAAAAGCACTGACAGCCTTCAATGGTGCTCCCCATAGCCCTGGAACCATGTATAAGGCAAAGGACAGTGAGAATAGAGCCAGGAAGAAACGGGTGACACCGATTTTTTGCCGATCATCATCGTGCGGAAATTTTATTTTTCCCAGCAGGTAGAAACCCAGCAGGGCAAACAGGGTAATCCAAAGAGCCAAGAAAGTCTCACGGTCTAAAATGTGCCATCCGTAGGCCAAGTCGGCAACGGATAAGAATTTCAATGCGAAAGCCAGTTCTAAGAATCCTAATGTGACCTTGATGACATTCATCCATCCTCCGGACTTGGGCATGGACTTCAGCCACGATGGGAATAAGGCGAATAGGGTAAACGGGAGAGCCAGTGCAATGGCAAACCCCAGCATACCTATAGCAGGGGCAATGACGTTGCCCGAGGTAGATACCTCTACAAGCAGAAAGCCAATGATAGGTCCTGTGCAGGAAAAAGAAACCAAGGACAAGGTGAATGCCATGAGGAATATGCTGATCAATCCGGTTGTGCTTTCAGCCTTGCTGTCTACCGCATTGCTCCATTTGGAAGGTAAGGTTATTTCGAAAGCTCCGAAGAACGATATGGCGAACACGACCAGCATGACGCAGAACAAAATGTTGAAGAACGCATTGGTTGATAGCGCATTGAGTGCATTGGGACCAAAAATGAGCGTGATAGCCAGTCCTAATGTTACATAGATAACCACAATAGAGGCTCCATACGTGCATGCGTCGCGAATGCCTTTCTTCTTATCCTGGCTGCGTTTCAGGAAAAAACTTACAGTCATGGGAATAATGGGCCATACACAAGGGGTGAACAGCGCAAGCAGTCCTCCGGCGAGACCTGTGAGGAAAATGTAAATCCATGTATGGTCAGCCTGTGAAGCCGTTTCACCCAAAGCTTGTAATTCGTTGGTTACGGGTTTCCACAAATCAGAACCGACAGAATGGCCAGACTGTTGCGGGGCATCGGTTGTTTGTACATCTGTGGTCTCCGAGCTGTCCGTACCGGCCTGTTTCCCGGCAAGAGAGGAAGTGCCAGATATGGCTTTTACCGTGCCTTTTCCTGAATAGCTGAAAGGTACTGGGGTGGGAGGAAGACAACTCTCGTCATTACATGCTCCGTATTCCAAAAATCCTTCTATGTGATAAGTCTCTTGAGTCAGTTTCAGTTTTTGTATGAAAGTTGCTTCGTGCTCGAAATAGCGCAGTTCCATTCCGAACATTTTGTCATAGGCTGAAATCTCTTTGCCTGAGGGCTTCAGTTTCCCTACAAGTTCTGCTCCTGATATATTATCTATATTGAAACTGGCAGGAATAGGACCTACATCGCCCAGATCGGTGGAATACACGTGCCATCCGGGATCAATGGTCGCATGAAATATGATTTCTATTTCTTCGGGAGAAGTCTGTCGCAGTTCTGTCTTTACCTTGACAGGCTCTTGTATTTGGGCTTGTGCCACAATAGCCAATAAAGGCAGCAATAGGGCTAAAAAGCATTTTTTCATCTTTCTGTTGTCTTAAATAGTTATTCATTATATAGTATAGTCCACGCAAGCCCTGCTTTCTTTTACATGTGCCAATAGCTGTCCGGCTTTGATGTGTTCCGGGTGTGTGGCATACCGTTCCACATCTTCCAACGTGTCGAATTCGCTGTAAAGGGCTATGCTCCATGTCTCTTTAGGATTGATATTCACCCCTACCTCTATTTTGCGGATGAACGGGATTATGGCCGGCAAGTTTTCTATAGATTGTTTAAAAAGGCTTATAGCTTCCATCTTTTCCGGGGCGGGAACATCGTCTTTAAGTTTGAATAATACAATGTGTTTTACCATAAATTTTTGTTTTTATAATAAATATGCTTACATTTGTCTGCTAAAGCAGAAATCCATAGCGAATAAATACTTGCAAATGTACTCGTTTTGATTTAAATAAACGCTTAAACAGATGTTAATAATAGGAATTGCGGGCGGGACAGGTTCAGGAAAGACCACCGTCGTAAGAAAAATTGTTGAGAGCTTGCCTGCGGGCGAAGTCGTCTTATTGCCATTGGATTCTTACTATAAAGACAATGCTGGAATCCCGTTGGCTGAGCGCCAGCGCATAAATTTTGACCATCCGGATGCCTTTGATTGGGATTTGTTGTCCCTTCATGTGGATATGTTGCGTGCGGGCAAAAGCATAGAACAGCCGGTTTATTCTTACCTTACCTGCACACGCCAGCCGGAAACGGTACATATAGAGCCTCGCGATGTGGTCATTATCGAAGGTATTCTGACGCTTGGTGATGTCAGATTGCGGGGAATGATGGACTTGAAAGTCTATGTGGATGCTGATCCGGACGAGCGCCTTATCCGTGTGATCCAGAGGGATATGTTGGAACGGGGACGTACGGCTGAAGCTGTAATGGAACGATACATACGAGTACTTAAACCGATGCACCAGCAATTTATAGAACCTTGTAAAAGGTATGCCGACCTTATAGTGCCACAGGGAGGAAATAATCAGGTAGCCATTGGTATTCTGACCATGTACATTAAGAGACATTTGAAATGAAGGCGAAGTCTGTCACGAGGAATCGCCTGGCTTTCGGTCTGACATTGGTGCTTGTGGTCGGCATGTTGTGTGCGTTTGGCTCATGCCGTAAGAAGGAGCAACATAAGCAACAGGGGAAAATGGTGGAACATGACTTGCCTCAGATAAAGGATAGTGGGGAGTTGATAGTGCTTACCATGTACAGTTCCACTTCCTATTTTATATATAGGGGGCAGGATATGGGCTTCCAATATGAGCTGGGCAAGCAGTTTGCCGACAGTCTGGGGCTGGGACTGAAAGTGAAGACGGCCAAGAATGTACCTGAGCTTGTCCATATGTTGCAATCCGGTCAGGGTGATGTGATAGCTTATAATCTGCCGGTCAGAAAAGAATGGCGGGACAGCCTGGCCTATTGTGGAAAAGAGCATGTAACCCGGCAGGTTCTTGTGCAACAGTCGGCAGGAAGGGGAACTTTGCGCGATGTGACTCAACTGGTGGGCAAGGAAGTACATGTGAAGCCGGGCAAGCATCTGGAACGTCTGAAAAACTTAAATCAGGAACTTGGAGGTGGAATACGTATACATGTGGTGAGAGGTGATAGCATTACCGAAGAAGATCTGATTGCTCAGGTAGCCAAGGGTACGATAGACTATACTGTAGCCGATGACGATGTGGCACAGCTGAACAAAACTTATTTTACTAACCTGAATGTTTCCCTTATTGTGAGTTTTGACCAGCGTGCGTCTTGGGCCGTACGGAAAGATTGTCCCTTATTGGCCAAGGCTGTTTCCCGTTGGTTCGCCTCCAGCGTGACATCTTCCGCATATAAGGCCAGTGAGAAACGCTATTTTGAGAGCAGCAAGACCCTTTCTTATTCTCCCATCCTTTCTTTGCGTGAAGGGAAAATCTCCATTTACGACCCGTTGTTCAAAAAATATGCTAAGGACATAAATTGGGACTGGCGTTTGCTGGCTTCCTTGGCCTATACGGAATCCAACTTTGATACTACCGCTGTGTCATGGGCTGGCGCGCGGGGACTGATGCAACTTATGCCTTCTACTGCGAAAGCTATGGGAATGCCTGAAGGTAAGGAAACCAATGCGGAAGAAAGCATAAAGGCCGCCGTGAAATATATAAGACAAACCACGCGAAGTTTCATGACCGTACCTGAAGCAGAACGTATCAATTTTGTTCTTGCCTCTTACAATTCCGGCGTGGGGCATGTGCAGGATGCCATGGCGTTGGCCGAAAAATACGGGAAGGACAAATACGTGTGGCGTGACAATGTGGAAAAGTATATCTTGCTGAAAAGTGATGAGGAATATTTCAGCGATCCTGTATGCAAGTTCGGATATTTTCGCGGTATAGAGACCTATAACTTTGTGCGCGACATTATGGCACGTTACGAGCGATACAAGGAGGTGATAAACTATTGACCTGTCAGTCCCACAAATTCAGCTTGTTTTTCTTCGCCTCTTCCAAGGGAACAATTCTGTCCGGTTTACGGGCGTGCGTTTTGCGTAATCGGTCATAGTCGGCATTCAATTGTTCTATGAATGTTTGCCGTTTTTCCGGATTCAGTAAAGCGGCGGCTATGCCGGCGTTTTGTGAGGCGTCTTTCACGTGTACTACCGGGGCATGATATACCGGAGCAATCTTCAGCGCGGTATGCAGTCGTGAGGTTGTAGCCCCACCTATCATCAGCGGAATGTCAAGGCCCGCTTTCTCCATTTCTGTCGCAACATGAATCATCTCTTCCAGGGAAGGGGTTATCAGACCGCTCAGTCCTATGATGTCCACCTTTTCTGTTATGGCTTTTTGTATAATGGTTTCGGCAGGTACCATCACACCGAGGTCAATAATCTCATATCCGTTGCATGCCATGACCACCGATACGATGTTTTTTCCTATGTCGTGTACGTCGCCTTTGACCGTGGCCAGCAATACTTTTCCGGATGAAAGCCGGGTGCCGTTCTTCCTGCTTTCTATGAAGGGCTGCAGGATGCTTACTGCCTCTTTCATGGTTCGGGCTGTTTTCACTATTTGGGGCAGGAACATTTTTCCTGCTCCGAACAGGTCGCCCACCTTGTTCATGCCATCCATCAGCGGTCCCTCTATGATGTCTACGGGATTGGGGTATTTCTGCAAGGCTTCGTCCAGGTCTGCTTTCAGATAGTCCCCTATGCCTTTCATCAAAGCGTATTCCAGCCTTTCTTCCACAGTAGAACCTTCGCGCCAAGCTGTAGTAAGGGAGGTGGCATGCCGGTCTGTTGCCATGTGTCCGTCATTTTCCGCTTTCAGCCTGTCGGCCGTTTCAATCAGTCGTTCTGCTGCATCTTTCCTGCGGTTGAGGATCACGTCTTCTATACGTTCAAGTACCGGGGAGGGAATATCTTCATAGAGTACGGATGAAGCCGGATTGACAATGCCCATGTCCATTCCTTCCTTTATGGCATGATATAGGAATACGGCGTGCATGGCTTCCCGTATGTAATTGTTGCCACGGAAGGAGAAAGACAGGTTGCTCACTCCTCCACTTACATGAGCACCGGGCAGGTTTCTGTGTATCCAGCCGACCGCTTTTATAAAATCAACGGCATAGTTGTCATGCTCTTCCATGCCTGTGGCCACAGCTAATACATTGGGGTCGAAAATGATGTCAGCCGGATTGAATCCCACCTGCTGCACAAGGAGTTGGTAAGCCCGCTGGCAGACGGTGATTTTCCTTTCATACGTATCGGCCTGTCCCTGTTCGTCAAAGGCCATGACAATCACTGCGGCTCCGTAGCTGCGGATGATGCGCGCATGTTCCAGGAAAACCGCTTCTCCTTCTTTCAGTGATATGGAGTTGACTATGGACTTGCCTTGCAGACATTTCAGGGCGGCCACAATCACTTCCCATTTGGAAGAGTCTATCATGACGGGCACCCGTGCTATGGACGGTTCCGAGGCTATGAGGTTCAGGAAGTGCACCATTTCCGCTTCCGTATCAAGCAGGCCATCATCCATGTTTATGTCAAGGATTTGTGCCCCGTCTTCCACCTGCATGCGGGCTATGCTCAGTGCTTCTTCATACTGTTTCTCGCGAATCAGACGAAGGAACTTCCTTGAGCCGGCGACATTACAGCGTTCACCTATATTGACAAAGTTGTTTTCGGGCTTTACTTCGAGCATATCCAGGCCGGATAGCCGGAGGACATCAGGCTTGCAGGCCGGGATATGCGGTCTGGCTTCTTTGGCCAGTTCGGAAAAAAGACGGATATGCGTTTCTGTAGTGCCACAGCATCCCCCTATGATGTTGGCCAGCCTTTCGTCCAGAAAGTCTTTCATTTCAGCCGCCATTTCTTCTGGTGACTGGTCATATTGTCCTAGGCTGTTGGGCAGTCCGGCGTTGGGATGTACGCTTATGTAGTAGGGGGCTTTCGCTGCCACCTGCTGTAGGAAAGGCTTCATCATACGTGCTCCGAAAGAGCAGTTCAGACCTACAGAGAACAAATCGGCGTGTTGTACTGAGGCAAGAAAAGCATCCAAAGTCTGTCCTGCCAGCATACGTCCGCTGGCATCGGCTATGGTTACAGACAGCATCAGTGGCACATGTCTTTGCAGCCTGTCCATGACTTGTTCTGCGGCATATAGTGCGGCCTTGGCGTTTAGGGTGTCAAATATGGTTTCTATAAGGAGGGCATCCACTCCTCCTTTGAGCAGCGCCTCTATCTGTTCCGCATACGCATCGGCCATGTCATCGAATGTTACTGCCCTGTAGGCCGGGTTGCTTACATCCGGACTCATGGAGCAGGTTTTGTTGGTCGGCCCCACTGACCCGGCCACAAAACGTGGTTTGTCCTCTGTGGCATACCGGTCGGCTATGTGGCGTGCCAGTCTGGCGGCCTGGAGATTCATGTCATACACATATTTCTCCGTTTTGTAGTCGGCCTGGCTTATGCGGTTGGCATTGAAGGTGTTGGTCTCTATTATGTCAGCCCCGGCTTCAAGGTATTTTCTGTGAATGTCTTCTATGATGTCAGGCCGTGTAAGGCAGAGCAGGTCGTTATTTCCCTTCAGCAGGGTAGGGGCATCTTTTGTCAGGGTGCCGCGAAAATCCTGTTCTTTCAGGTTGTATTGTTGGATCATGGTGCCCATGGCTCCGTCCAGCGTAAGGACACGTTGTGATATCAGCTGTTGTAATGTATTCATGGTTCGGGTAGATGTTCTTACCGGTTAGAATTTTGGAGGTCAGGCGGAATAGTGCACGCAGTGCGGAACCCGGTTTGTTCCATATGCGTGTGTTTCAATGCTTGAACATGCGTGCCATTTCCCTTTTATCGTCTTTCTCTTTCAGTGCCTGGCGTTTGTCGTATTGCTTTTTACCTTTGGCTAAGGCTACAACCACTTTGACCAGTCCGCGTTCATTGATGAACATGCGTACGGGTACGATGGTGAATCCCGGATCCTGTGAGGTCCTTTCCAGCTTTTGCAGCTCTTTTTTGTTCAGCAGCAGTTTCCGCTCCCTCCTTACACTATGGTTGTTGTAGGAACCGAAAGAGTATTCGGATATGTGCATGTTCTTCACCCACAACTCCCCTTTCATGAAGTAGCAGAAGGTGTCCACCAGACTTGCCCGCCCTTGCCGGATGGATTTCACTTCGGTTCCGGTCAGCACAATGCCCGCTGTATAGGTGTCAAGCAGTTCGTAGTCAAAGGTAGCCCGTTTGTTCTTTATGTTTATAGGGGCTTGTTTCGTAGTTTTCATCAGTTCAGTACAGTGACAAGTTTGTTAAAAGTCCATGTGATTATGGCCGGGCATGCCAGCAGGAGTACGGACGCCAGCAGGGTGAAACGCAGGCGGTCCTTATCCTCAATCCCCATGACCAGCGGACATCCTTCCCATACCACATATACCAGATAGAACTGCAGCAGCAGTGCCATGATGCTGAAGTCCGGCCAAATTCCTGTCACTATCTGTAGCAGGAAGGGTACCACCAGAGCATAGCCTGCAAATTGCCGGGTCAGAGGGATGTCATCCGCCATGTGGAAAAGGCGCATGCGCATGCGATTGATAAGATAGGCGGCAAGGAAGTAGCCTCCGAACCAGGACACAGCCACGGCGCAGCATCGCGTCATAGCATACTGGAAACTTTGCGGGCCGCTCCAGCCCATGTCAAACAGTACGCCAAGGAACACGGCCAAAGCACAGAAACCTATCATGGGATAAACGAAAGCGGAAAACACCTTACGCTTATCTTCCAAACGAATTTCCTCCCAGGCATGGGCCGGGGAGGAAATCAGTAAAAAGGCTATATGGAATAAATCTTTGTATTTCAAGGCCGTCTGCTGATGGTGCTCAGATTGATTGAAGAGGAAGAGGACGAATAAGTGATGGTATATTCGTTTTCTTTCACCTGTGAGTCTTCAATGTTCACAGTGTTGTCACTTTCCTTGGTCTTGATCTTGATTTGCGAGGGATAGGAAGTGAGAGGCAGGCTGTGTTTCATTGCATGGGTTGTCATAGCCTCGCTTAGGTCAAAGGCTCTCCAGAATACGCCGATAGCCCCATACGTTCCTGCAACGGCAGCTTGTGTGCTTCCAGTTGTGGGAGTATCTTTTTGCTTGTTGTGACGGAGGTAGAAGGTCATTGAATCACTGGCTTCGTCTTCTTCCGGATAATAGACCAAAGTGAAGGAATGTTCGTAAGTCGCCAGATAATAGTCAATGGGCAGAATCAACGTGGTTCGGTCAAAATAGGCTGGTTCTATGGTCGTATAGCCGTCTTTTACCCCGATGGAACGGATAGGGGTGTTTTCTATAGAGTCGTTGGCCGCACCTTTGGTGTGTACCACTTCTACTGGGCTGTCCAAAAGTTCCATATAATTCAGGTCTACCCCCTCAATGGCTGTTGCGTCTTCCGGCACATTGATTTTGTCCTTGTTCCATTGATAGTAAATATAAACTACTTGGTTGTTATAATCCGACAAGTCTATACCGTTGTTAGACTCCATTTTTATTATGGATTCGCTGGATGGGGTAACGGTACGTCCGTCATTAGTGGTAAAAGTCACTCCTCCGTAGAAGTTGGTAGTCAGTCTGGTTAAAGCCGCTCCAACGCCTACGTTGCTCTCGTCATCCAAACAAGACGTCATGCTCATGCCCATCAATAAGGTTAGGGCTCCCATTAAAACATTCAGTTTTTTCATTGTCTTTAAAATGTTAGAGTTCGCAAAAATAAGTATAATGAATTTAGATGCATGCTCTTTGCTTGCTTTTTTCAATGTTTTTAAGACTAAATGCAGCTTTTGCCTGTTTACTGCAAGGTCTTATGGATTTTAACAATTCTGTGCCTGTCGCTGTTTCTCCTGGCCTATCCTTTCTTTTGTCATTTTGACATTTTGATTCTCTTTAACACGGAGAAGCCCATTGTTTTGAATTAGAATAGACCTGTTGAAAACGGACGCGACAAGAATTCTTGATTTGATTGGTATATAGTGTAATAGAAGATTTTGCCTGTTCTGAAATAATGTTAACAATGCCGGTTTTGCCATCTCTATATGGCAAATGGTCGAGAGAAAGTCTATTCTTTCCAATGCCAGTTTCTGTTTGAAAGGTTGTCCGCTTCCTGTCATTGGGTTGACAGCCCGGTAGCATTAGGTAATCAGTCTGCTGGTATTAGGTAGTTTGCCCCGTTTGATAGGGCGTGGATTTAGCATAAATATACATTTTATGCTGCTGTAAGTCTATAATTTAACTTATTTATATAGTTGAAGACCGACCAAGACTTAGTTCCGGGACTTTTCAGAAATGGTGCCCGATAGCAAAAAACGTCATTTAACATCTTTATGTTGCCTGATGGGGCGATGATTCATTAAAAGTGTCAAAAAGAGGTTTTTGGACAGTAAAATGCAAAATAACGCGATATTTATGTGACAAATGTTTTGTAGTCTCGTTTGAAAACTGTAATTTTGTCGCGTAAATAGGATTATAACCAATGAATTGCTACTTTATACATATCCATCATCATTGCCATCCTGACGGACATCCGGTAGGAGCGTGAGCGGATATGCGTTCAGCTGAAGCAGGAAGAAGCGAGGCTTGCCGGATGTGAAAGACAGGAGGTAAGCCCCGCTTTTTTGTTTGCCGGTGCGTGGACGGGGACGATGCGATATACATTATTATATATAGATTATCAGAAGAACTATGTTACTACGAATTGCAGTGCAAGCCAAAGGCCGGCTGTACGATGAGACCATGAAGTTTCTGGAAGAGGCCGACATCAAACTGAATGTTACGAAACGCACTTTGCTGGTGCAGTCGTCCAACTATCCGGTGGAAGTGTTGTTTCTGCGCGATGACGACATTCCGCAGACAGTGGCTACAGGTGTGGCCGATGTAGGGATAGTGGGGGAGAACGAATTTAGGGAAAAAGGAGAAGATGCGGATATAGTCAGACGGTTGGGCTTCAGCAAGTGCCGTCTGTCTTTGGCCATTCCCAATGATGCGGATTACCAAGGACTGGAATGGTTCAAGGGAAAGAAGGTGGCCACTTCTTATCCGGCCATACTGTCGGCCTTCTTGGAGGAGAAAGGCATATGCGCGGACATACACGTCATTACCGGTTCGGTGGAAGTGTCGCCCGGCATAGGACTGGCCGATGCCATCTTTGACATTGTAAGCTCCGGATCTACACTGGTCAGCAACCGCCTGAAAGAAGTGGAGGTGGTGATGCGCTCGGAAGCGTTGCTGATAGGCAACAAGCACTTGTCCGAAGACAAGGCCGCCATACTGAAAGACTTGCTTTTCAGAATGAATGCGGTACGCATGGCCGAAGACAAGAAATATGTGCTGATGAATGCCCCGACGGAAAAGGTGGATGACATAGTGGCCGCCTTGCCCGGAATAAAGAGTCCGACGGTGATGCCGCTTGCCCAAAACGGATGGTGCTCCATACATACGGTGGTGGACGAACAATGTTTTTGGGACATCATAGGCAGGCTGAAAGCGTTGGGAGCCGAAGGCATATTGGTATTGCCGATAGAAAAAATGATATTGTGACATTCAAAACCATGTGACGATTATGATATTGATAGATTATCCCGACAAATCGCAGTGGGTGTCTGTAATCGCGCGTCCGCTGGCCGACTCCAAGGACCTGTTTGCGGCTGTGGGCGGCATGTTGCAACGGGTGAAGGCCGAAGGCGACCGGGCCGTGCTGGATTATGAACGACAGTTCGACTGTGCTAGTCTGGACACCCTGACCGTAAGTGATGAAGAATGGTCTGAGGCCGAAAAGCTGGTTGACGGAAGTCTGAAAGAAGCCATACGTGTGGCTGCCGGTAACATAAGGAAATTCCACTCCTCCCAACGCTTTGAAAGCGTCAGGGTGGAGACTTCGCCGGGTGTGACATGCTGGCAGAAGGCCGTTCCCATAGAGAAGGTGGGACTGTACGTGCCCGGAGGGACGGCTCCCTTGTTTTCCACCGTCCTGATGCTGGCTATTCCAGCCAAGTTGGCCGACTGTCCGGACATTGTGCTGTGCACTCCGCCGCAACGGAACGGCAAGGTGCATCCCGCCGTGCTCTTCGCCGCATCGGTGGCCGGTGTGGACCATATATATAAGGTAGGAGGCGCGCAAGCCATTGCCGCTATGGCCTATGGTACGGAAACTGTTCCCCAGGTGTACAAGATAGCCGGACCGGGAAACCAGTACGTTACCGCAGCCAAGCAGCTGGTCAGCCTGGAAGGTGTAGCCATTGACATGCCCGCCGGGCCGTCGGAAGTGGCGGTCATAGCCGATGACGAGGCCAATCCTTCATTTGTGGCAGCTGACCTGTTGAGTCAGGCTGAACACGGACCGGACAGTCAGGCCATACTGTTCACCACCTCCGCACAGCTCCGTGAAAAAGTGCAGGCCGAAGTCATGCGCCAACTGGAGGAGCTTCCCCGCAAAGACATAGCCGCACGCTCGCTGGCTAACAGCCGGCTGGTGCTGCTTCATGACATGGAAGAGGCTATAGCCCTGAGCAACGCTTATGCGCCGGAACACCTGATTATAGAGACCGGAGACTATGAGGCTGTGGCTGCCCGCATAACCAATGCCGGATCCGTATTCTTGGGCCATTATGCACCGGAAAGTGCGGGAGATTATGCCTCGGGCACAAACCACACGCTACCCACCAACGGGTATGCCCGTGCCTACAGCGGCGTAAACCTTGACACATTCATCAGAAAGATAACATTTCAAGAAATAAGCCACCAAGGCATTTGCCACATAGGGCCAGCCATAGAAATACTGGCTGCCAACGAACAGCTGGACGCCCACAAGAATGCCGTAACCATACGCATGAGACAATGAAAACCGTAGAAGAACTTATGCGGCCTAACATACGCCGCCTGAAACCTTACGCTTCTGCCCGCAGTGAGTTCAGCGGAGAAGCGACCGTATTCCTTGATGCCAACGAAAATCCCTATAACGGACCGTACAACCGTTATCCGGATCCTCTACAGCGGGAACTGAAGGCCGGAATAGGCAAGCTGAAACAGGTCGCACAGGAGAACATATTCCTGGGAAACGGAAGCGACGAGGCCATAGACTTGCTGTTCAGGGCATTTTGTGAGCCGCGTACAGACAATGTGGTCGCCATAGAGCCTACTTACGGCATGTATAAGGTCTGTGCCGACATCAATGATGTGGAGTACCGGAAAGTATTGCTTGACGGGCGGTTCCGGTTCTCCGCACGTGCCTTGCTGGACGCATCGGACGAACATACCAAACTGGCATTTCTCTGTTCGCCCAATAATCCTACCGGTAACAATCTGGAAAAGGAGGAGATAAAGTCTCTGTTGCGCACGTTTGAAGGTCTGGTGGTGCTTGATGAGGCATACTGTGACTTTTCCGATGCCGGATCCATGGCTGCGGAACTGTCCCATTACCCTAATCTGGTCATTCTGCAGACTTTCTCCAAGGCTTGGGGATGTGCGGCCATCCGTTTGGGTATGGCATTTGCCAGTATGGAGGTCATCGAAGTGTTGAATAATATAAAGTATCCCTACAACGTCAACAGGCTGACACAAGAGGAAGCGCTCCGCATGTTGCGGAAAGATGCGGATAAAAAGGCTTGGGTGGAAACCTTGAAGGCCGAACGCCGCAGACTGGAACGGCTTGTCGCCCCGTTACCCTGTACGGTAGAGCTGTTCCCTTCGGACGCCAACTTCTTTCTGGTTCGTGTGACAGACGCCAATGCATTGTATGGCTATCTGGTGGATCACGGCATTATAGTGCGTAACCGTCATTCCGTATCGCTTTGCGGCAATTGTCTGCGTATTACGGTAGGTACGGAGGAGGAAGACAATGCACTGGTCGGGGCGTTGAGGAAATGGAGTGAGGAACACTGTCTGACGAAAGGATAACCCATGGCAAAGAAAATACTGTTTATAGACCGGGATGGTACCCTCGTGAAGGAACCTCCCATAGATTATCAGCTGGATTCGCTGGAAAAGCTGGAATTCTATCCCAAGGTGATGCGTAATCTGGGATTTGTCCGTTCCAAGCTTGATTTCGAATTTGTCATGGTGACCAATCAGGACGGATTGGGAACCGATGTCTTTCCAGAACAAACCTTTTGGCCTGCACACAACCTTATGCTGAAGACGTTGGCCGGAGAGGGAGTGGTCTTTGACGACATCTGCATAGACCGTTCCATGCCGCACGACAATGCGCCAACACGCAAGCCTCGCACAGGCATGTTGGGCAAATACATGGACAATCCGGACTATGACTTGCCCGGAAGTTATGTGATAGGAGACCGTGTCACGGATGTGCAGCTTGCCCGTAATCTGGGGTGCAAGGCCATATTGCTGCAACCGGACAAGTCGGTACTCGGTACGGTGGAAGATGGGGAGGAACTTGGCCGTATATGCGTGTTGGCAACTACCGATTGGGACCGTATAGCCGATTATCTTTTTGCCGGTGAGCGGACTGCCGAAGTGCACCGCACGACCAATGAGACAGACATTCATGTCCGTCTGAATGTGGACGGATGCGGGCGTGCGGACATTCATACCGGCTTGGGCTTTTTTGACCATATGCTTGAACAGATAGCCCGCCATGGTGGTATGGATGTGGAAGTCCAGGTAAGGGGGGATTTGTTTGTGGACGAGCATCATACCATAGAAGATACGGCTTTGGCTCTTGGCCAATGTCTGCGTCAGGCATTGGGAAGCAAGAGAGGGATAGAGCGATACGGCTACAGCCTGCCTATGGATGATTGCCTGTGTCAGGTCTGTATGGATTTCGGCGGACGTCCCTGGCTGGTATGGCAGGCTGAATTCCACAGGGAGAAAATAGGCGACGTGCCTACGGAGATGTTTCCACATTTCTTCAAGTCCTTGACCGACGCAGCCCTGATGAATCTGAATGTAAAGGCTGAAGGCCAGAACGAACACCATAAGATAGAGGGGATATTCAAGGCGTTCGGACGGGCGTTGCGTATGGCGGTGAGGAGGGATATTTACCATTACGAATTGCCCTCCTCAAAAGGTGTGTTGTAGGCGGATATGCCTGCATGACCGTCCGTTATCGGACAGTAGGGCTGTCCGATAACGGACACCAGTCCGTCTTACAGCCCTTTCTGGCTGCTTGGCATAGTCTTTGTCTTTTTATCGGCAGAATGTTAATATTTCACAGACTACAATGACGATAAAAAGACTTTTATGGATGGCATCCTGCTTTTGTCTGCCAATGGCAGCCAATGCACAGGAAGACAGTACGGGATATGAACGAGACATAACCCTTTCCGAAGCTATAGCTTTGGCCCGGACACAATCGGTTGATGCGGCCGTGGCTTTGAACGAATTGAAGACAGCTTACTGGGAGTACCGCACTTTTAGAGCCAATCTTTTGCCTGAAATTTCTTTTACCGGCACATTGCCCAACTACAGTAAATCCTATTCCTCCTACCAGAATTCTGACGGCTCATATACATTTGTACGCAACAATGTTCTGGAGATGTCGGGGGAACTTTCCGTAAACCAGAATATATGGTTTACGGGCGGGCAAATATCTGTCACTTCTTCACTGGACTATCTCCGGCAGTTGGGAGCGGGTGGAGGACGGAATTTTATGACTGTTCCGGTCAGTCTGGAGCTGTCCCAACCGATATTCGGAGTGAACACGTTGAAGTGGAACCGACGTATAGAACCTGTCCGATATGCCGAAGCGAAGGCCGCCTTTATTTCGGCCACCGAGGAAGTGACCATGAGTACAATCTCTTATTTTTTCCAACTACTATTAGCTAAGGAACAACTGGCTACTGCACGGCAGAACAAGGAAAATTCGGACAGGCTTTACGAAGTGGCCAAAGCCAAGCGAAGAATGGGGCAAATATCGGAGAATGATCTTTTGCAGCTCAAGCTGAATGCCCTTCAGGGAAAAGCCGATGTGACGGAGGCTGAAAGCAACTTCAACTCCAATATGTTCCAGCTTCGTTCTTTCTTGGGGGTGAGTGAAGATGAGATGCTGAACCCTGTACTGCCGGAGACTGTGCCTGAAGTAAAGATGGACTACAAGCGGGTGCTTGCCAAAGCCTTGGAACGCAACTCTTTCGCGCAGAATATACGTCGCCGACAGCTTGAGGCTGACTTCGATGTAGCGACAGCGAAGGGTAACTTGCGAAGCATTAATCTGTTTGCCAGTATAGGCTATACGGGCAGAGACAGAAAACTTAAGTCGGCTTATCATGGACTGGTGGATAATCAGTTGGTGGAAGTAGGGGTATCCATTCCTATTCTGGACTGGGGGAAAAGGCGCGGACAGGTGCGTGTGGCACAGAGTAACCGTGAGGTGGTGCTTTCGCAGATTAAACAGGAACAGATGAATTTTAATCAGAATATATTCCTGCTGGTGGAAAATTTCAATAATCAGGCCCAACAGTTAGGTATAGCCGAAGAGGCTGACACCATTGCGCAACGTCGTTATAAGACCAGCGTGGAGACCTTTATGATTGGCAAAATCAGTACACTGGACCTGAATGATGCGCAGGCGTCTAAAGACGAGGCCCGGCAGACACATATATCCGAACTCTATTCTTATTGGTATTATTTTTATCAGATACGTAGTCTTACTTTATGGGATTTTGAACTTGATGCACCCTTGGAGGCCGATTTTGAAGCAGTAGTGAGAAACTGATATTGGGCCGTTACTCATACGCGCCATTGTCCTACATGGCAATTTGTCATATTGCGGGCTGGCTATGGATGGATATTCGCGATATTGGTTTTGCGGAATAGTTTAAAATCAGTATTTTTGCACGATTCTTCTCTGAAAACGGCACATCGCGTGCTCTTGTTGGGAGAGGGAAATATGTTCCAGTTAGTAATATATAATAATGTATGGCAACCGTTGATGACAAAAAAGTGATTTTTTCCATGGTGGGACTAAACAAAACCATCCCCCAAAACAACAAACAAGTACTCAAAAACATCTATCTGTCTTTCTTTTATGGAGCCAAGATAGGCATTATTGGCCTGAATGGATCAGGTAAGTCCACTTTGTTGAAAATCATAGCTGGACTTGACCAGTCTTATCAGGGTGAAGTGGTGTTTTCTCCAGGATATACAGTAGGTTATCTGCCACAGGAACCTTATCTTGATCCGACAAAAACCGTAAAGGAAATCGTGATGGAAGGTGTGAAGCCTATAACAGACGCTTTATCGGAATATGAAGATATCAATCAAAAATTCGGTTTGCCGGAATACTATGAAGATTCAGACAAAATGGACAAGCTATTCACCCGTCAAGCCGAATTGCAAGATATTATTGACGCGCACGACGCTTGGAATCTGGACAATAAGTTAGAGCGGGCAATGGATGCTTTGCGCTGTCCGCCTGAAGACCAGAATGTGCAGCATCTTTCTGGTGGAGAACGCAGACGTGTCGCTTTGTGCCGTCTGTTACTACAGAAACCAGATGTGTTATTGCTTGACGAGCCTACCAACCATTTGGATGCGGAGTCTATAGATTGGTTGGAACAGCACTTGCAACAATATGAGGGGACTGTCATTGCCGTAACACACGACCGTTATTTCTTGGATCATGTGGCCGGTTGGATTCTTGAACTTGACCGTGGCGAAGGTATACCTTGGAAAGGGAACTATAGCAGTTGGCTGGAGCAGAAGACCCGCCGTATGGAACAAGAAGAAAAAACAGCCAGCAAACGTCGTAAAACGTTGGAGCGTGAATTGGAATGGGTACGGATGGCACCGAAAGCGCGTCATGCAAAAGGAAAGGCCCGTCTGAACTCTTACGACAAGCTGCTGAATGAAGATGTGAAAGAAAAGGAAGAAAAGCTTGAAATATTTATTCCAAACGGTCCCCGTTTAGGAAATAAGGTGATAGAAGCCCGTCATGTAGCCAAGGCTTATGGCGATAAATTACTGTTTGATGACCTGAATTTCAGCTTGCCTCCTAATGGAATAGTAGGTATAATAGGGCCAAATGGAGCTGGAAAGACCACCTTGTTCCGTCTTATTATGGGACTTGAGAAACCCGATCGTGGGGATTTTGAAGTGGGTGAGACTGTAAAATTGGCCTATGTAGACCAGCAACATAAGGATATTGACCCCAATAAGACTGTTTACCAAGTCATTTCAGGAGGTAATGATCTTATACGTATGGGTGGGCGAGACATCAATGCAAGAGCTTATCTCTCACGTTTTAATTTCTCTGGAGCCGATCAGGAAAAACTTTGTGGAGTACTTTCCGGCGGTGAGCGTAATCGTCTGCATCTGGCTATGGCTTTGAAGGAAGAGGGTAATGTGCTGTTGCTTGATGAACCTACAAATGATATAGATGTGAACACTCTCCGTGCTTTAGAGGAAGGATTGGAAGATTTTGCGGGCTGTGCTGTGGTAATCAGCCATGACCGTTGGTTCCTTGACCGTATCTGTACGCACATCTTGGCTTTTGAGGGAGATTCCAATGTGTTCTTCTTTGAGGGTTCATATTCAGAGTATGAAGAGAATAAACTTAGAAGACTGGGTAAAGAAGAGCCTACGCGGGTACGTTACAGAAAGCTGATGGAGGACTGACGTTGCGTGCGATGTAGACTTTTTCCACATACCGTGTGGACGTTTTACACAGAATTCAACGTGATAATGAGTACTCTTATTGTGAATTAGGTGATACTTATACCTTTGCAATATAGGATATTAACTGTGTATGCGAATGTACTTGCCTGAACTTGGTATATGTTTTGCATTCACACCGCATAAGTTAGAGCCAGTTATTAATCTTGTTCAATTTTATAATGAAAGTTGTTTTCAAGGATTTTTTGTCGTGAATTAGACCTGTTTTTAGATTTTGTCCAGTACAGTTTTGAGATGTTTTTTGAGAATGTATTTCCCGTTGTCATGAGGAACGTAGCGGGTTACGTGATGAATGGGAACAGGAAAAAAGACTGGGAAAAGTTCACTGCCGACAGGATAAAGCTTAAAAAGGAAATTTTGAACAGGCTTTTAGTTGTAGCATGACAGAGTAAAAAATCGGAAGAGACTGATTATAACTAATGGGACTCTACGTTGAACTAATAATAATGAACAAGCATGAAACTTTTTTTTTCAAAGAAAGATTTGATGTCGCAAAAGAAACGCATCATTGCAACGATTGCCTGTATCGTGCTGATAGCTGCTGTTTATGTCATCATTACATGGCCAAAGAAAGTGATTCCGGTCCCTCCAGTAGTGATTGTGGAGCCGGTAGGTGTAGAAGACGTTGAAATCTATGGAGAATATGTAGGACGTATACGAGCCCAACAGTTTGTTGAAGTACGTGCCCGAGTGGAAGGTTATTTGGAAAGTATGGATTTTGAGGAAGGCACTTATGTGGCCAAGAACCAGGTACTGTTTGTCATTAATCAGGATCAATATCGTGCTAAAGCGGATAAGGCTCGTGCACAGCTGAAGAAAGACGAAGCACAAGCTCTGAAAGCCAAACGCGATCTTGAACGTATTCGTCCGTTGTATGAACAGAATGCTGTGAGCCAAGTGGATTTGGATAATGCGCAGGCTGCATATGAGACAGCTGAAGCTTCAGTAGCGATGAGTCAGGCTGATTTGGATCAGGCAGAATTGGAACTTGGGTATACATGGGTTCGTTCCCCGATATCAGGTTACATTAGTGAAAGAAATGTTGACTTAGGAACTTTAGTCGGTCCTGGATCCAAATCTCTTCTGGCTACAGTGGTGAAGAGTGATACAGTGTTGGTAGATTACAGTATGACAGCATTGGATTATTTGAAAAGTAAGGAACGTAATGTTATTATAGGACAAAGGGATTCCACACGTTCGTGGCAACCGACCGTAACCATAACATTGCCTGACGACAGTGAATATCCTTATAGAGGACTTGTTGATTTTGCTGAACCACAGGTGAACCCGGAAAACGGGACTTTTTCCGTGCGTGCAGAGATGCCCAACCCAGAACGTAGCCTTCTTCCGGGACAGTTTACTCGTGTTAAGGCTTTACTTGATGTGCGTGAACACGCGACTGTAGTTCCTCAGAAAGCCCTTATCATAGAGAAGGGGGGAGCGTACATATATACTATGCGCCGTGACTCTACAGTTGAACGCCGCTTTATTGAACTCGGACCGGAGTTTGGCAATAATGTGGTTGTCGAGCGTGGACTGGTTCCGGGTGAGATGATTGTAAGTGAAGGTTTCCATAAACTGACTCCTGGAATGAAAGTGCGGATAGGGAAGCCGTCTGCGGATATAGTCAAAGAAAGTGAAGAATAATTTTCTCATAAAAGAGACTTGTGTATGTCACTTTTTGAACAGTAAAACTCCCATCATTCTTTAATCAGAAAATCAGATGAAAGTA
The DNA here is from genome assembly GCA_949296415.1 of uncultured Bacteroides sp. Taxonomy (GTDB): domain Bacteria; phylum Bacteroidota; class Bacteroidia; order Bacteroidales; family Bacteroidaceae; genus Bacteroides. The sequence goes on along the minus strand of CASFQC010000028.1, from coordinate 4,806 downwards.
AGTTTCTTTATAGATAGGCCAGTATTTTCCGCTGTCATTTCTATTTTGATAGTTATCGTAGGACTTATAGGTCTGACAATGCTTCCTATTGACCAGTACCCACAGATTACTCCTCCTGTAGTCAAGATAAGTGCTTCTTATCCGGGAGCCAGTGCTTTAACAGTGTCTCAGGCTGTAGCCACTCCTATAGAGCAAGAATTGAATGGTACGCCAGGAATGCTTTATATGGAGTCAAACAGTTCAAACTCGGGAGGCTTCTCGGCAACAGTGACTTTTGATATTTCTGCAGACCCGGATTTGGCAGCGGTAGAAATTCAAAATCGGGTAAAACTGGCCGAATCTCGTTTGCCTGCAGAAGTTGTGCAGAATGGTATTGAGATAGAGAAACAAGCGGCGAGTCAGTTAATGACGGTATGCTTGACTTCAGACGATCCGAAGTTTGATGAGATATATTTGAGTAATTTTGCTACCATCAATGTACTTGATTTGTTGCGTCGCATACCAGGGGTGGGGCGAGTGTCAAATATTGGTAGCCGTTATTATGCGATGCAGATTTGGGTTGATCCTTCACGTCTGGCCAGCTTCGGTCTGACGGTGCAGGATGTGCAGAATGCTTTGAAAGACCAGAATCGTGAATCAGCAGCCGGCGTGTTGGGGCAGCAGCCAGTGTCCGGACTTGATGTTACTACTCCTATTACAGCACAGGGACGCCTTTCTACAGCCGCACAATTTGAAGAAATAGTATTGCGTGCCAATGCTGACGGTTCGATGATACGTATGCGCGATGTGGCTCGTGTGTCACTTGAAGCTCAGTCTTATAATACGGAAAGTGGTATAAACGGAGGCAATGCGGCAGTGCTGGGTATATATTTGCTTCCCGGGGCCAACGCTATGGAGGTGGCTGAAAGTGTGAAGGCTGCTATGGAAGAGATAAGCCATAATTTCCCTGAAGGAATGCATTTTGAGATTCCTTTTGATATGACGACATATATATCTGAATCTATTCATGAAGTATACAAGACATTATTTGAAGCATTGGTGCTTGTGATTGTCGTAGTGTTCTTGTTCCTTCAAAACTGGCGTGCCACAGTGATACCTCTTGTAGCTGTACCTATTTCTTTGATTGGAACTTTTGGGTTCATGCTGATTTTTGGCTTTTCTCTTAATATATTGACTCTTTTAGGATTGGTATTGGCTATTGGTCTGGTTGTGGACGATGCCATAGTGGTAGTGGAGAATGTGGAGCGTATTATGGAAGAAGAACATTTGTCCGCTTATGAAGCTACGAAGAAAGCGATGCATGGCCTGACAAGTGCATTGATAGCTACTTCTATGGTACTGGCAGCTGTTTTTGTTCCGGTAAGTTTTTTGTCGGGCATTACAGGGCAACTCTACCGTCAGTTTAGCATTACTATCGCAGTGTCTGTCTTGCTTTCTACCATTGTGGCTTTGACGTTGAGTCCTGTAATGTGCTCTTTAATTTTGAAACCGGTAGATCACAATAAGCCCAAGGGGCGTATATTCCGTGCGATTAACCGTTGGGTTGATTTTGGAAATAACAAATATATTGCGGGTATATCACGATTTATAAAGAATCCTCGTCGCGTTGGGGTTGGTTTCTGCATGGTTTTGATAGCTATATTTGTACTTTACCGTTTTATACCTACCAGTTTTTTACCTACTGAGGATCAAGGCTATTTTACTGTTGAACTGGAAATGCCAGAAGGAACAACGTTGGAACGTACACGCATAGTGACCAATCGTGCCATTGAATTTCTGATGAATGAACCATCGGTGGCCTACGTACAGAATGTGACCGGGACAAGTCCTCGTGTGGGAACCAGTCAAGCGCGTAGTCAGCTTACTGTTATCCTTAAAGAATGGAAAGAACGTGGAAGCGTTTCCGTTGATGAGATTATGGCTAAAGTTGCTAAGGAACTCAATGAATATCCTGAGTGTAAATATTATCTTTCCACACCTCCTGTTATCCCGGGATTGGGAACATCGGGAGGATTTGAGATGCAACTTGAAGCTCGTGGAGATGCCACATATGACAATTTGGTACAGGCGGTTGATACGCTAATGTATTATGCTTCCCAGCGCGAGGAACTTACGAGCCTGTCTTCCTCTTTGCAGGCTGCTATTCCTCAATTGTATTTTGATGTGGATCGCGATAAGGTGAAGATGTTTGACGTTCCTATGGCCGATGTGTTTTCTACCATGAAGGCTTATACCGGTTCGGTTTATGTGAATGATTTTAATATGTTTAATCGTATTTATCGCGTATACATTCAGGCTGAAGCTCCTTATCGTGAACATCGGGATAATATAAGCCTGTTCTTTGTCCGTAGTAATGATGGCAATATGGTGCCTCTTACTTCACTTGGCAATACGGAATATACCACAGGTCCGGGAAGTATCAAGCGTTTTAATATGTTTAATACAGCGGTTATACGTGGTACTGCCGCACAAGGATATAGCTCAGGTCAGGCCATGGAGCTTATTGAACAAATAGCACGGAGACACCTTCCTGATAATATAGGTGTGGAATGGAGCGGATTGTCTTATCAGGAAAAACAGGCCGGAGGGCAGACAGGTATGATTCTGGCTCTTGTGTTTCTTTTTGTGTTTTTGTTTCTAGCTGCATTGTATGAGAGTTGGAGCATACCCATTGCAGTCCTACTTTCGCTTCCGGTTGCCGCGCTTGGTGCTTATATAGGCATATCGGTATGTGGATTGGAGAATGATACTTATTTTCAGATAGGTCTTGTGACACTCATGGGTTTGGCAGCCAAGAACGCCATTCTTATTGTTGAGTTCGCTAAGGATGAAGCCGATACGGGAGTCAATGTGTTAAAGGCTGCTCTGCATGCAGCCCGATTACGTTTCCGTCCTATTCTGATGACCTCTTTGGCTTTCATTTTGGGAATATTGCCTATGGTAATAGCCTCAGGACCGGGAGCGGCAAGCCGTAGGGCTATAGGTACAGGACTGTTCTTTGGTATGATTGCTGCCATAATAGTAGGCATATTGTTTATTCCTTTCTTTTTTGTGGCAATCTATAAGGCGACAGGCAAGATCAGGTCCAAGAAAAAAAGCCCAGGCATTTGTGTGGATGTGGCAAAATCAGGAAATGTTCAATAGAAAAATAAACGTGGATAAATAATATTACTGTTTATGAGAAAAATAGTGCATTGTCTTTGTGTGACTGTTTTGGCATTCTGTTTCGGATCTTGTCAGTTGGGCAAGCAATATGCGCGTCCCCAAATGGAACTGCCAAGGACTTTGGGCGATAATCTGACAGATTCTATAGATTCTGTATCAATAGCTGATTATTCGTGGGAGAGTCTGTATACGGATCCGCGTTTGCAGACGTTGATACGCAAAACTTTGACCTACAATAAAGATATGCTTATAGCTGCAGCCCGCGTGAAGGAGCTGGCCGCATTGAAGCGTATAGATTATGCCAACATGTTCCCTGAGATAGGGTTGAGGGTTTATGGAGAGAAAGAGGGGGAAAATTATGGAGGCGATAATTATGATCCTGACGACCAATTTGATTTGAAAGCCACCGCATCTTGGGAACTTGACTTATGGGGCAAATTGCGCTGGGCACGTGACCGTAGCATGGCAGATTTTATGGCTTCGATTGAGAATCAGCGTGCATTGCGTATGAGTCTGATAGCTCAGGTAGCTCAGGCTTATGTTGAACTGGTCGCTCTTGACAATGAACTGGCCATTGTGCATCAGACGGTGGATGCACGGCGTGAAAGCCTGCATTTGGTACGTTTGCGTTATGAGGGGAGAATCATTTCTGAGATTCCTTATAGACAGGCCCAGGTAGAGCTGGCGCGTATTCTGACCATGGTTCCGGATTTGGAACGTCAGATTGTTGTCAAGCAGAATGAGCTGGCTTTTCTTACTGGTGAATATCCTCATGGTATTGACAGGACTCAAATGTCTGTTGCCGATAGCTTTCCGTCTGTATTACCGGTAGGTTTGCCTTCTGCTTTGTTGGAAAGGCGTCCCGATGTGCGCCAGGCCGAGCAGGAACTTATTGCAGCGAATGCCGATGTGGGCATTGCTTTTACAAGCCTTTTTCCAAGCATAAGGCTTACCGGTACATGGGGAGCGGAAAGTGATGAATTGGGTAATCTTCTTCAGTCGCCTCATCACCTTCTGACGGGAACCCTTTTACAACCTATTTTTGCCATGGGAAAGAACCGTGCCCGCCTTAAAGCGCAGAAAGCTGCGCGGGAAAGAGCTGCCTATGCTTATGAAAAAGCAGTCCTTAATGCGTTTAAAGATGCTTATAATGCCATTTCAGAGTTTAATAAGATGAAGGAGATATATGACACGCGCCGTAGGCTTGAACAGTCGTCCAAGTCCATGCTTGAACTTGCTCAAATTCAGTATATCAGCGGTTATATAGCTTATATAGACTTGCTGGATGCTCAGCGTACTTATTTTGATGCCCAGCTGAGTCTGAGCAATGCGGTGCGTGACAGATTGTTGGCTCTTATCAATCTTTATCAGGCATTAGGTGGAGGATGGCAGTCTGAAGAAACACATGAGTAAGCCTAAAATAGATCTGGTCCTGTCCATGGGAGGGGCACGTGGATTGGCTCATATTGGAGTTGTCAGGGAATTGTTGGCACAAGGTTTTGAGATAGCTTCTGTTACAGGAAGTTCTATGGGAGCCTTAGTCGGGGCGATGTATGCTACAGGGACAATGGAGGAATGTAGCCGTTGGTTTTCACGTTGGACACGGTGGAGTATGTGGCATATGGTTGACTTTTCTTTTCG
>CASFQC010000027.1 GCA_949296415.1 uncultured Bacteroides sp. | reverse complement strand
GTTCATATGCAGTCTATCTTATAGACTACAATTTACAAATTCAAATCGTCGCACCTTAAAAATGCTTGTAAAAGACTATATTTCAATTATTTCAAAGGCCAATTCCCATTTTTAACGGGACAGTAGTGACCTTATTTATATAATAAACCGTTCATATAGTCAAGGAACAACGTGGAGACAAGACACCATATCATCGCATACCTGCTGCTGACGGTCAGCCTCATGATGCTGATGATGCCCGTCGTACCCCACCACCACCATGACAATGGCACTCCCATCTGCCTGAAAGCCGATTTCCCAGCCGTCTGCGGCTGCCACTGGGGACAATGCGGAAACGCCCATGCCAACTGCAATGAGAACTGCGTCACCCGTATCCAAGCTCTGACTCCGGCTCCCACACAGCATCCGGACGACGTGCCGTGCCATCCGCACCTCTTGTCCCTGCCACACATCTTTATCGGACTGTACAGCCTGTTCCTCCAGAGGGAAAGACAGTACCACACACCCTATCAGGAACCTTTGTACGGGACATGCCATGCCCGAACCTTTGCCCTCAGAGGGCCTCCCTCACGCTGACGTCTACAGACCCGCACACCTTCGCGGGCACCGCTTTGCCACCGGGTTGCACCGTTTCCGCACGTATATTTGCACGCGGAAAGGATGTAACTGCAAAGCACATGCACATCCGAAACCATAACCAAACAAAAAATAAAGAAAAAAACGTCAGTATGAGACCGAAACTTTTCCTTTTCGGAGCCTTATGCATCCTGCTATCCGGCTCCTGCACCACCCCGTCTGCCAACGGACACGACGGACACGACCATGAAACTGAAAACCACATCCATGCAGCCGAAGACCCGGCCACGCACGACCACGACCACGAAACTTCCGAAGAAGCACATGCCTCAGGAGAAATAGTCCTTCCGCCGGACAAGGCCCTGGCGGCAGGCGTGAAGACCGACACGGTAAGAAGCGGCATCTTCCACCAGGTGATAAGAACCAGCGGGCAGGTGCTCCCGGCACAAGGCGGGGAAAGCTGTGTGGTGGCGCCCGTATCGGGCTTGGTAACCTTCAACAACAAAGTGACCGAAGGCATGGCTGTAACCGAGGGTAACACACTGCTGCTGCTGTCGGCAAAAAACCTGGCCGAGGGCGACCCAGTAATGAAAGCCCGCGTGGCCTACGAGACCGCCCGTAAAGAATATGAGCGGATGAAAGCCCTGCTGCCGAAAAAAATCGTATCGGAGAAAGACTACCAACAAGCACTCCAAGCCTACGAGACGGCACGCATCAGCTACGAAGCCATAGGCGGAACACAAACCGACGACGGCCTGGCCGTACGCTCGCCCATAAGCGGATACGTGAAGAACCTGATGGTAAAAGAAGGGGAGTATGTCACTGTAGGCCAGCAGCTGGCCACCATAACACAAGACCGCAGGCTGGCATTGCGTGCCGACGTGTCGGAACGTTACTACCAGGCACTGCCCTCCATCACGTCGGCCAATTTCCGTACCCCATACAATGACCAGGTATATGAGCTGGCCGCACTGAACGGACGACTGCTGTCATACGCCAAGGCGGCCAACGACGGCAACCATTACCTGCCCGTGACCTTCGAGTTCGACAACCGGGGCACGGTGGTGCCCGGCGCGTTTGTCGAGATATTCCTACTCTCCACCCCCAAGGACAACGTCATAGCCATCCCCCGCACCGCACTGACCGAAGAACAGGGAAGCTTCTACGTATACCTGCAGGTAGACAAGGAATGCTACCGCAAGCAGCTGGTGACGACTGGAGCCGATGACGGACAACGGGTACAGATACTCAGCGGGCTGAAGCCCGGACAACGCTTCGTGTCGCAAGGAGCCTATCAGGTAAAGCTGGCCGGAGCCACGAGCGCCATCCCCGCACACACACACGAGCACTGATCCCATCATTAATATATAGTTCACACATAAAGACTGACGCAGACATATGCTTGACAAAATCATACATTTCTCATTACACAACCGCATACTGGTGCTTGTAGCATCCATGCTGCTGGTTGTAGGGGGAACCTACACGGCCATACACACCGAAGTCGATGTGTTCCCTGACCTGAACGCGCCCACCGTAGTGGTGATGACCGAAGCCGGAGGCATGGCGGCCGAAGAGGTGGAACAGCTGGTGACCTTCCCCATAGAGACTGCCGTAAACGGTGCCACCGGTGTGCGCCGCGTGCGTTCCTCATCAACCAACGGATTCTCCGTGGTATGGGTGGAGTTCGAATGGGACACCGACATCTACCTGGCCCGACAGATAGTGAGCGAGAAGCTTGACGAGGCGGCCGACCGCCTGCCTCAAGGCTCGGGAAAACCCACACTGGGGCCGCAGTCGTCCATCTTGGGCGAGATGATGATCATAGGACTGACCGCCGACAGTACCTCCATGCTCGATTTGCGCACGCTGGCCGACTGGACCATACGCCCCCGACTCCTCTCCACAGGAGGAGTGGCACAGGTGTCGGTCATAGGCGGAGACGTGAAGGAGTACCAGATACAGATAGATCCCGAACGCATGAGGCACTACGGCATCACACTGGCCGACGTGCTGGCCGCCACACGAGGCATGAATCTGAACGCCAACGGCGGGGTAATCTATGAATATGGAAACGAGTACATCGTGCGCGGACTGGTATCCACCGACAACACGGACAAGATAGGCAAAGCCGTAGTGGGTGCCATGCCACAAGCCTCCCCCCCAGGTACAGCCGTGCCCGTGCTGCTCGAAGACGTGGCACACGTGGTCATAGGCGCACAGACACCCAAACTGGGCACCGCATCAGAGAAAGGAAAGCCCGCCGTACTGCTCACCGTGACCAAGCAACCAGCCACCAGCACCCTCGAACTCACCGCCAAGCTGGAGGCCGCACTTGAAGACGTGCGGCAGAACCTGCCCCCCGACGTGCATGTGAGCACGGACATATTCCGGCAGAGCCGCTTCATAGAAAGCTCCATAGGCAACGTGAAGAAGTCTCTGGTGGAAGGCGGACTCTTCGTGGTCGTGGTTCTCTTCCTCTTCCTGGCCAACGTGCGCACCACAGTCATCTCGCTGGTCACGCTCCCCGTGTCGCTCCTCATGTCGCTGCTGGCACTGCACTACATGGGACTGACCATCAACACTATGAGCCTGGGAGGCATGGCCATAGCCATAGGCTCACTGGTGGACGATGCCATAGTCGACGTGGAGAACGTCTACCGTCGTCTGCATGAGAACCGCGCCCTGCCTCCCGACCGGAGGCTGCCCATCAAGGAACTGGTGTTCCACGCCTCGCGCGAGGTACGCATGCCCATACTGAACTCCACCCTCATCATCATGGCCAGCTTCCTGCCCCTGTTCTTCCTCAGCGGTATGGAAGGACGCATGCTGGTGCCTCTTGGCGTGGCCTTCATCACGGCACTGGCTGCCTCCACCGTCGTGGCGCTGACGCTCACCCCCGTGCTCTGCTCTTACATGCTGAGGGTGAGACGTAACGGCGAAGCCAGAGGAGCCGACTCCAAAGTGGCCGCCGGACTCAAACGTGGATACGCCGTCCTGCTACACAAGTCGCTACGCCACCGCAAGGCCGTGCTGGGATGCACCGTAGCCCTGTTCGCCGTGGCGCTGGCCCTGTTCTTCACCTTGGGACGCTCCTTCCTGCCGCCCTTCAACGAAGGCTCGTTCACCATCAACGTGTCCACGCTGCCAGGCATATCGCTTGAAGAGAGCAACCGCATAGGACAGCGTGCCGAAGAGCTGCTCATGACCATACCCGAAATACAGACCGTAGCCCGCAAGACCGGACGCGCCGAACTTGACGAGCACGCCCTGGGAGTGAACGTCAGCGAGATAGAGGCGCCCTTCGAACTTGACGGACGCAGCCGCGCCGAACTCACGGCCGAAGTCAGGGAGAAGCTGGGAAGTATTACCGGAGCCATCGTCGAGATAGGACAACCCATAAGCCACCGCATAGACGCCATGCTCAGCGGAACGCAGGCCAACATTGCCATAAAACTCTTCGGCGATGACCTGAACCGTATGTTCCAGATAGGAGGAGACATACGCGAGGCCATAAAGGACATACCCGGAGTGGCCGACCTCAACGTGGAACAGCAGATAGAGCGGCCCCAGCTCGTCATTGAACCGCGCCGAGACATGCTGGCACGCTACGGCATCACCCTGCCGCAGTTTGCCGAATACGTCCGCGTCTGTCTGGCAGGAGAGGCCGTGTCCCAAGTCTACGAACAGGGAAAAACCTTTGACCTCACCGTGAGGGTTGACGACACCATGCGTGACCGGGCCAGCCGCATACGCGACCTCATGATAGACACCGGATACGGCACACAGGTACCTTTGGACTACGTGGCGCACATATACACCACCACAGGACCAAACACCATAAGCCGCGAGAACGTGAAACGCAAGATTGTCATATCGGCTAATGTTGAAGGACGCGACCTGCGCAACACTGTGAACGACATACAGGAGCGCATCAACAGCCGCATCACCCTGCCCGAAGGTTACCACGTGGAGTACGGTGGACAGTTCGAAAGTGAGCAGGCCGCCAGCCGCACACTGGCACTCACTTCGTGCGTGGCGCTCACCGTCATCTTCCTCCTACTCTATAACGAGTTCCGCAACCTGAAGGAGAGTGCCATCATACTCATCAACCTGCCCCTGGCGCTCATAGGGGGAGTGTTCGCGTTGCTCCTCACTACCGGAGAGGTCAGCATACCCGCCGTCATAGGCTTCATATCGCTCTTCGGCATAGCCACACGCAACGGCATGCTGCTCGTGAGCCACTACAACCACCTGCAGAAGGAAGAAGGTTACAGCGTGTACGACAGCGTGATACGAGGTTCACTTGACCGACTGAACCCCATACTCATGACCGCCCTGTGCAGCGCCTTGGCACTCATCCCCTTGGCACTGGGAGGAGACCTGCCAGGTAACGAAATACAAAGCCCAATGGCCAAGGTGATACTGGGAGGACTACTCACCTCGACCTTCCTCAACGGATTCATTATACCCATAGTCTACCTGTGGGAACGAAAGAAATGACAAATTACCACCAAAACATCAGACTTATGCACAAGATAACAAACATACCCCTCATCGCCCTGACACTGGCACTGGCTCTCGCAGCCGCTCCCCTGACCGCACAAACCGATGGCGGCGCCATAGACGCCATACTGCGCCAAGTGGAGTCCAACAACCGCCAGCTGCAGGCCGCACGGCAGCTCAACGCTGCACAGAAGACGGCCTACCGCACGGAAAACAACCTGCCCGACCCCACCGTGTCCTACGCCCACCTCTGGGATTCGGACGACAAAAACATCACCGCAGGAGAGCTGGTCGTGACCCAAAGCTTTGACTTCCCTACCCTCTACGCCACGCGCAACAAGTTGAACCGCCACCGCAACGCCGCCCTTGACGCGCAGGCCGAAATCACAAGGCAGGACATACTGCTGCAGGCCAAAGAAGCGTGCATGGACATCGTCATGCTGCAGCAGATGCAGCAACTGCTGGAGGAACGCCTGCACAACGCTGAAGAGCTGGCCGCACTCTACCGCCAACGGCTGGAGACGGGCGATGCCAACCGTATAGAGACCAACAAGATAAATCTGGAAATGCTGAACGTGCGCACCGAGCTACGCACCAACCGTGCCGCCTTGGAAGGCAAGAAGCGCGAGCTCAGGGCACTGAACGGGGGAATGCCTCTTGACACTATGCCCGACACATACCCGCTGGACCCACTGCCCGCCGACTTTGCCTCCCTTTGCCCCGCCCTGCTCTCCGCCGACCCCTCACTGCAGGCCCTGAAGAGCACGGCGCAGGCCGCCCGAAGACAGATAGCAGCCAGCAAGCAGGGATGGCTCCCCTCACTGGAGATAGGCTACCGTCGCAACACCGAGACACGCCACCCGCTGAACGGTATCGTGGTGGGCTTCTCCATACCCCTCTTCCAAAATCGGGGCAAAGTGAAGGCTGCCAAAAGCGAAGCCCTGAACGCCGGCTTTCTGCAACAAGAGGCCGAGACGCAGACCGCCTCTGACCTGTGGCAACGCTACACAGAAGCCCGCGAGCTGCAACACTCCATAGCCGAATACCGCGAGGCCTTCACCAGCCAGCAGGATATGACCCTGCTGCGTAAGGCACTGGATGAAGGGCAGATGAGCATGATAGAGTACTTCCTCGAAGTGTCGGTGCTCCACCAGACCCTCTCCAACCTACTGCAACTGGAGAACCAGTACCACAAGGCCGTGGCCCGCATCTACAAGAGCAGACTCTGACCGCCGCCCTCGCACACCCGCCACCGGACACAGACACACAAGAAGGACGCCGTCCTCGCACATGCATGTGCGGAGAAGGTGTCCTTCCCTTTTGCCGACACCCCCACCGTGTCCGTACGGAGGAAACCGTCAGAGAGAGACATCAGCCCATGGTTTTTCCAAACGGAAAGAGATATTCTTCAACATAGAAATAGGAATATTTTTCCGAGAACATTTTCCTGTTATCATGAGGAACGTAGCGGGCTACGTGACGAAGGGGAACGGGAAAAGAGGCCGGGAAAAGGCCCAAAACAGACTGAATAAAAATCTTAAAAAGGAAAATTTAAACGTACAAATGTACGACAAGCTCTAAAGATTACCCATAAGGAAGCGCTTGCCAGACTTCAGGCGGCAAAGGACAGAAAATACGAGTATCTCAAGCAACAGAAGAAATCCATAAAGAAGATTTATAAGGAACGGACCGGAAAGGGAGCCGGAGGCTTTTCGCTTTATGATGAATCTCTTTCACTGGAAATTATCAATGAATTTTCCAACTGTAACAAATTCACCTTATCATATCTGTGAGACAGGCGACAACAAGCAGGGTGTGAGAAGTCGTCTGCTTGAATATTGGTTCTCTACCTATAACTGGAAATCACAGTTCACAACGATGTCCTCCTCTGCTACAGACAGTGAGAGAGTGGTGAATTAAGCCACTATTATTTTAAGGAATGACAATCCTTGCCTTTCCGAAATCATCAACGAATTCTCAGCAACTATCCAAGCTCTCAGCCAAAAGCCCGAATAAGGATAAAATCAGTCATTGAACAGCTCGAAAGTGAACTTCACGCCCACCTCCTGATACTTCAGGTTGGCGAAGCTGGCGAAGAGACCGAAATCGAAGATGTTGGTCCCTATGCCGTAGCCCAATTCAATATAAGGGTTAAGGTGGGGCACGAAAAGCATGTTGTAGTATATACGCTCGTTAAGCACGTACTGGGTGTACTTGCGCAGATGCCTCATAAGGAGGAAGGGAGCCTCATAGGTGACATGTGCCCTGAGGTAGCGGTTGGAAGAGTTGTACCAGCGTCCGTCAAGCAACTGGAAGACACCGCCTATCTCATCGTTCCATCCAGTGGGCAGGTTAGAACGGCGCAAGTTGGCGAAGTCCACAAAGTACAGTTCCTGTTGGTCGGTGAAGGCTCCGCATCCCAGACGGAAGTAGAGATCGCGCATCAGCCCCAGCTTCAGGTTGTACTGCGCGTCCAACTCTATACGCTCGTACCGGTTGGAGTTGGGCAGCACACCCTTTATGCCCCTTTCCCACTCTAAAGACACGGTAGGATAGTGGGAGTGCAGGTTCACCTTGCGCGCGCCGTTCATGTAGTAGTACTGTCCCGGAGTCCAGGTGAGCCTCACGCGTGGGGCAAAGCTACTGTAGGTGTTCCTAAAGCGATCCAAGTATCCGGCGCTCGTTCCTGGACGTACGGCATCTCCTGTCCCTAAGCCGGAGAAAAGCGGGGTGAAGTCCGACTTCTCTACGGCGGTGCGGTGGTGTATGGAGAGTCCTACGTCGAAAGTCAGGCCATTCACCACCTCCCAACTGTGACTGAAGATGAGGTAGAGGTCCTTGAAGTAGTCCATGTTTATCTTGCTGAAATCGAACACGCTGTCGGGCATGGCCTTGAGGTCGTCCAGTATCTCGCTGCTGTAGATGCGGTTTCCGTTGCCCACGTCAAGGTGCAGCGCGGCCCGTTTCTGCGGCCAGTAGTCAAAGTCGGCCACCATACGCCAGTAGAACTCCTTCTGTTTGAAATTGTATCCCACGCGGGGCACTATGCGCAGCAGCCTGTCACCCCGGAAGAGCTGGCTGTACTTGAACTCCTGCCTGTAGGACAGTCCGTTGGAACCGATGTAGCTCAGGAGCAGAGGGTTGATGATAGGCGAGCACCTCACACTCCCGAAGCGTTGGAGATCCACGGTGTACCGGCTGGTGAGTAGGTCGCCCACCTGTCCCCAGAAAGCCAGCGCCTTGCGTCGCGGACGGCCTGCCAAAGTGTCAGCGCTGCGGAAGTAGTCTGCATACAGCAATTTCTCGTGCGGCGTGAGTGGTATGGGACGCAGGGCGTTAAAGGAAGCAGTGTCACGCCGCAGAGCGTTGGTGTCGGTACGCAGGGTGTAGGATTCGGTGAGGTCGTACTTGTTCTTCGGTCTTTCGGGCAGGCCTTCCCTGTCTGGGCGGGCCTGTGTGATGTCAGTGTAGTCCAGTGTGGCCAGGTAATCACCTTCTATCTCGTTGCCCAGGAGCTTGAACTTCCCCTTGATAAAATAGTAGGTGGGCAGGAACTCGTCTGGGCTTCCCACGCGGCCCATCAGCAGTATGATGTCAAAGCGGAACAGCTCGGAGCGTCCGGCCATGCGTATCTCGCGCAAGCTCCACACATTATCGCTCACCACCATGTAGCCTTCCACCAGCTGGAAGCTCTTGTAGCGTGGGACAAACCTTATCTTAAACTGGCGCTCGTGGCGGTTTCCAGTCACCGTGTCAAGGCTGTAGCTATAGTACTTCCTGGCGTTGGGGGCAAGGGGGGACACCAGCTGGTCGTAGAGCAGCGAGGGCGAGTAGACATTTATGTGAAAATACTCCGGCAAGTGTCCGTCGGCCTCCCAGAAACCCGAGGCGGTGCCGGTGACGGCCTTCACCTTCTGGTCGTATATGTCGGGGGCCGTGTAGTGCAACTCGCTAAAGGTCTCTATCAGGTATTCGTCCACCCCCTTCCTCAGGCGAAACATGGTGGGGAGGAAACGTATGAGGCGGTTGCGCCTGATGATGTCCACGCGGCCTTTGATGTAGAGTCCGGCACGATAATCGTCTACAGCCGTCTCATAGAAGGGTGCGAAGAAGATAACTTTCTCCATGATGGAGTCGGCCACCGCCTTTCTCCTTCCGGCGGCGGCATGTGTCACGTCTTCCCCCGCGCCGTGTACGACGGATGCTGCCACCTCCACAGGCAGTGCGGAAAGCAGCAGGCACAAAGCCAAGTATAAGGTATGGACAAAAGGTTTCAAGATGAATATAGGTTGGTAGACTGCGGCAAATATAGAAAAAAAGGTGTACTTTTGCAGCCGACAACCTACAAAATAGAGAAGACTATATGTCAAAAATGCGCTTTTTCGCCTTACAGGAGTTGGCTAACCGCCGTCCGCTAGAAGTGGCCGCCCCATCGAACAAACTGTCCGACTATTATGGCAGTCACGTATTTGACCGCAAGAAAATGCAGGAATACCTGCCCAAGGAAGCCTACAAGGCAGTAATCAACGCCATAGAGAAAGGGGTACCCATCGGCCGTGAGATGGCCGACCTGATAGCCAACGGCATGATGAGTTGGGCCAAGTCGCTGAACGTGACCCACTACACCCACTGGTTCCAGCCCCTGACCGACGGAACAGCCGAAAAACACGACGGCTTCATAGAGTTCGGTGAGGGGGGAGATGTCATTGAGCACTTCTCGGGCAAGCTGCTCATCCAGCAGGAGCCTGATGCCTCCTCCTTCCCCAACGGAGGCATACGTAACACGTTTGAGGCACGCGGATACACGGCTTGGGACGTCTCCTCACCGGCTTTCGTAGTGGATTCCACGCTGTGCATACCCACCATATTCATATCCTATACAGGCGAGGCGCTGGACTACAAGACCCCACTCATCAAGGCACTGGTAGCCGTGGACAAGGCTGCCACGGAAGTGTGCCGATTATTCGACAAGAATATCGGCAGGGTGTTCGCCAACCTAGGCTGGGAGCAAGAGTACTTCTTGGTGGATCTGGCGCTGTACAACGCCAGGCCTGACCTTTGCCTCACGGGACGCACGCTGATGGGACATTCCTCGGCCAAGGACCAACAGCTGGAAGACCACTACTTCGGCTCCATACCACCCCGTGTAACCGCCTTCATGAAGGAACTGGAGATAGAATGCCACAAACTAGGCATCCCCGTGAAGACCCGTCACAACGAAGTGGCGCCCAACCAGTTTGAGCTGGCGCCCATATTCGAGAACGTGAACCTGGCCAACGACCATAACCAGCTGGTGATGGATCTGATGAAACGCATCGCCCGCAAACACAACTTCGCCGTTCTGCTGCACGAAAAACCGTACAACGGCGTGAACGGATCGGGCAAGCACAACAACTGGTCGCTGTGCACCGACACGGGAATTAACCTCTTCGCCCCAGGCAAGAACCCCAAAGGCAACATGCTGTTCCTTACCTTCCTGGTCAATGTGCTCATGATGGTGTACAAGAACCAGAATCTGCTGCGCGCGTCCATTATGAGTGCGGGCAACAGCCACAGACTGGGTGCCAACGAAGCCCCTCCTGCCATACTCTCCATATTCCTGGGCAAACAACTGTCCGCCATTCTTGACGAGATAGCCCGACAGACCGACAACACCCGGAAGACCGAGGAGCAGGAAGCCACCCTGAAACTGAACATCAGCCGCATACCCGAGATACTGCTTGACACAACCGACCGCAACCGTACCTCGCCTTTCGCCTTCACCGGAAACCGCTTCGAGTTCCGCGCCGCAGGCTCATCGGCCAACTGTGCCGCCGCTATGATTGCCATCAATGCGGCCATGGCCAACCAGCTGAACGAGTTCAAGGCATCGGTGGACCGGCTGATGGAAGAAGGGACCGCCAAGGAAGAAGCTTTGTTCCAGGTGCTGAAAGATACCATCGTGGCGTCCGAGCCCATACGCTTCGAGGGCGACGGCTATTCCGAAGAATGGAGACGCGAGGCAGAACGACGGGGACTAACCAACATCAGCCACGTGCCGCAGGCACTGATGCACTACATGGATGACCAGTCGAAAGCCGTACTCATAGGCGAACACATACTGAACGAGACGGAACTGGCCAGCCGTCTAGAAGTGGAACTGGAGAAATACACCATGAAAGTGCAGATAGAAAGCCGCGTGCTAGGCGACCTGGCCATAAACCACATAGTGCCCACTGCTGTGACCTACCAGAACCGGCTGCTGGAAAACATGCGGGGACTGCGTGAAACCTTCACAACGGAAGAGTATGAAGTACTGAGCGCTGACCGTAAAGAACTCATACGCGAGATATCGGCACGGGTAACCGCCATAAAGGTACAAGTACGCGAAATGACGGAAGCCAGAAAACGGGCCAACCACCTGCCCGACTACAAGGAGCGTGCCTTTGCATACGAGGAAACCGTACGTCCCTATCTGACCAGCATACGCGACCACATAGACCATCTGGAGATGGAAATAGACGACGAGATATGGCCGCTCCCCAAATATAGGGAACTGCTGTTCACCAAATAATGGCGGACAGCAGCCTTGCCACATGCAGATAATGAGACGGGTCCTGAAAACCAGCCAGATAAGGTTTTCAGGACCCGTCTCGTTATAAGGTCTTCACCGGCCTCAGTCTCCAGTGAAAAAAAACTCCAGTGAAGAAGGCACCTCCACTCCCCGGGCGTCTATGGCATGGAGCAGCCTACGTCCTTCGGGAGTCAGCGTGAAGTACATACAGCGCTTGTCCGACTCGGCGACCTTGCGTTCCAGCAGCCCTTTCTTCTCCACATGGCTGATTATCTTGGACGCATGTGACGGACTCATCCCTGTACATCCGGCAATGGTACCGGCCAATACGGAGCCATCGCCCACGCTGCAAAGCACCACCGCCTCGTTCAGCGTGATGCCGTAGCCTGAGACCAGTTGTCCTTCCAAAAGAGAGAGAGCCTGGAACAGCTCCCTCATCTTACATATACATCTTATCTTTCTCACAACAGTCATATGATTATATGAACAAGTTCACATTTGCCTGCTCCGCACGCTCCATATACGTAGCCACACCACCTATCGTCACCCCGTCTATCAGCTCTTCCCTACAAATGCCCATCACGTCCATAGACATCTGGCAAGCAATGAATTCCACTCCGTTGTCCATGGCCTGTTGACGAAGGGATTCCAGAGAGTCCACCCCTTTCCGCTTCATCAGATGGCGCATCATACGGCTTCCTATGCCTCCCATATTCATCTTGGAAAGTTTCAACTTAAGCGAACTGGAAGGCAGCATCCATCCGAACATCCGTCCGAACATATCTTTCCGCACCTGTGGCTTGCGCTCTTTCTTGATGACATCCAAACCCCAGAACGTAAAAAATATAGTTACCTTCCGGCCTGTGGCCGCCGCCCCGTTGGCCAGGACAAACGTAGCCAAAGCCTTGTCCAAATCGTCACTGAACAGGATGAACGTCTTTCCCTCTGCAGCAGCCTGAACAATCTGTGTCCCTGCTGAAAGAGAAGAGCCTCCCTTTTCCACTGTTACGGAATACTTTCCTCCCGATGTAGTGGAAGACAAGAATCTGTTGCCCGTACTCTTGCACCAGGCCTCCGCATCACGTGGGAACCCCGCATCAGTAGCCAAAATCTCCAAGCATTCGCCGGGCTGCAGATTTTCCATATACTTCTTCAACTTCAGCACCGGACCGGGACACTGTATGCCGCAAGCATCCACAAGAACAGGCTTGACTGTTCCGGAGGAGCTGCGTTCCGGCAAAGGCGTACCGGCTTCCGCCTTATCCCCCTCCTGCGGCAGGAGCAAAGGAGCGGTGGCTGCCTGATAGGTTTTTAGTCCGCCTACCAGATTGTACACCTGCCCAAATCCATTGCCTTTCAGAATGTTTGAGGCCAAGTATCCCCGAAGCCCTACACCGCAGTAAAGGTACACAGGCTTGTCTGAAGGGATTTCCCCCATACGCTGACGCAAATCGTCCAGCGGAATGTTCACCGCACCTTCTATATGGTGCAAGGCATACTCGTCAGGAGTACGCACATCAACTAATGTGGCCACCTGCGGAGTCCAGTCGCGCACCTGACGCCAATAGATGGGAGACATCTTGCCACACAAGATGTTTTCGCCCACATACCCTGATATGGCCACAGGATCCTTAGCCGAAGAGAAAGGAGGCGCGTAAGCATGCTCTAACCGGGCAAGATGGTGTATCGTAGCCCCTTGCTTGATGAATGAGGCATACTCGTCTATGCGTTTGTCTACCCCGTCATATCCCACGATTTGCGCCCCATACAGTTTCCCGTCTTCGGGCGAGAACACTATCTTGATGCTCATCTGCAACGCACCGGGATAATATCCCGCATGCGACCCGTTATGGATGGTAGCCGAGAGATAAGGTATGCCCATCTGCTTCAGCCTCTTGGCCGCCAATCCAGTGGAAGCCACCGTAAGGTCGAACACCTTGGCGATAGAGGTGCCGATGGAACCCTCGTAAGCCACTTTGTTGCCATAGACCATGTTGTCCGCCACTATACGCGCCTGACGGTTGGCTGGCCCGGCCAGGAAGTTCAGCCAAGGCTTTCCCGTGATAGGATGAGGGAATTCTATGGCATCGCCCACCGCATAGATGTCGGCGTCCGATGTCTGCAGATATTCATTCACCCAAATGCCACGCGCCTCACCCAGTTTCAGACCGGCCTCGGAAGCAAGCCGGGTATCGGCACGCACTCCGATGGACAGCAGCACCATGTCGGTATGCAAGGAAAGTCCCGACTTGAACAGGACGGCCAATCCGTCTCCTTCTTCACGGAAAGCCTCTACCGCCTGTTCCAGATAGAGACTGACACCTTTTTGCCTCAAATGTTCATGTACCAGAGAAGCCATGGAATAATCTATAGGCCCCATCACTTGATTGGCCATCTCCACAACCGATATACGGACACCGGCATGATGCAGGTTCTCGGCCATCTCCAGCCCGATGAATCCTCCTCCAACAATGACAGCCTTCTTCACGCCATGCTGTTCCATATAAGCCTTTATGCGGTCAGTATCGTCCACATTGCGCAAAGTAAAAATACCCCTACTGTCTATGCCCGGCAAAGGCGGCTTTACGGGTGAGGCTCCGGGAGACAAGAGCAGCCTGTCATAACTCTCCGTATAGATTCTGCCTTCTGCCGTGCGCACACTCACCGTCTTGCGGGACGGGTCAATGGATGTGACTTCCGATTCCGTACGCACATCTATGTTGAAACGACGGCCGAAAGCCGCAGGCGTCTGGACGAACAGACGGCTACGGTCTGCAATCACCCCACCTATATAGTAAGGCAAACCACAATTGGCATAGGATATATACCTGCCCTTCTCAAACAAAATGATTTCAGCCTGCTCCACATTCCGACGGATACGCGCGGCTGCCGTGGCACCTCCGGCCACCCCTCCAACAATAAGATATTTCATAATGCGATAACGTAAAAAGCACCGGTTGTTTTCCGGTGGAAAATTAATGCACAAAGAAAAACATTCGCTTTGGAACCTCAAAATTTCCATTGGAAAGCATTCTGCAGATTAACGCATCTTAGTAATTCATGGCCCTCCAGCCGACCTTACGCATGTATATAAAAATATGACGGATACCCTTCATCACGAAGAATATCCGCCTTTTCTTTCCTATTGAGAACCAATCTTTATATTGAGTAATGTTACTGCTTTAACATGCTACAAAGATAAACCTTTCTGTAGAAACAGCCTACAAAATGTTCATCAGTATGCCGTAATATATAGTCTTTTAGCAAGTATTTACTCTATTTTGCAAAAAAAGCATTAAAAGACTGTCCACATCTTCTTTATTCCATCGGCACCTGATGTTTCACCGGCATCATGATGAAAGTGAACTCATAATCGGCATAAGGCACCTGATATTCCGGACGGGCAATGCGTCCCCAGCTATCTTCGCAACCCAGTCCGGCCTGTATCTTGTCTATGCAAACATTAGTCAGGTCGGCCTCGGGCACTTCTTGCGAGTGTCCCTGCTTCTTATACAGACCTTCATCCAAAGACTCTATGGTGTAATGCAACGCCGATGCGGAAAAAGGCGCTTCAGCCACAATGTGCAAACCGTTGCCGGCCGCATCAAGCATGTTCCACCAGCGGATGTCGCTCTTTGTGCCATTCTCCTGCGGACGAATGTAAGGATAGAACTGCTCGTCCACTGTCTGTCGGTATATGCCAAGATCCGTACAATGGTTACGGTCTATATAGTTCTCTATAGGCCCGCGACCATAATATTCTACCGTCTCGAACGAACGAGGCATAGGCATCTGCATGCCAAAACGGAACATGTTCGACACCTTGGCCCCCTTGTCTGCCGTCATTTTCTGAGTCACCTTAACCGCACCTATATTGTTGATGACATAAGTAAGTTCCAACCGAGCCGACACTCCCGGCATGTCGTATGCGGCTTCCACTATCACCTGACCGTTTTCCGTCCGTTTGTCAAGCTTAGACAGTTTCATTTCCGGATTCTTCCAGGCCACATACTTCTGCTGGAGGTTCGCACCGAAGTCATTGTCTGTAGGAGCACGCCAGAAGTTAGGAGACAGTACACTGCCTTCCTTTATCATATCCAGTCCATCTACCTCATACTTGGACATATAGCCGCTGTGTTTATTGAATTCTATGCGGAATCTGTCACCATGGATTATAAGGTAATTCCAGTCATTGTCCTGAATGACCGGTGCAATTGCAGGCGCATTGGGAGCTTGGCAGTTTTCCAGTTCCATGGACGGAGCCTTATAAGGATTGAGCACCAGCTGGTCCTTGGCCACCACATGGCCGGCAGGCAGCAGGCCTTCGCTACGTTTCAGTTTATATGCCACGTTCAGCAAGGCTTCATCCTTCTTGCAATAATGTCCCAAAGCCAAAGTCAGCTTACCTATCTGTTGGGGGCCTACATCAAGTTTGTCCACACGTCCTGTAGCCATCACTTTACCGGCTTTCAGCACTTCCCACTCCATATAGTAAGCCGAAAGGTCACGGAAGAAGTTTTCGTTGTAGATGTCAATGTCCACATTATCGTTCTCCTTCTTAGCGGCCAAGGTAGTCCAGATGTTCTGATAGAAATAGCCCACCTCGTAAGCGTGAGGATTGGGATTCCTGTCGGGACTTATCAGCCCGTTGTTGCAGAAGTTCAAATCGGAACCGTCAAAGCGGTTGAAGTCGCCTCCGTAGGCATAAATCATCTTGCCTCCCTTGCCCGTCCAACGGACAGACTGGTCCACGAAGTCCCATATGAATCCGCCCTGATACTTGGGATACTTGCGCACCAGGTCCCAGTATTCCTTGAATCCACCTTCCGAATTACCCATGCCGTGGGCATACTCGCACTGAATGAGAGGCTTGGTGTAGGAATCGTTCTTGCAATAATCCTCGCACCACTGGTAGCCGGCATACATGGGGCAATAGATGTCTGTCTTTCCCTCTATCCCGGCCTGCTCATATTGCACGGGACGGCTGGGATCTTCGGCCTTCACCCAGTCGTAAGCCGCTTCGAAGTTGGAGCCGTATCCGGCTTCATTCCCCAGAGACCAGAAGATGATACTGGGATGATTGAAGCTGCGCTGCACGTTACGCTCATTGCGCTCCATGTGTGCGGCAAGGTAATCCTCGCGCTTGGCCAGCGTCTCATCACCATAGCCCATTCCGTGAGACTCTATATTGGCCTCAGCCACCATATACAGCCCATACTTGTCGCAAAGCTCATACCAGAACGTGTTGTCGGGATAATGGCAGGTACGTACGGCATTGATGTTGAAACGTTTCATCAGCTGGATGTCCTGTATCATACGTTCCTTGGACACATAATATCCATAGTCGGGGTCCATCTCGTGGCGGTTCACGCCCTTGAACAGTACAGGCTTTCCGTTGACCAGCACCTGTCCGCCCCTTATCTCTATCTTGCGGAAGCCCACCTTTACGGGAATGACCTCGTTTCCGCCTTCCAATGTGGCGCGCAACGTATACAGGTAAGGAGTCTCGGCCGTCCACTTGTACGGGTTCTCCAATGCCATAGTGACAGTCTCGCCGTTCTTCGATACGGCGGTACCCACTTCCTTGCCACCGGCATCCAGCAGCTGCAGGTTCACACGACCTTTACCCTTCAGTTTCAGAGATATGGTCAAGGTTCCGTTCTTATACACACCGTCCAGGTCAGGAGTCACACGGATGTCCTCAATGCGTTTCTTTTCGCGCGCGTAAAGGTAACAGTCGCGCCCCACCCCACTGTAGCGGAAAAAGTCCTGATCCTCAAGATAGGAACCGTCGCACCAGCGGAATACCTGAAAAGCGATGAGATTCTCCTCTCCGGGTTTCAGATAGGGTGTCAGGTCAAATTCGGCTTCCAGCTTGCTGTCCTCACTATAGCCTACATACTTTCCGTTCACCCACAGGTACATGTTGGAGGTCACCGATCCGAAATGCGCCATGATATCCTTGCCTTTCCAGTCGGCCGGTACCGTCACCACACGCCGGTACGAGCCTACATGATTGTTCTGCACTGGCACCTCGGGAGGATTGCTCTTGAACTGATTGCGCCAGGCATAACCGTTATTCACATAGATAGGGTCGCCGTATCCGTTAAGCTCCCATACGCCGGGCACAGGCACCGTTCCCCAGCCTGCATCATCGTAACCGGTCTTCCAAAAGTCTGTAGGACGCATGTCGGCATCCTTCACCCAATGGAATTTCCACGTTCCGTTAAGCGACATGAAATAGGCCGACTGTTCCTTAACACCGTAACCGGCTTTGTCTGCCGACTCGTAAGCGAAGTAGTCCGTGTGCATGGGCGCACGGTTCACCGCATTGACTTCAGGGTCTTGCCATTCGTTGAAAGTCTGCGCGCCGGCCGAAAAAGCCAGCATGGCAAACATGGCACTGATAAAATGTTTTTTCATAAAATAAAGATTAATATAATGTGTTTCAAAAATCAATCCGTAGGAATGAATCGTGAGCAAAGTAAATCATTTATATTGAATATACATAAAAAAAACGCTCATTTTCATTTCATTCACAAAATCCTGCACGGCTTCGCCCGGAAGTGCAGACAAGCCGTCTGGAGCCGACCTATCGAACGTCTGGTGCGGACGGATTCACACCGGACGGTGAACGGATTCACACCACGCTGCGGACGGACTGAGCGGAGTCCCCCTTTCCACACCCATTTCCAATACATTACAACCGGATGCATCCGTCTGGACATCCGTTCCGGAGAAGATTCTGCCATCCATACCCATTCTTTATACCTTATATATATTTTCTGAGATGAATCTCTTTGGCGTCTTACCCACTTCTGCCGGCATCTTACTTTCCGCTTTACCTTGACGTAACCCGCTATGTCCTTGGCAAAGCGGAAAGCGGTCTGCCCGATGTCCGACAGTTGATTTGGGTTAAAAAAACAGAAGATTGAATGATTTTCCCTGTTTTATTTGGCTTTTTTCCACATTTCCGCTTATTTTGCCGACACATTGAAGTAAAATCAAACAGAAAGGACAACTAAATGGAACTGAAAATAGCTGTACTGGCCGGTGACGGTATCGGTCCGGAAATATCTGCCGTAGGAGTGAACGTGATGAGTGCCGTATGCCGGAAATTTGGGCATAGCGTAACTTATGAATACGCCATCTGCGGCGCGGAAGCCATAGAGCGCGTAGGCGACCCGTTTCCCGAATCCACCTATGAGGCCTGCCGTCGTGCCGATGCCGTACTCTTCTCGGCCGTAGGCGACCCGAAGTACGACAATGACCCCACCGCGCGGGTGCGTCCGGAACAAGGTCTGCTGGCCATGCGCAAAAAGCTGGGACTGTTTGCCAACATCCGCCCCGTACAAACCTTCAGATGCTTGCTCCACAAGTCGCCGTTGCGCGCCGAACTGGTGGAAGGAGCGGACTTTATATGCATAAGGGAGCTGACGGGAGGCATGTACTTCGGCGAGAAGTATCAGGATAACGACCGGGCCTACGACACCAACCTCTACACACGCCCGGAAGTGGAGCGCATACTGAAAGTTGCCTTTGAGTATGCCATGAAACGCCGCCGCCATCTTACCGTGGTTGACAAGGCCAACGTTCTGGCCTCGTCGCGCCTCTGGAGGCAAATAGCCCGGGAAATGGCTCCGCAATACCCCGAAGTGACTACAGACTACATGTATGTGGACAACGCCGCCATGAAGATGATTCAGGAACCCCGTTTCTTTGACGTCATGGTGACGGAAAACACATTCGGAGACATACTGACCGACGAAGGCTCCTGCATAAGCGGTTCTATGGGACTGCTGCCCTCGGCCTCCACCGGTGAGAGTACCCCTGTATTCGAGCCCATACACGGCAGCTGGCCACAAGCCAAAGGTCTGAACATAGCCAACCCGCTGGCACAGATACTGTCCGTAGCCATGCTATTTGAACACTTCAACCTGAAGGAAGAGGGCGCGCTGGTAAGAAAAGCCGTAGATGCGTCGCTTGACGCCAACGTGCGCACACCCGAAATACAGGTGGAAGGTGGAAAACACTACGGCACCAAGGAAGTGGGAGAATGGATAACAGACTACATAGACAGACACTGAACAACAGCTTTACAGAAAGACGACCATGCAGATTGCATATAACCTGACCGACCTCATAGGGCATACCCCCCTGATGGAACTGTCGGCCTACAGCAGACATCACGGACTGCAAAAAAGCCTCGTAGGCAAACTGGAGATGTTCAATCCTACAGGAAGCGTAAAGGCACGCACGGCCTTGGCCATGATAGAAGATGCCGAGACGCACGGTCGGCTACGCCCCGGAGCCACCATTATAGAACCCACCAGCGGGAACACCGGCATAGGTCTTGCCATGGCCGCCGCCATCAAAGGCTACAAGCTGATTCTCACCATGCCCGAAACCATGAGCGAGGAAAGGAAAAAACTGCTGAGAGCCTATGGGGCAGAACTTATACTGACCCCTGGGAAAGAAGGTATGGCCGGAGCTGTGGCACGCGCCGAAGCATTACGCAACAGCATACCAAGCTCCTGCATACTGGACCAATTTGCTAACCCCGCGAACGCTGCCATACACTACCGTACCACAGGCAAGGAGATATGGAATGACACCGACGGTACCGTAGCCGCCTTCGTCGCAGGCGTCGGTACAGGAGGCACGGTATGCGGAGTGGGACGCGCGCTGAAACGCCACAACCCGAACGTATGGATTGTGGCCGTAGAGCCAGCCTCATCGCCCGTGCTTGAAGGAGGAAAACCGGCACCGCACTGCATACAAGGCATCGGAGCCAACTTTATCCCTGGCAATTACGACCCTACAACCGTAGACGAAGTCATTGCCGTGAGCGATGACGCTGCCGCAGACACAGCACGGGAACTGGCCTTGTACGACGGGCTGCTGGCCGGCATATCGTCGGGTGCCGCCCTGTATGCGGCACGCCAGCTCGCTTCCCGTCCGGAGTTCGCCGACAAGCTGGTGGTGGCACTGCTCCCCGACACAGGCGAACGGTATCTGTCGGCAGGACTGTACAAATAAGACCCACCACATGAGAAAAGCCATCATTCTCCTTGCGCTTATCTGCACTGGCGCGCTACAGATAGCAGCGCAAAACTATCAGGACTTATGCGACAAAGCATTCCGCTGTATAGAAGCAGACAGTCTGGACCGGGCACAAGACTACATAAGACAGGCTCTGAGACTTGAACCGTCCAACCCGCACAACGCGCTGCTGTTCTCCAACTTGGGCACCATCCAACGCCGACAAGGAAAAACGGACTTGGCACTGGAGTCGTACACCTTTGCCCTGAACTTCACCCCACGCTCCGTCCCCATACTGATGAACCGGGCCACACTCTATCTGGAAACAGGTCGTGAAGACCGTGCACGTGTGGACTACTCACTGGTGCTTGACCTGGACAAAGACAACACCGAAGCCCTGCTGATGCGCGCGTACATTTATATGAAGGCACGCGACTACAAGTCAGCACGCGCCGACTACCAGCACCTGCTCCAGACAGAACCGACAAGCTTCAGCGGAAGACTGGGACTCGCCATCGTAGAACACAAGGCCGGACGGCTATCGGTAGCCCAACGCATACTCAGCCAAATGATTGAGGCCGAACAGACCGGACGACAGACCACAGACAAAGAACTGGCCACACTTTATACCACACGGGCCGAAGTGGAAAAGGACCTGAAACAACCGGACGCCGCACTGATAGACCTGGAAGAAGCAATCAAACTAGACGAGAAACAGGCCGAAGCCTATCTGGTTCGCGGACAAATCTACCTGCAACAAAACAGGAAAAAACAGGCACGAAGGGACTTTGAACAAGCCATTGCCTTGGGAATACCCCGCAACGACTTGCACCATCTTCTGCAAGAATGCAAATAAGGCTCTTTCACGTTCCACACAGCACCGGTCCGGGCTTTTCACAAAGTGATTCTCCAAACTTTATTCGGGAAATATAACGGACTGTCAGATGAATAAGAAGCACAAAAAAGTTCCGGACAGACAGTAATAAGAAATATAAAATAAAGAAAAGCCATGCAGACTTTTACGAACTGAAGGCCTTGTTTATGGGACAAGATATGTGCGGCATAGCTCTTTTTCTTTCAATAAAAGTAAAATAAATGCCCCAAAAGTTGCACATTAAAAAAAAATGTCAGACCTTTGTAAAGTATATAACAAAAGTATACTTTTTGTTTTTAAACAAGCCCTAACCAGTATTGAAATGAGTGACTTAGAAAACAAGGTAGAGGAAGGTACCGTTAAAAAACGTCCCTACAACCTGCGTGAGAAAAAAGAAAAGAATGCAGCTTACCGTTCGCTTATCCGTCCGGAGCTGGCAGACGAGTTGTATGACAAAATTCTGAACATCATCGTAGTTCAGAAAAAGTACAGAGATCCCAATTATTCGGCCAAGGACCTGGCCAAAGAGTTGCAGACCAACACCCGCTATCTGTCTGCAGTAGTAAATTCGCGCTTCGGCATGAACTATTCCTGCCTGCTCAACGAGTACCGCATAAAAGATGCGCTTCACCTGCTTACAGACAAAAGATATGCCGACAAGAATGTGGAAGAAATAAGCACAATGGTAGGTTTCGCCAACAGGCAATCCTTCTATGCGGCATTCTACAAGAATGTAGGCGAAACGCCCAATGGCTATCGCAAACGGCATGCCGAAAAGAAGAAATAAGCTTTCGGGCTGTCCAAAGACAGGAACTGTCTCTTTTGCACCGGCGTACTCCGGTACGGGGAAAAGAGACAGTTCCTCTTTTTATTTTTTTCATTCCAAAATCCCTTTGACATGAAAGGCAAAATATTCTCTATGTTAGCCGTACTGTCCGCACTGACAGCGTGCAACACCCAGAACGCCTCCACACAAGCAGACAAATTTGATTACACCGTGGAACAATTTGCAGATTTACAGATTTTACGCTATCGCGTACCAGAGTTTGACAGTCTCTCGCTGGAACAAAAAAAATTAGTCTATTACCTCACTGAAGCCGCCTTGCAAGGACGGGACATCCTGTTTGACCAGAATGGCAAATACAACCTTACCATACGCCGTACCCTGGAAGCCGTATATACCGGATATAAGGGAGACCGCAATACAGACAATTTCAAGAACATGGAAACCTATCTGAAAAGGGTATGGTTCTCCAACGGCATACACCACCATTACGGATGCGAAAAATTCGTTCCAGGATTCAGCCAGGATTTCTTCCGCCAAGCCATTCTTGACACCGACCCGGCAAAACTCCCACTATCCCAAGGACAGACAGCAGAACAGCTCTGTGAGGAAATATTCCCCGTAATCTTTGACCCCAATGTCATGCCCAAGCGAGTAAACCAGGCCGATGGCGAAGACCTTATCCTGACCTCTGCATGCAACTATTACGAAGGCGTGACGCAACAAGAAGCGGAAGACTTTTACCGTGCCATGAAAAATCATCAGGACGAAACGCCCATATCATACGGACTGAACAGCAGACTGGTAAAAGAGAACGGCAAAATAACAGAAAAGGTATGGAAAGCCGGAGGACTGTACGGACAAGCCATACAGAAAATAATCTATTGGCTCAAGAAAGCCGAAGAAGTAGCCGAAACACCTGAACAGAAAGCCGTAATAGCCAAGCTGGTGGAATTCTATGAGACCGGAGACCTGAAGACATTTGACGACTACTCCATACTCTGGGTAAAAGACCTGAACTCCAGAGTGGACTTTGTCAACGGATTCATAGAAAGCTATGGCGACCCGCTGGGAATGAAAGCCAGCTGGGAATCACTGGTCAACTTCAAAGACATGGAAGCCACACACCGCACTGAAATCATAAGCGAAAACGCACAATGGTTCGAAGACCACTCTCCCGTAGACAAACGCTTCAAAAAAGAACAGGTAAAAGGCGTATCGGCAAAAGTGATTACTGCAGCCATTCTGGCAGGCGACCTCTACCCTTCTACCGCAATAGGCATCAATCTTCCAAACTCCAACTGGATAAGAAGCCAATACGGCTCAAAATCGGTGACTATAGGCAATATTACTGATGCCTACAACAAAGCGGCACACGGCAATGGCTTCAATGAGGAATTTGTATACAGCGAAGCCGAACTGAAGAACATTGACGCTTATGCCGACCTTACTGACGAGCTACATACCGACTTGCATGAATGCCTGGGACATGGTTCCGGCAAATTATTGCCCGGTACAGACCCCGACGCACTGAAAGCTTACGGTTCCACCATAGAAGAAGCAAGAGCCGACCTCTTCGGACTCTATTATGTAGCCGACCCCAAGCTGATAGAACTAAAGCTCCTGCCTTCGGACGAGGCTTATAAGGCGCAATACTACACGTACCTCATGAACGGACTCATGACCCAACTGGTGCGCATTGCGCCGGGAAACAACATAGAAGAGGCACACATGCGCAACCGTGCACTTATCGCACACTGGGTATATGAAAAAGGCAAGAGGGAAAATGTTGTGGAAATGACCCAAAAAGACGGTAAAACCTATGTAAAAATCAACGATTATGAAAAGTTGCGCCATCTTTTCGGAGAACTGCTGGCCGAAATACAACGCATCAAGTCAACCGGCGATTTTGAAGCAGCCCGCCAACTGGTGGAAACCTATGCCGTAAAAGTAGACCCATCACTGCACAAAGAAGTGCTGGAACGGTACGAAAAGTTACATCTGGCTCCTTATAAAGGATTCGTAAACCCAAAATATGAAGCTGTAACCGACGAACAAGGCAACATCACAGACATAAAAGTAAGCTACGAGGAAGGTTATGCCGAACAGATGCTGCGTTACAGCAAAGATTACTCCTGCCTGCCGTCCGTAAATGAATAGACCGGCCCGGCTACGGCATATGAAAAGCCAATGACAGACGGATAGCCAAAAACGGGAAAAACTCCCTAAAAAGTCAAAGGCTGTCCGTCTGCATCTTGCTGACACACACCGAAAGCCGTCCTCTTAAATAAAAAGCCCTCTTATGACAGACTACTCCAACGAAACCCTGCACCTACAACTGAAAGACATAAAGACGCAGTTACGGCTCTCCATGAACGGAGCCGCCTCGCAAAGCATGCGCGAAAAAGGCCTGGTATACAAACTGAACTTCGGTGTAGAACTTCCACGCATCAAAGACATAGCAGCACGGTACGGGAAAGACCACCGTCTGGCTCAAGCCCTCTGGAAAGAAGACATACGCGAATGCAAGATTCTGGCCGGAATGCTCCAGCCCGTAGAAAGCTTCCTCCCCGAAATAGCAGACATATGGATAGAAAACATGCCCAATATAGAGATAGCCAGACTCACTAGCATGAACCTGTTCCAACACCTGCCTTACGCTCCTGCCAAAGCCTTCCAATGGATAGCAAGTGAGCATGAAATGGCACAAGTCTGTGGTTTTCTGACCATAAGCCGACTGCTGATGAAGAAAGGAGACATGGACGAACGTGCATCCAACGAATTCCTTGATCAGGCAATATGTGCATTCCTTGCCGGATCCTACCATGTAAGAAACGCCGCCGCCACAGCCTTGCGCCGCTTCATCCAGCAAAACGAGACAAACGCCTTCCGTACATGCCGACGGGTGGAGACGATGAAAACCTCTGAAAACGAAGCAGAACAGGCCCTATACAACCTCGTGAGGGAAGAAACAGAGGAGTAAAAGCCACTTTTTACAACCGCTTCCTTGCGCTTATACAAAAAAGAATTAATTTTGTTGGCAAAATCACCCATCAATCCTGCCCTATGGACAAACCAAACATAAAGGATACGGTAAGGCAGATATTCACCGAATACCTCACCGCGAACGGACATCGCAAAACGCCCGAACGCTATGCCATACTTGACACTATATACTCCATAGAAGGACATTTTGACATAGACACCCTCTACTCGCTCATGGCTAACCAGGAAAACTTCAGGGTAAGCCGGGCTACTCTCTACAACACCATAATACTGCTCATCAACGCCCGACTGGTCATAAAACATCAGTTCGGAAACTCGTCACAATACGAAAAGAGCTACAATAGGGACACCCACCACCATCTCATCTGCACCCAATGTGGAAAAGTGACAGAATTTCAAAACGAAGAGTTGCGCCATGCCATAGAGCACACCAAGCTGAACCGATTCAACCTCACGCACTATTCCCTGTACATATATGGCATATGCAGCAAGTGCGAACGGGCCAACAAACAGAAAAAGAAAACCAATAATCACAAAAAACAGATATGAAAGTAGACATTCTCTTAGGATTACAATGGGGAGACGAAGGCAAAGGCAAAGTTGTTGATGTCCTGACCCCGAGATACGATGTAGTGGCACGCTTCCAAGGCGGACCAAACGCCGGACACACTTTAGAGTTTGAAGGACAGAAATACGTGCTCCGGTCCATACCTTCGGGCATATTCCAAGGCGATAAAACTAACGTAATAGGTAACGGAGTGGTACTGGACCCGGCTCTGTTCAAAGCGGAGGCAGAAGCACTTGAAGCATCGGGACACAACCTCAAGGACAGGCTCATCATCTCCAAGAAAGCACACCTCATACTGCCTACACACCGCATTCTTGATGCGGCTTACGAAGCATCCAAAGGCGATGCCAAGGTCGGTACCACAGGTAAAGGAATAGGCCCCACATACACAGATAAAGTAAGCCGGAACGGACTGCGCGTGGGCGACCTACTGCACGGATTCGAACAGAAATACGCCAAAGCAAAAGCATACCACGAACAGATTCTGAAAAGCCTGAACTATACCTACGATCTCTCCACGCTGGAAAAAGACTGGTTCGAAGGAATAGAATATCTTAAACAGTTCAGACTGGTGGACAGTGAGCACGAGATAAACGGCTTCTTAAAGGAGGGCAAATCCATCCTGTGCGAAGGAGCGCAAGGTACCATGCTTGACATTGATTTCGGCTCATATCCGTTCGTCACCTCATCCAACACCATATGTGCCGGAGCATGTACCGGACTGGGAGTGGCTCCGAATAAGATAGGAGAAGTGTACGGAATCTTCAAGGCATACTGCACACGAGTAGGAGCCGGACCGTTTCCGACCGAACTTTTCGACGAGACGGGCGAGAAAATCTGCGCGCTGGGACATGAATACGGAGCAGTGACCGGACGCAAGCGCCGCTGCGGGTGGATAGACCTCGTAGCTCTGAAATACGCCGTAATGATAGACGGCGTAACCAAACTCATCATGATGAAGAGTGACGTGCTTGACGGATTTGACACCATAAAAGCCTGTGTGGCCTATCGCTTGAAAAACGGAGAAGAGACCGACCAATTTCCTTTTGACATAGCCGAAGGAATAGAACCTATATATGTGGAACTCCCCGGATGGAAAACCGACATGACCCACATGACCAGCGAAGACGAATTTCCTGAAGAGTTCAACGCCTATCTTTCCTTCCTTGAAGAGCAACTTGGAGTGCCCATCAAGATTGTATCGGTAGGACCGGATCGTGAACAGACCATAGAAAGATACACTGACGAAGAGAATTGAACGCAATTTAGAGCCTGCTTGAATTTTGCACAGTATTGTTTTAGGATGTCTTGCCGAAAATATTTCCCCATTATCATGAGAAGCGTGGTTGGGATACGTGACGAAGGGAAACAGGAGAAAAGGCCGGAAAAAGGCTCAAAACAGACTGAACAAAAATAAAAAAAGGAAAAATCAAACAGGCTCTTACCCTCCGCTAAAAAAACTTTGAAGGCATCATGGTTTAGCTTGAAAATGACACAAGCAAAGGCCTTGATGCTTTCTCTCATAATCTGCCCTGAAAGGTTTTGATACCTGCCGAAAACTACCATATTTTTCCTTTTTACATCTTTTCCTCTCCCGTCGCTTGCACGGACGGCCTTTATTTCTTACCTTGCCAAACCTTTCGGAAGACAGGTCTTTCTCTCTTTATTTTTAACGCATCAAAAAATCATAGCTATGAAACTAACTACCCTATGCCTTCTGTTTGCCCTACTCGCAGCACCAGCCACAGTACCGGCACAAACCTATCAGCCTTCAGAAGCCAACCTTCAGTCACGCCGAGAATTCCAGGAAGCCCGGTTCGGGATATTCCTCCATTGGGGACTGTACGCCATGCTGGCTTCAGGCGAATGGACCATGCACAACCAAAATCTGAATTACAAGGACTACGCCATGCTAGCCGGAGGATTCTATCCCTCAAAATTCAACGCTGAAGAATGGGTGAAAGCCATAAAGGCCGCCGGCGCGCGCTACATATGCTTCACTACCCGCCATCACGAAGGCTTCTCCATGTTCCACACCCGATATTCGGATTACAACATTGTGGATGCCACACCCTTCGGACGCGACGTACTGAAGGAACTGGCAGACGCCTGTCATAAACATGGCATAAGGCTACACCTATATTATTCGCATGCTGACTGGTACCGCGAGGACGCGCCACGCGGAAGGACCGGCCTGGGAACAGGACGTCCTGCACCAAAGGATAACGGGGAAAGTTACTTCAACTTCATCAATGGACAACTGACCGAACTTCTGACCAACTATGGAGAGATAGGAGCCATATGGTTTGACGGGATGTGGGACCAGGATCGAAATCCAAACTTCGACTGGCATCTGGATGAGCAATACAGTCTCATACACAAATTACAACCCGCATGTCTTATAGGCAACAACCACCACATCACCCCCTTCCCAGGTGAGGATATCCAGATATTCGAACGCGACCTTCCGGGTGAAAACAAGGCGGGAATGTCCGGGCAAGCCATCAGCCGACTTCCACTGGAAACCTGCGAGACCATGAACGGCATGTGGGGATACAAGATAAACGACCGCAACTACAAGCCGGCAAAAGAGCTCATACGCTATCTGGTAAAAGCTGCCGGAAAAGATGCCAACCTGCTGATGAACATCGGGCCGCAACCTGACGGACAGTTGCCCGCCATAGCTCTCCAACGGCTGTCCGAGGTGGGAAAATGGCTGGAGACTTACGGAGAGACCATATATGGCACTCGGGGTGGATGTATCCCGCCGCATACTTGGGGCGTGACCACACAAAAAGACAACAAACTGTATGTACATATACTCAACCTGGAAGACAAGGCTCTCTTTCTTCCGCTGGAGGACCATAAAGTTAGGAAAGCCATGCTTTTTGCCGACCGCTCCCCGCTGCGCTTCCACGAAGAAGAAGGAGGCATAGTCCTCTACCTGAACGATGTGCCACAGGAGGAAACAGACATAGTGGTGGAACTGCAACTGAAAGAATGAGGGAAAAAGCCCAAGACTGGTACAAGTGACACCTGGTTCCCACAGCAAGGACAGGATATTCCTACCTCTCCATGCTACAATACACACCTCAGAAAAAGTTTTGTGCAATTATCCGATTTTATTACCAGCCCAAAAGCAAAACAGTTTCTTACCATCTATATCTATACTTATTAATGATTTATAAAAGAGCAGATAAAATATATGCGGTTACAATATTTCCTCATACATTTGGCCTTGTAAAATGACAGATAAAATGAAATCAAACTAAAAAAAGAAAGGAGACAAAATGTTTTTTGGAATAGGAGCACAATGGATTATATTCATAGGAGTGGCCGTATTGAGCTGGCTTGTGCAGCTGAACTTACAGAACAAGTTCAAGAAATACTCCAGGATACCTACCGGAAATGGAATGACCGGACGCGAAGTGGCACAGAAAATGCTGAACGATAATGGCATATACGACGTACAGGTAACTTGCACCCCCGGTCATCTGACCGACCACTACAACCCGATGAACAAGACCGTCAATCTCAGTGAAAGCGTGTACAACAGCAACAGCATCATGGCTGCCGCCGTAGCGGCACACGAGTGTGGGCACGCCCTGCAACATGCGCACGCATACGCTCCTCTGAAGATGCGCAGTGCGTTGGTACCGGTTGTTTCGTTCGCCTCGCAATGGGTCACGTGGGTCATTCTTGCCGGAATCTTCTTACTTGAAAGAATGCCACAGGTTCTGTTTGCCGGTATCATACTGTTCGCACTGACCACACTATTCAGCTTTGTCACGCTACCAGTGGAAATCAACGCCAGCAGACGCGCTTTAGTATGGCTAAGTTCATCGGGCATTACCAACGCATATAACCATGAAAAGGCTGAAGACGCGTTGCGCTCGGCAGCATATACCTATGTGGTGGCAGCCTTAGGCTCACTGGCCACACTGATATACTACATCATGATATTCATGGGAGGAAGCAGGGAAGAATAACCGAAAGGCTGAACAGACAAAAAGCAAAGGACAGACAGATACTATGGGATATTCAGTAAATGTCCCTAAAAAGTAAGCTGGCATATAAAGTTGATAGAGTATAATCACTTTATATGCCATTATTATTGGCCTTTTTCTGTGTT
>CASFQC010000026.1 GCA_949296415.1 uncultured Bacteroides sp. | reverse complement strand
CAGATTGTCCATCATGCTGAACATGGCCTCCATGTTGAGCATCATGACGGCCTGCCTGTCGTCGGGGCTGATGTAGTGTGCGGCCTTGATGCGACTTTCCACGCCGGCCTGCACGTCGGCCACCTTGTAGCCCGGCTTCACGGTGAAGCACACCAGCTGCACAGTGTTGCCCAAGTTATACATCTTCTGCATGGTGGTGTAGGGCAGCGTGACAGCCTCGGAGGCCTGTCCCTGTATGCTCATGTTGCCTTCCGACTGGCACATGCCCACCACGCGGTAGAACACGCTGTCCACCTGGACGTATTTCCCGCAGGGGTCCTCGCCCGGGCGGAAAAGGCTTTCGTACACGCGCTTTCCTATGACGCACACCTTGCGTGCCTCGCGTATGTCCATATCGTTGATGAAGCGTCCGTAGGCCATGTCCTGGTGTTCTATCTGCTGGTATATGGGATAGAGTCCCTTCACGCTGCAGCTGTACTTGTTCCCTCCGTACGAGGCGGTCTTTCCCCAATAGGCCACGGTAGCGGTGGCTATGTCCACGCCTTCCACGTCGGCCACGCGGTCCACGTCGGCCACTTCCAGGTTCCACCAGCGTCCCTTGCGGAAGCCTTTGTAGGCCTCGCCCGTAGACTGCGGCATGACGAAGGCCGAGTTGGTAGCGAAGCCCTCGAACTCCGACTTCAGCTCTTCCTGCATGCCCTGTCCTCCTCCCAAAAGGGCCACCAGCATGAATATTCCCCAAAATACGCCGAAGGCCGTGAGCAGGCTCCGCGTCTTGTTGCGGGTTATGGTGAGAAGTATCTCCTCACAGGTATCCAAGTCTATCTTCATGGTTGTATGTCTTTCTGTTGTATATGTGTCTCCTAAGTTTCCAGTACCGTCTTGCCGCCGGTCCTCAGTCGGCCCTCAGCGCTTCTATAGGTCTTATGCGTGTGGCCTTCCGTGCGGGGAACAGGCCGGCCAGTGTGCCCGCCACGATGAGGGTCACCGTAGCCTGTATGGCCACGTCCAGGTCTACGGTGGGGTTGGAGAACATCTTGGCCTGGAACATGCCCGCGTCTACGGTCTGGCTGCCGAAGGCGGTGTTCATCCACTCCGTCACGCCTATGCCTGCCACCATGCCTATGTAGCCGAAGGCGGTGGTGATGGCCACGCTCTCCACGATGATGAGCCACAGTATGGAGGAAGGTTTGGCTCCCAGCGCCTTGCGTATGCCGAACTCGTGTGTGCGTTCCTTCACGGTGATGAGCATGATGTTGCTCACGCCCACTATGCCGCTCAGCAGGGTGAATATGCCTATCACCCATATGGCTATGCGCAGTATGCCCATGGCGTTCATGGAGTGGAGGTAGTTGGTGAAGCGATTCCATATCCACAGGGCGCCGTCGTCGGTGGGGTCAAAGCGGTGGTTGGCGGCGATGACCCGGCGGTAGTCGGCCTCGAAGGCCTCGTTGGCTGCCTCGGTGGTGAGGTTTTTGGTGGTGAAGGTTATGCTGTACAGCTTGTTTCCCTTGTTGTATATGGTCTGCAGCGTGCTGAAGGGGATGAAGCACAGGCTCGGCTCGCTGCTTCCGTCGTCATTGTAGAGTCCCACCACCTGGTAGGCCACTCCTCCGGCGTTGACGAACTTGCCCAGCGGACTGGTATGTGTCTTTCCGAAGAGTATGTCTACCGACTTCTGGTGAAGCACCATCACCTTGCGCCGTTCGTTTATGTCGGTCTGGTTGATGAATCGTCCGGCCACGGTCTTCACGGCCTCGGTCTCCACGTAGTTGGGATGCACGCCGTAGAGGCTGAGGTTGACGTATTCCGGTCCGTAGCTTATGTCTGTGGCACTCTGCATCAAGAAGGCGCCTGCGCTGGCCACATGGTCGGTGAACAGCTGTACGGTGGCGTCCAGGTCGCGGTTGTCCAGGTCTATGGAACGCCCTTCCTTCAGTCCGTCATAGGGTTTGGTGGTCCAGCCCGGATACACCCGCATGGAGTTGAGAGCCATATCTGAGAAGCTGTCCTCGAAGGCGTGTATGATGCCGTTTCCGGCTCCCAGCAGTACGATGAGCATGAATATGCCCCAAGCCACGGCAAAACCGGTAAGGAACGTGCGCAGCTTGTTGCGCTTGATGGTTCCGTATATTTCTTGCCAAAGGTCAATCATGTTTTTTCTGATGAAAGATTAAAAGATAAGATGTCAGGAAGGAAGTCTCTCTCTCTGATTCTATATTATTATAATGTATTCCTTATTATATAATTATATATCTGTGCGTATGTCCTGCGCCGCTATTTCATGAGTCCTCCTTGTCCGAAGGGCGAGGCATCGTGTTCCAGGTTCTCTTCAATACTGTCTATAACGCCATCTTTTATGTGTATTATCTTGTCCGTCTGGTTGGCCACTCCGCTTTCATGGGTCACCACTACAATGGTCATTCCCGTCTGGTGCAGGTCCTTCAGTATCTGCATCACCTCCACCGAGGTCTTGCTGTCCAAAGCTCCCGTAGGCTCGTCGGCCAGTATGATTTGCGGCTGCGTGATGAGCGCGCGCGCTATGGCCACACGCTGTTTCTGTCCGCCCGACATTTCGTTGGGCATGTGGGTGGCCCAGTCTTTTAGTCCCAACCGGTCCAGATACTCCAGTGCCAGGGCGTTACGCCGACGCCGTCCCATCCCTTGATAGAACAGGGGCAAGGCCACGTTCTCCACGGCATTCTTAAAGGATATGAGATTGAACGACTGGAATATGAACCCTATCATGCGGTTTCGGTACTCGGCAGCCTTCGTCTCGTTCAAGTCCTTGATGAGGTTGCCGTTCAGGTAATATTCGCCGCTGTCGTAATTGTCCAGTATGCCCAAGATGTTCAGCAGAGTGGACTTGCCCGAGCCCGAAGCTCCCATGATGGATACGAACTCTCCCTTAGCTATGTCCAGATTGATGCCCTTCAACACGTGGAGCGGTGCCCCGTTGTTATAGGTCTTATTGATATTCTTCAGATGTATCACAATACTTTAATCCGTAAAAATCCGTATTCAAATTCATTTTTCACCTATTAGACGGCGCAAGATAGCAAAAAGTTGCAAGACATGCCCACTTTTTTTCAGAAAGATTTTGAAGTGTCGTTTTTCTTTGTGATTTTTGTAAACGTAATCATAAACAATCTTATTAGTAACAACCTGTTTAAAACCATTCAAGGACATGAATACAAACATGGAGAAGCCTTACGTAGTGGGCATAGATATAGGCGGTACGAACACCGTCTTCGGCATAGTTGACGCACGTGGCACCATCATAGCCACCGATTCCATCAAGACCGCCGGACATGGCGAAGTGGAGGCTTATGCCGACGCCGTGTGCAAACCTCTGATGAAACTGATTCAGGCCAACGGCGGAAAAGAGAAGATCAAAGGCATAGGCATAGGAGCCCCCAACGGAAACTATTATAGCGGAACCATAGAGTTCGCACCCAATCTGCCCTGGAAAGGCATCATTCCGCTGGCTGCCATGTTCGAAGAGCGCACAGGCATACCCACCGCACTGACCAACGACGCCAACGCAGCGGCCATAGGCGAGATGACTTACGGAGCCGCACGCGGCATGAAAGACTTCATCATGATTACCCTGGGAACGGGCGTGGGCAGCGGCATCGTAATCAACGGGCAGATGGTCTACGGACACGACGGCTTTGCCGGAGAACTGGGCCACACCATCATCCGCCGCGAGAACGGACGCCTCTGCGGATGCGGACGCCACGGATGTCTGGAGACTTACTGTTCGGCCACAGGCGTGGCACGCACGGCACGCGAGATACTCACATCGTCCACCGAAGAAAGCCTGCTGAGAGCCATACCCAGTGAGGAAATCACCTCCAAGGATGTGTACGACGCAGCCAAGAAAGGCGACAAGGTGGCCAAGCAGATATTCGAATTCACCGGCACCCTGCTGGGAGAGGCGCTGGCCGACTTCATCGCCTTCTCCAGCCCCGAGGCCATCGTGCTGTTCGGCGGACTGGCCAAGTCGGGCGAACTGCTGACCAAGCCTGTGAAGAAAGCCATGGATGACAATGTGCTGAACATCTTCAAGGGAAAGACCAAACTGCTGATTTCCGAACTGAAGGATTCTGACGCCGCCGTACTGGGAGCCAGCGCACTGGGATGGGAAATCAAATCTGACAAATAAACCACCGGGCTTTATATAAGAAAGCCGGCAACGTGGAAGCCCCGTAAGGCACACACGTTGCCGGCTTTGTCTTTTCCAGCCATAAGACAACGGCCGCCCGGTTCCGGAAAGACCCGGAGAAAAGGATGGCGGAAGGCTGTTTCCACGCCCATAGAAAGGTGCCGGGCTGCGAACCCGTCCACAGCACGGTGCCGACCTGTCCGCAGCATGGTGCGGATACGTTCACAGCGCGGTGTGAATCCGTACGCAGCCAGCCCCTTACATACAGGCCGCACACACCCCTCAAAACAGATGCGGAAAGGACATTACCACTTCACCGGATCTTCCAACAACATTCCGTCGGTAGCGTCTTCGGCTGTAAAAGTCCCGCCACGATACTGCACGCACAGCATGACGAGCGGCAGCGTGCCGTTATTGCGCACCGAACGGCGTCCGTCAGGAGCCACACGCACCACACTACCCTCCTTCACCGGAAAGACCTGACCGTCAACCTGAAACTCCCCTTCACCGGAAAGGAAAAAATACAGTTCCTCATGCAGCTTGTGCGTATGCAGGAAACCTGTCTCCGTACCCGGTTGGAACAGCTGGAAGGAAAATTCGGCACCGGTAGCCTTCAAATCTGCTCCGCCGAACACCTTGCCGGAAATCTTCACTTCGGAACCAAGTTCCAACACATAGTCAGCCAACCTGTCCAGCGCACCTACATTAATGGCACTGAAATTTGCCGCTTCGGCAATCTTTTCAATCTGTTTCATACACATGTCTTGTTAATGTTAATACTATATTTACCGTTTTATGATGCGCAAGCACATCTTTACCAACGCCGCAAAATTAATATATAAATTATTACTACACAACAAGTTACGCAAACGTAAGCAAGTTACCTCCAACTCACCTTTACTGAAATACAGCGGTTTGTCATCCGTCTTTTTTCCAAAAAAACTGTCCGCAAGATTTCTTTTTCTATCACGACAAAAAAGGAAGACGCCAACCGTTTCCATAAGACACACTGTCCCCCGGAGTTTCGAACAAGCAGAGAAGAACAATATTCCATAAAAATTTGTACTTTTGCAATATCATTGCTCAAAACAACACTATGATACAGATTCCATTTTTCATCGGACAAGCCGCAGCAGTTATCCTTACCATGTTCTACGCCGCCGCATGCCCCGACAACACAGATGTCCGCACAGGAAACACGCAAGAACAGCCTGCCGGCAAAGTATGGTACACCAATCCGGTAATAAACCGCAGTGCGCCCGACCCTACCGTGATACGCGCAAATGACGGCACCTTCTACCTCTATGCCACCGGCGGCAATCCCGCCGTGTACAAGTCGGCCAACCTTTACAAATGGGACTACGTGGGCACCGCCTTCACAAAAAAAGGCAAACCCGCTTGGGAACCGAAGGCAGGCATCTGGGCACCCGACATCAACTACATCAACGGCAAGTACGTGCTCTACTACTCCATGTCCGTATGGGGAGGAGGAAAGACATGCGGACTGGGCGTGGCCGTGAGCGACACGCCGGAAGGCCCCTTTACCGACCTGGGCAAGCTGTTCCGCAGCAACGAGATAGGTGTGCACAACAGCATTGATCCTTTCTATATAGAAGACAACGGCAAGAAATATCTTTTCTGGGGAAGCTGGAACGGCATATGGGGCGTGGAGCTTACCGATGACGGACTGGCGCTGAAAGGCGGCATCGACTATGCCAAAAAGCACAAGGTGCAGATAGCCGGCACCGCCTATGAAGCCACCTACATACTGAAACGCGACGGGCACTACTACCTGTTCAATTCCATAGGCTCCTGCTGCAACGGCGCCCGAAGCACCTACACCACCGTGGTAGGACGTGCCGACAACCTCTTCGGCCCCTATGTGAACAAGGCCGGCGAGCGTATGATGGACAACAAGCACGAAATATTCATAAAACGCAACGATGCCTTCCTGGGCACCGGACACAACGCGGAATTCGTGCAAGATGACAACGGCAACGACTGGGTGATTTACCACGCTTTCCGCACTGACGACGTACACGCCGGACGGGTAGACTGCCTGGACCGCGTGTACTGGACAGAAGACGGATGGCCTTACCTGTCGGGAAACGGGCCTGCCGTAAAAGCCGAAGCGCCGGTATTCATACAACCGGCCGACAAGTGACCCTAAGGAGAGACATCAGCCTGAACATATTATCCGAACCTATAAAAACACAACAACAATGAAGAAAATGCTTATGCTCATGCTTTGCCTGCTGCAAAGCGCGTATGGCATGATTGCGGCGCAAGACCTGCAACGCAACATAGCCTACACAGACAACCACGTGCGGTTCACCGTCATTTCCGACGGCACCATCCGCATGGAGTATGCGCCCGACGGCCAGTTCGTGGACAACAAATCGTTCATAGCCGTGGATAGGACCTATCCCGCCACCGAATACAAGCTGAAGACACGCGGCAAATGGATAGAAATAAGCACCGCCAAGATGGTGATGCGGTACAAGAAAGACAGCGGCCCGTTCGGCCCCGAAAACCTCAGCATAGCATCGGCCAAAGGACTGGAACCGGCCTTCAGCTGGAAACCCGGAACCACACAGACAGCCAATCTGAAAGGCACATTCCGCACGCTGGACGGATTTGACGGAGAGATGCAGACACAAGGCTATGTGGCCGACTCCAAACAGGGAGAAAAAATCAAGCTGGAGGACGGACTGCTGGCCAAAGACGGATGGACGTTCATCAATGACTCGAAAAGCCTGCTCTTTGACAACGACCCGACATGGGAATGGGTGAAGCAACGTCCCGACAACGGCGGACAAGACTGGTATTTCATGGCCTACGGACATGACTACAAAGCCGCACTGAAGGACTTCACATTGTTTGCGGGAAAAGTACCCCTGCCGCCACGCTATGCCTTCGGCTACTAGTGGTCGCGTTACTGGCTCTATTCCGACAAGGAGATAAGGCAGCTGGTGGACAATTTCCACAACTATGGCATTCCGCTTGATGTGTTGGTGGTAGATATGGACTGGCACTACACAGAACAAGGAAAAGGCGGATGGACCGGATGGACATGGAACAAGGATTTGTTTCCCGACCGGACACGCTTCCTGAAATACCTCAAGGACAACGACCTGAAAATCACACTGAACCTGCATCCCGCCGATGGAGTGGCCGCCTATGAGGAGCAATACGCCGCCCTGGCAAAAGACATGGGCACAGACCCCGCAAGCAAGAAGACCATACCCTGGGTCAACTCGGACAAGCAGTTCATGACAAACATATTCAAAGATGTGCTCACTCCCATGGAAAAAGACGGCGTGGACTTCTGGTGGCTGGACTGGCAACAAGCCATGTACGATCCCAAAGTACCCGGTCTGAGCAACACTTGGTGGATAAACTATGCCTTCTTCAGCCACATGCAGAAGAATCGTGACACACGTACCCTTATTTTCCACCGGTGGGGAGGACTGGGCAACCACCGCTACCAGATAGGCTTCTCTGGCGACGCCACCGCCACATGGAAGACGCTGGATTACCAGCCTTATTTCAACTCCACGGCCTCTAACGTTCTCTACGGCTATTGGGGGCACGACATAGGCGGACATATAGGCAACCACATAGACCCCGAACTTTACGTACGCTGGATGCAGTTTGGCGCCATGAGTCCCATACTGCGCACACACTCACAGAAAAACGCCGGCATGAACAAGGAACCTTGGGTATTCAGCAAGGAATACAGCGACGTGATACGTCAGGCCATAAGGCAACGCTATGCCATGGTGCCCTATATCTACACCATGGCACGCAAGGCCTATGACGAAGGGCTTTCACTCTGCCGTCCTTTGTATTACGACTATCCTGAAAGCCAGGAGGCTTACGACTTCCGCAACGAATACTTCTTCGGCGACAATATGCTGGTAGCTCCCATCACCGCTCCGGCCAAAGACGGATATGCCACTGTAAAGGTATGGCTTCCTGAAGGCGAATGGTACGAAATGAGCACAGGCTCCCTGCTGCAGGGCGGACAGACAATGGAACGTTCCTTTAAACTGGACGAATACCCCGTCTACGTAAAAGCCGGTTCCGTACTGCCCATGTACACCGACCGGGTAATGAACCTGAACGGCAATGACGAAGCCGTCTGCGTCACCCTGTTCCCCGGAGGAAACGGCAACGGAAGTTTCAACCTGTACGAAGACAACGGCAACGACAAGAACTACGACAAGGAGTTTGCTGTCACCCCACTCACGGCAATCCGCCAGGGACAGGTACAGACCATTGTCATAGGAAAGCGGGAAGGCCACTACGCAGGCATGCCGGCCGAACGCAAGTTCCTGGTCAAAGTCCTGGCCTCCACCGCTCCGCAGTCGGTCAGGATGAACGGCAAGGACATTCCCTTTGAATACTTGGGCGAGGAATTCGCCCTCAGTGTGGAACTGCCGTCCATATCGTGTGACGAAGTGAAAACCATAGAGATAACTTATCCTACGGAAACAGCCGAACTCAACGGACTGTCCGGAACAGCCCGGAGAGTGGCCGCCGCCATGGAAAAGCTGAAGTACCGCGATGCAGGAATCTGCTTCAAGGAAGAATTCGGCAAAATGGGCAGCCTGTGCGAGGCCGCGATGTATGCCCCTCAGAACATACCTGCACTGGCGGAAGAATTCTGGAAGAGCTACAAAGACCTGCCGCAAGTGCTGAAACGCCAGGGACTGAACGAAGACAACCAAAAGTGGTTCCTGCAGTCGGTCAACTGGAAGCAATAAAGACAAACGCCTGACCATCCCCGTCAGTTACGGACAGGCAAACAGCCTGTCCAACGGAAAGCGTCCTCTCCGCCGGAAAACCCGGCATACGGAAAGGACGCTTTTCTCATGCCGGGGAAAACGGTCAGACGGAACGGCTATCCCCGGGAGACCTAACGCACACGGCGTTCATAGTAGAATATGACACACGCAGTGCCCGCCAGCAACAGGACTGTACACAGCAACGAACCTTCGAAACCGAAATTCCCTCCGGTAAGAAGCGAACTGCCCGTCTGTTCCAGATGAAGCAAGGAACCGGAGAAACGCTTTCCGCTCACTTCATAACCCAGTACCGGTCCC
This sequence comes from uncultured Bacteroides sp., assembly GCA_949296415.1. GTDB lineage: Bacteria > Bacteroidota > Bacteroidia > Bacteroidales > Bacteroidaceae > Bacteroides. Next base: position 21,375 of record CASFQC010000026.1, on the reverse strand, counting down.
TGCAGGTAATTCCAGAACCAATGGAGCACTACCGGAAACCAAAGATTGCGCGTATAGATGTAGGATGCACCCAAAAGCAGTCCGGCCAAAGCCAGATTGAGCAACGGAAGCACACCCAGGCCCGGATTGCCCAAGTGCATGGCCGAGAACAGCAAGGAGGTGAGCACCAACGCCACATAACGGTTCATGCCGGCATCAAGCAGACTGCCCAACACAAAACCGCGCACAGTGATTTCCTCATACAGGCCCACCAGCAAGAAGAACAGCAGGCTGACCAACAGATCGGACGGATTGAAAACGACATCCGTCACTCTTACCCACCCGCACAGACAAGACAGGCCGAACCCCACAGCATACAGTCCGATGGCCACGCCAAAGGCTGCCAGCATATCGGACAAGCGGCCTTTAAGCGAAAGCCCCAAATGCGACAAAGGCAACCGGCGGAGTTCGTATACCACCTTTACTGCGACCAGCGTAGCCAACAGCATGACCGCCTCGGCCACCAGCAAGCCCGAGGTGGGAGAATCCACATCGTCCACTCCAGGTATACGGAGCAGTCCAAGCAGCAGATACAGTACTCCCGCTACCATAAAGAACACGCACACATATAAAGCCAGACAGCCTGCCACCGTAAGGCTGCGCTTCCACCACGGCAAAACGGCGGCCTGCCGCGCACCGTCACCGTCTTTCTTGTCCATCATACACATAAAATCTGCAAAAAAATAAAATCATTAGGTTAATATGCGACAAAAGTACACGAAAAAACATTCGGGAAAAAACAGAAAGCACACAAAACCCTTATATTTGTAACACAAAACAACAATTATGAAACCATACACCTTATTGCTCGTCACCATACTTGCCTTGGGCACAGCCATGAACGCTTCCGCCCAACGCAAGCTCAAGACCTTTTACGTGCCCAAGGCCGGCACATTCAGCAAAATGCTGTCGCAAGCCGAAGCCGACACCCTGCCCGCCCTCTGCCTGCAAGGCAAGATAAACGCCACAGACATACGATTCCTGCGCGACAACATGCACAACCTGCGCTTCCTTGACCTGTCCCATGCCGAAATAAAGTTCTACGCCGGAAAGGAAGGTACTTGTGACGGGAAATTCCGCATGTACTCCGCCCACTGCATACCAGCCTATGCATTCTGCAAGCCCAAGAACGACACGCTGGCAACGGCAGACACCTGCAAGCTGTCGCACGTAGTCCTGTCGGAATACATCAAGACCATAGAGGAAAGTGCCTTCGAAGGATGCGGCAGGCTCACCATATGCCAAATAAGACGGAAAGAGGCTCCCGAACTGAAGGACAAGGCCATGACCGACAGCGTGACGGCCATATTCGTACCTAAAGGAAGCGGCGACTCTTACCGGCAGAAAAAGGAATGGGAACACTTCGCCGTAATAGAAGGCTCTCCCCAATTCGCTTCCTTCAACATAAGCCCGCAAAGCAGCCTCAAAGCCGAACTGATGAGAAAAGGGATACAACCCAACAACATAAACTTCCTGAAGATAAAAGGCAAACTGGACGAAGCCGACTTCAAGCTGATACGCGACTATATGCCCAACCTGGTGAAGATAGACCTCACCGGCTGCAATGCAGAAACCATACCCGACTATACCTTTGCCCAAAAGCGGTATCTGCTGCAGATAAGGCTGCCCAAAGCTCTGCGTGCCATAGGACAACGTGCCTTCAGCGGCTGCACACGCCTTTGCGGCACCCTAACATTGCCTGCAGGAGTGACTGCCATAGAATATGGCGCCTTCATGGACTGTGAGAATCTGAAACACGTGGTAGTGACCGGAGACAGCCTTACCACATTGGGCGATAACCTGTTCGGTAACAACGGAAAAGAAAGACTGATTTACAAATGACACGGACACATCTCCGGAAAATATCCGAAAGACTGTACCGGACAGCTTCCAAATGATTACCACCATGACAAAAACCATAACCGAAGATTGGGACGAAGTGCCCTACGCCGAAGCCTGGACCCGTCAGGAAACCTGTTTCGACACATTGGTAAAAGCCAAACTGGCCGGAAAGCCTTACACCAACCGCCTCATCCTGTGCCAGCATCCGCATGTATACACCCTGGGACGAAGCGGCAAGGAGAACAATATGCTGCTGGATGCCGCACAGATGCGGCGGCTGGGCGTGGAGCTGTTCCACACAGACCGTGGAGGAGACATCACTTACCACGGCCCTGGACAGCTGGTATGCTACCCCATACTGAACCTTGAGGACTACGGACTGGGGCTGAGGCAGTACATCAACGTACTGGAGGAAGCCGTCATCAGGCTGTGTGCCGCCTACGGCATCACCGCATCGCGGCTGGACCGTGCCACAGGCGTATGGATAGAGGGAGCCACAGCCCGGGCGCGGAAGATATGTGCCATAGGCGTAAGAAGCAGCCACTTTGTCACCATGCACGGGCTGGCACTGAACGTCAATACGGACCTGCGCTATTTCAGCTACATACACCCCTGCGGCTTTGTGGACAAGGGTGTGACCTCGCTACAGAAAGAGCTGGGGCAGGAAGTGCCTATGGAAGAAGTGAAGCTACACCTCACCGGCGAACTGCTGGACTTACTGGGACAATCGGAAAAGAGCCGCTTATGACACAGCCACACTACCGCTACGGTTTTCCCGTCATCGCATTGGACGAGACCGACTCCACCAACCGCTACCTGAACGGACTCTGTACCGGCACGAAAGAAAGCTTTCCGGAATTCACCACCGTCACAGCCGAATATCAGACGGCAGGCAAAGGCCAGCGCGGGAACAGCTGGGAGTCGGAACGGGGAAAGAACCTGTTGTTCAGCTTTGTGCTTTATCCGGACTTTCTGGAAGCCAACAGACAGTTCGTACTCTCGCAAATCGTGGCGCTGGCCGTCAAGGAGACACTGGAACCCACGGCAGAAGGATTCTCCATCAAATGGCCCAACGACATCTACTGGAACGACAGGAAGATATGCGGCATACTGATAGAACATGACCTCCATGGCACCCGCATTGCCCGCACTATTGTAGGCATCGGACTGAACATCAACCAGAAACAGTTCCTGAGTGACGCGCCCAATCCTGTGTCACTGGCCCAAATCACCGGATTCCCCTACCACCGCCACAAGGAGTTGTGCGACTTCATGGAGCGCATGAAGCTTCACTACGCACGGCTGAAAGCCGATACGGACGGATACAGCCTCATCGTGAACAAGCGCTACAACGACTGCCTGTTCCGGCGCGGTGAATGGCACCGCTACACCGACAGCCAAGGCACCTTCGAAGCCTGCCTGACGCGTACCGAACCCGACGGCCGCCTGCTGCTGCAGGACCGCGAAGGCAACCTGCGACGATACTGGTTCAAGGAAGTGGGCTACATGCTCTGACCTTGGAGCCTGTTCAAGTTTTCCCTTATGCCCGCTGCAGCTTCCTGATATGCCGGTACACAAAGATGTAGGCTGGAATGAGGAAGGCGTCGGCAAAGACCCAGGCCGTAGGGTCGCCGAAACATACAGCCAGGTATCCCCACATGGGCACGGCCACGAGGCTGACCAGTATGCGGGCTATCATCTCGGACACACCCGACAGCATGGCCAGGTTAGTGAAGCCCACTCCCTGTATGGTGTAACGCAGCACACACAGCAGTCCCAGCACAGGAAAAAAGGACACCGACACGCGCAGGAACAGGGCGGCATCGTCCAGAATCTCCGTTTCCGAGGCGTCCACAAACAGTAAGGCATAATCGCGGGCAAAAGGAGCCAGCACCAGCAAGGTGAACACCCAATAACAGAGCATCATCAGAACGGCTGCTCTGATGCCCCGGCTCACGCGGTCGGGACGGCCGGCGCCGTAGTTCTGCCCGCTGAAGGTGGCCATAGCCATGCCCAGACTCTCAAACGGACATATGAAGAACATCTTGACGCGCATGGCTGCCGTAAAAGCGGCCACGCAGGCGGTACCCAACGCGTTGTTGGCACTCTGCAACATGATGCTGCCTATGGCGGTGATGGAAAACTGAAGCCCCATAGGCACCCCTATACCCAGCAGACGGCCAGCCAAGCGACGGCTGAAACGACGTTCGGACGGAACGGTGCGGAGCACCTCGAAATGTCGCATCATGTACAGGTAACACAATACGGCCGACACAGCCTGGGAAACGCCCGTAGCTATGGCGGCACCCGCCACACCCCAGTCAAGCACCAAGATGCAGAAGAGGTCAAGCACCACATTGAGCAGAGCCGAGAAGAGCAGGAACCAGAACGGGGTCTTGCTGTCGCCAAGCGCACGGATGATGCAGGCCAGCAGATTGTAAAAGAAGGTAAAGGGTATGCTGATGAAAGTAACCAGCAGATAGGAATAGGCACCCCCGAAAATATTGTCCGGTGTACGCATCAGACGCAAAATGTCATCGCACAGCACACCGGTCACCACAGCCAGCGCCACCGACATGCCCAACGAAAGCTGGAGGGAAGTGGCCACGTAACGGCGCATGGAGGAATAGTCGCGCGCGCCGAACTTCTGGGCCACAGGAATGCCGAACCCGCCGCAACAGCCGTTGCAGAACCCCAGTATGAGAAACACCACAGACGTGCTGGCTCCCACCGAAGCCAGTGCGTCAATACCCAGAAAACGCCCCACGATGGCCGCATCGACCAGAGAATAGGCCTGCTGAAGCACATTGCCCATGAGCAGGGGCAGCGTAAAGCTGAACAGTTGGGGCAATATGCGCCCCTCGGTCATTTGTCGCACTGTAGACATAGGTCATATCACCTGAAAAACGCTGCAAAGATACGGCTTATCGGCAGACAGTGGCGTATTCCGGACACTTATTAATAAGAGCCATCAGAAAAAAGACACGGGAAAGCCGTCCGGAAGCCACATCATATAACACTGTTTAGAAAAAATAAGCAAAACATGGGAAAAGCCGCCAAAAGATACTTGGTAATTTTGCGGCGCGAAAACAACAACAGGATTTATGAGAAAAGAAAATTCCAAAGTATTCTTACTTATTCTGCTGGGAATGCTGACGGCTTTCGGACCTTTCGTCACAGACATGTATCTGCCCAGCCTGCCTTCCATGGGCGAGTATTTCCACACTTCTTCTTCTATGGTACAGCTCGGACTGACCACCAGCATGATTGGCCTGGCCATAGGACAACTGTTCTTCGGCCCGCTGAGCGACCGTTATGGCCGTCGTCCGTTACTGCTGGCGGCCATGTGCCTGTTCATCGGCTCCACCCTGCTCTGCCTTTTCTCACAGAGCATCCATCAGTTCGTGGCCTTCCGCCTGCTGCAAGGCGTGGGCGGCGCAGGAGGCATCGTCATCTCACGTTCGGTGGCCACCGACAAGTATTCCGGGCGCGAACTGGCCAAAATGCTGGCCGTAACGGGTGCCATAAACGGTGTGGCTCCGGTGGCGGCTCCCATTGCGGGCGGCATGCTGACCGACAGCATAGGATGGAAAGGCATATTCCTGATACTGCTGGCACTGGGTGCCGTGCTGCTGGCAGGCTGCCTGCGGTTCAGGGAGTCGCTGCCGCGCGAAAGGCGTCCGGCCCTCCGGTGGAAAGACACATTCCGCAGCTTTGCCACGGTGCTTCAGGACCGCCGGTACGTGTTCTACGTGCTTCAGATGTCGTTTGCCCAAGGCGTGCTGTTTGCCAACATCGCCTCGTCGCCCTTCATCGTACAACAGCATTACGGCTTCTCGGCTTTCGGCTTCAGCATCTGCTTTGCCGTAAACGCGGTTGCCATAGGTGTGGCGGCCGCTCTCTCGGTAAAATTCCACCATCCCGAAAGCAGCACGCTGGCAGGCTGTACCGGCATGCTGGCGGTTGCCGTAACCCTGTGTGCGGCACTGATGGGAGGATGCGGTTTCTGGACATATGAGGCACTGATGCTGGTGCTTCTGTTCTTCATGGGACTGACGTTCACTTCAAGCACCACACTGGCCATGGACTGCCAGCGCGACCATTCGGGCACGGCATCGGCCTTGCTTGGCGCGGCCTGCTTTGCGGCGGGAGGTGTGGTATCTCCGCTGGTAGGGTTGGGCGACATCCTTTCGTCTGCCGGCATCGTGTTTGTGGCGTGCGCCTTCTGTTCGCTCCTGTGCGCATTCCTTGCCTTGGGACAGCGCCGTACACGGGTCTACCTCGCATCCAGCACATTCCAGAAGCGTTGAGGCAGCCAGATGTTAGGCACCGCTACGGCCTCACGAAACAGCGGGGCGATGTCGGCCGGTGCGAATCCTGCTATGCCGCAGCCTATCTCCGTAACCAGAAAGGTGAGCTGCGGATGAGTCCGGGCATAGTCTATGAACCGGTCCACGTAAGGCCGTATGGCTTCGGGACCTCCGTGCATGGTGGGTATGCCGTAGGTCTGTCCCTGCAGTCCTTCCCCCTGCCCCCACACGGCACCCCAACGCTCATAGGCCAGCAGGGCGGCACCTCCTCCGTGCTGCCCTTCCAGATTGCTTCCAAACACAAAAATCTCTCCCGGCTTCAGTCCGGACACCCAGGCGGGTGTTATTCTTCCCTTGTCCATAATCCATTCTTCTTTAATATATCAGACAGGATGCCCGCGTTACGGTTCCCTGTCACAAAAGACTGCAAAAGGCGAGTATCGCGACGGCGGGAAACACCCCTTCCTGGCGTCATGGCCGAGCCGCATCCCATCTTCGCATAGCAAAGATACGCATAATCTGTGAATGGACAAAGCGCGACAGGATGCAGGCACACCATACGGGGAAGGGCTCTTCTGCCCATATCGGGCATCTGACACATTGCCCGGTCTGGCCGCCCGCCATCTGCATAACGACAGCATATGGCCCGTTCCACTGACACCTTACTTTTATAGGACAAGGAAAGGACACCTTTGCCATACCCCGAACTGTTTATTTATGTGAAAAACAAGAAATAACCGCACAGTTCTATTTTGCTTTCTTAACAGAATGGAGTATCAAGCCCCAAATTCCGGACATTTCCCAACCGAAGAAAAACGACGTCCAAAACATGGAAACGGTCCGGAATGGCTGACTCCGGCCATCTGCCGACCCAATGCCGGCAGGCTGCCGACCCATTCACAGCAAACCGATGACCCGTGGCCACCGTGCCGCCAACCCATACACACCGTGCTGCCGACCCACGCACAGCCCCATTTCCGACCGGAACCGCCTTTCCTTTGCCCCACAGTACGGTCCCGAAGCCCGCATACGGCAGTCGGAGCACAGAGAAACCGGAAGTTTTCTTATCGGGGAACCGGTCCGGAAGTGTTAAAAAACAAGTTATCATCCTTTATTACAGCACAATAGATGAGAAAGAACCCCTCTTCTTTTCCTTCAGACAGTCTCCGGCCGGAAAGAAGCGATTCTCCGTGTTAAAGGAAGGTAAAATGACAAAATGTCAACCGCAACACCTCCCCGTCCTATCCCTTTTCCGCAGGACGGAAAGCCTGTTTTCCATGTCCGGCACAATACCGACAGGGGATTTTGAAACAGTTCCTGTTAAAATAGCAAAAAAAAGCCATTCCCAACACAAACGAAACGGACATTTTTATTACTTTCGTGCTCGTTAACGAGCACTGAAAAAATTAATGAAACAAACATTCATAACCAGAAGAGAATTCCTAAAGAATTTAGGATTGGCGGGTGCCGGAGTGCTGATGGCATCCAGCCCATGGCTTTCGGCTTTTGCAGAGAGCGACAAGACCAACGACTATAAGGTCAAGGTCGGTGTGATAGGCCCCGGCTCGCGCGGACAGTTCCTGATGAACTTCCTCACCAAAAATCCCAAAGTGGATATCGTGGCCCTGTGTGACATTTACCAGCCCTCCTTAGAAGGGGCACAGAAGATGGCTCCGAAAGCCAAAGTCTACAACGACTACCGTGCCCTGCTGGACGACAGGAACGTAGACGCCGTAGTCATCACCACGCCGCTGGACCGCCACTATGAGATGGCTATGGCCGCACTGGACGCAGGCAAAGACCTGTTCTGCGAGAAGACCTTGTGCTACGAGCTGTCGCAATGCTATGAAGTGTACCAGAAACACATCTCCACGGGACGCATCCTCTTCATCGGGCAGCAACGCCTGTTCGACCCGCGCTACATCAAGGTGATGAAGATGATACACGACGGTACGTTCGGTTCCATCAACGCCATACGCGCCTACTGGTACCGCAACAACAACTGGCGCCGCGACTCCACTCCCGAACTGGACGAGCTGAGGAACTGGCGCCTGTACAAGCAGCACTCCAAAGGTCTGATGACCGAACTGGCCTGCCACCAGCTGCAGACAGGCACTTGGGCTCTGAAACAAATCCCCAACAAGGTGATGGGACACGGAGCCATAACCTACTGGAAGGACGGACGCACGGTGTACGACAACGTGAGCTGCATATACGTATTCGACGACGGAGTGAAGATGACCTACGACTCCGTAATATCGAACAAATTCTACGGACTGGAAGAGAAAATCCTGGGAAGCAAAGGCACCGTAGAGCCGGAAAAGGGGAAGTACTACTTCGAGGAGACCAAACCCGCCGCAGCCTTCGTGCGCCTGATAAACGACATAGAGCATGACATGTTCGACGCCGTGCCCTTCGCCGGAACCAGCTGGGAACCCGAATCGGCCAACGAGAACAAAGGCGAATACATCCTGGGCAAAAGCCCGAAGGAAGACGGCACCTCACTCATGCTCGACGCCTTCATAGAAGCCGTAATCACCAAAAAGCAGCCCGCCCGGGTGACGGAAGAGGCCTACTACTCCAGCGCACTCAGCCTCCTCGGCCACCAGGCACTGGAAGAACAGCGCATCGTGACATTCCCCGACGAGTACAAGCTGAACTACCTGAACCACGTACATAAACCCGCCACCGAAGAAGAGAAGAAAGAAGTATGAAAGACATAACCATAACCCGTAAGAGAATAAAGACCGAACTGTATGTGTTCCTAGGCTGCGTAGTGGCCATGGAACTGGTCAACGCCTATGCTATAGCCGACAAGAACGGCAAATGGTCGGAGCTGTTCATGTCACTGGGCTATGTATGCGTAGCGGCGGCAGTGACCTACGTGGTGCTGGCCGTGATAAGACTGGTTGTAGGTGCCATATGGCACAAGGCCAGAGGAAAAGACAGACGGAGAAACCGGTACTGAACCTCCCCTATCCTTACACATTATTTTAATAAGGAAGAGAGAAGTGTGGCCGAAACAAACCGGGAAGTAAAATATAACATATAACATTACCTATTAAAAAAAACAATTCGACGCATGAAACTAACAAAATGGATGGTCGTAGCCGCAGCCCTGGTCAGCATGGGCACTACGACGGAAGCGCAGACCAAATGGGAAGACCTGTTCAATGGAAAGAATCTCAGAGGATGGACCAAGTTGAACGGCGACGCCGAGTATAAGGTTGAAGACGGTGCCATTATAGGCATCAGCAAAACCAATACTCCCAACACATTCCTGGCAACGAAGAAGCAGTACGGCGACTTCATCCTGGAATTTGAGTTCAAGATAGATGAGGGACTGAACTCGGGCGTACAGTTCCGCTCACTCAGCGAGAAAGACTATCAGGACGGCCGGGTACACGGCTACCAGTTCGAGATAGACCCGTCCAAACGCGCATGGACAGGCGGCATCTACGACGAGGCACGCAGCGGATGGCGCTACTCACTGGCCGACCCCGAATCGCGCAAGGCCTACAAGCCGGGCGAGTGGAACAAGGCACGCATCGAAGCCATAGGCTCGCGCATACGCACATGGGTCAACGGAGTGCCCTGCGCCAACCTGCTTGACGACCAGACGGCAGAAGGCTTCATCGCATTGCAAGTACACGCCATAGGCGACGCCAAGAACGAAGGCAAGCAGGTATGCTGGCGCAACCTGCGCATAGCTACCGAAAACCTGGAACAGGAAGCATATCCGGAAGACAGGAGCGCAACCGAAGTGAACCACCTGCCCAACATCCTGTCTGAAAAAGAAAAAGCCGAAGGATGGAAACTGCTGTGGGACGGCAAGACTTCCGAAGGATGGAGAGGCGGAAAGCTGGACCATTTCCCCACAAAAGGATGGGTGATGGAAGACGGCATACTGAAAGTGAAGAAATCTGACGGACGCGAGGCTGCCAACGGAGGCGACATAGTAACCATCAAACGCTACCGCAACTTCATCCTGAAAGTGGACTTCCGACTGACCAAAGGAGCCAACAGCGGCGTGAAATACTTTGTGAACACCGACCTGAACAAAGGCGGCGAAGGCTCTTCCATAGGCTGCGAGTTCCAAGTACTGGACGACCTGCGCCATCCGGATGCCAAACTGGGCGTGAGAGGAAACCGCAAGTTGGGTTCGCTCTACGACCTGATTCCCGCTCCCGCAGACAAGCCCTACCGCGAAGGCTTCAACACTGCAATGATAGTAGTGAAAGGCAACCACGTAGAACACTGGCTGAACGGTGTGAAACTGCTGGAATACGAACGCAACAACCAGATGTGGACAGCCCTGGTGAACTACAGCAAATTCAAGAACTGGCCTAACTTCGGTAATGCAGAATGGGGCAACATCCTGTTGCAGGACCACGGCGACGAGGTTTGGTATCAGAACATCAAAATCAAAGAACTGCCCTGACGCCAGGACATGCAGCACTTATGCCGAGTCATAGGCAACGGCAATGAGCTGATTTATGCCTGGTTCGAAGCCATGCACACGCGCGTCGACCTGATGCTGTGGGACAACATCGGGGCTGACGCGCTGCTTCGTGCGGCAGGCAGAATAGAAAAAGAGACCCGGCGCATAGAACAGCTGGGAAGCCGGTTCCTACCGGAAAGCGAAGTAAGCCGCATAAACCAAGCCGCAGCCGGACAATCCGTCAAAGTATCGGAAGAGCTTTGCGCACTGCTCGCAAGGTGCATGGACTACGCCCGACAATGGAACGGGTTATTTGACATCACCGCCACCGAAGGACATGCGGGACTGCCCTGCTGGCAACGGATAGCCATCGCCACTCCCTACGTGACACGCACAGACAGCCGGGCACGCATAGACCTCTCAGGATGCCTGAAAGGATACGCGCTGGACAGAGCCGTGGAACTGGCAAAGCAGGAAGGCATACACAACGGACTGCTGAACTTCGGCAACAGCTCGATAGGCGGATTAGGCAATCATCCCAACGGAAAAGGCTGGCCAGTGGCCGATGAAGACAATCCGGAAAGCATATACGTGCTGCACGACGAATGCCTTACCACATCGGGCAACAACACCGAGACAAGGCGGCACATCGTACATCCGCACAGTGGCAAGATGGTGGAAGGCAAACGCACGGCTGCCGTAATGACCCATTCTGGAATGGAGGGCGAAGTGCTGTCCATCGTAAGATTCCTGTCGGACACCCAGCCGGAAAGCCACCGCTTTGCAGACAAGCCGGCCGGAAACGGCACAAACAATACTAACCTAATTTAAAAAACTTACCTAATATGAACGATTTCAATTCATCACGCCGCAGTTTCCTGCGACAAGTATCCATGCTGACGGCAGCCGCCGCAGTGCCCTCGTCCGTATGGGCAGCATCCGGAGAGGCCAAGAGCCGCGCACGCATCGTAGGCGCCAACGAGAAAGTGAACTTAGCCTGTGTGGGCATAGGCTTTCGTGGAGGTGACATCATCAACGACTTCTACAAGACCGGCCTGTGCAACATCGTAGCCCTGTGCGACATCGACATGGGCGCATCGCACACGCAAAAGATAATGAACAAGTTCCCCGACGCTCCGCGTTTCCAGGACTTCAGGAAGATGTTCGACAAGATGGGCAACCAGATAGACGCCGTGTGCATAGGCACGCCCGACCACAGCCACTTCCCCATAGCCATGCTGGCCATGTCGCTGGGCAAGCACGTGTATGTGGAGAAACCCATGGCCCACACCTTCTACGAAGTGGAACTGATGATGGAAGCCGAAAAGAAATACGGAGTGGTGACACAGATGGGTAACCAGGGACACTCCGAAGCCAACTACTTCCAGTTCAAGGCATGGGTGGATGCCGGCATCATAAAGAACGTACGCTCCATCACCGCACACATGAACAACCCGCGCCGCTGGCACGGATGGGATGCGAAAATGTCATCTTATCCTGCCGCACAGCCTATCCCCAAGACACTGGACTGGGACAACTGGCTCTGCACCGAACAGTTCCACAACTTCAACAAGGACTATGTGAACGGACAGTGGCGCTGCTGGTATGACTTTGGCATGGGCGTATTGGGCGACTGGGGCGCACACATCATCGACACCGCACACCAGTTCCTTGACCTGGGACTGCCTACGGAAATCAACATGGTAAAGGCCGAAGGACACAACCCCTTCTTCTACCCCTTCTCCTCAACCATACAGTTCCGCTTCCCCGCACGCGGAAACATGCCGCCGGTAGACATCATGTGGTACGACGGAATAGACAACCTGCCCCCCGTACCGGAAGGCTACGGCAAAGTAGAGCTTGACCCCAATATTCCGCCCACAGGTACCGGCGAGATAACTCCGCAAAAGCTGAATCCGGGCAAGATTATCTACACGGACGACCTCATCTTCAAGGGCGGCACACACGGCTCCACACTGTCCATCATCCCCGAAGACAAGGCCAAAGACATGGCTTCGAAGCTGCCCGAAGTGCCCAAGAGCCCCTCGAACCACTTCGCCAACTTCCTGCTGGCCTGCAAGGGACAGGAAAAGACCCGCTCGCCTTTCAGCATAGCCGGACCGCTGAGCCAGGTATTCTGCCTCGGCGTGATAGCCCAGCAGCTGAACGCCCGCCTGAAATTCGACCGCGAGCTGAAGCAATTCACCAACAGCCCGGTGGCCAACGTGTTGCTGCGCCGTGGCGTGCCGCGTAAAGGCTGGGAAGAATTCTACAAACTGTAAAAAGGAAAAAGCCCGGCGGCTGTTTCCCCAACAGCTGCCCGCATATAAGAAGGCTGCGCCGGAAGGTTCCCCCCTATCCGACGCAGCCTTCTGTTTTTTCCCCGCCATCTGCCGGGCTTCAGACATGGTTCTTATCCGTTCAGACAACGAACTGTTTCACAACCATTTGACACGAAAAGGACTACCACTCCTTGCGGACAAGTGAACACCAGACTGTACGCCTGTCCACGCCAAGCTGTACACGGGTCTGTGCCCGTCTCTCTCTTTCTTATGCAAAATACCGCCCAAAAAGCTGGATATGAAGCATAAAGAGGAAAAATTAAACATGCCCTATAGGTTATTTGAAAAAAAAACACGTACTTTGTACTTCGAAACCGTTTAACAATAAAAGGGAACATGGAATTTTCTGCCAAACAAATAGCAGCATTCGTCCACGGCGAAGTGGTGGGCGATGAAAACGCTACAGTACATACTTTTGCAAAAATAGAGGAAGGCGTGCCGGGAGCACTGTCTTTCCTCTCCAACCCCAAATACATACATTATCTATATACCACACAGTCAAGCATCGTGCTGGTCAATAAAGATTTCGTACCCGAAGAACCTGTAAGCGCCACCCTTATCCGTGTGGACAACGCCTACGACAGTCTGGCACAGCTGCTCAACCTGTACGAGCAGAGCAAGCCGCGCAAGAAAGGCATAGACCCGCTGGCCTCCGTAGCTCCATCGGCACAGATAGGCGAAGATGTCTACATAGGCCCCTTCGCCGTAGTGGACGAAGGTGCCGTGATAGGCGCGCGCACACAGCTCTACCCCCACTCTTATGTAGGCACACACGCACGCATAGGCGAGGACTGCCTGCTCTACTCATCGGCTACCGTGTATCATGACTGCCGCATAGGCAACCGCTGCACGCTGCATTCGGGCGCGGTAATCGGCGCCGACGGATTCGGATTCGCCCCCACCCCCCACGGATACGACAAGATTCCGCAGATAGGCATAGCCCTTCTGGAAGACGACGTGGAAGTCGGAGCCAACGCTTGCGTAGACCGCGCCACCATGGGCGCGACCATAGTACACCAAGGCGTGAAGATAGACAATCTGGTGCAGATAGCCCACAACGACGAGATAGGACAACACACCGTAATGGCCGCACAGGTAGGCATAGCCGGCTCCACCAAAGTGGGCGAATGGTGCATGTTCGGCGGCCAGGTGGGCATAGCGGGACACATAAAGATAGGCGACCGCGTGGTATTCGGCGCACAGTCGGGGGTACCCAGTAGCGTGAAAAGCGACCAACGCCTCATAGGAGCACCGCCCATGGAGGAGAAAGCCTTCTTCAAGTCGCAAGCCATCGTACGCAAGCTGCCTCAGATGTACCTTGAGATGGCCGCCCTGCGCAAAGAACTGGACGAGCTGAAGAAACAGATAAACAACAAGTAGTCACTCACATACAAGCAATAATATACATACATGCTGAAACAAAAGACACTGAAAGACAGCTTCTCGCTAAGCGGCAAGGGGCTTCACACAGGCTTGGAGCTGACCGTAACGTTCAATCCTGCGCCTGAAAACCACGGCTATAAGATAAAACGCACCGACCTGGAAGGGCAGCCTGTAATAGAGGCCGTGGCCGACAATGTGACAGAAACCACACGGGGTACGGTCCTGTCGAAGAACGGCGTAAAAGTAAGCACCGTAGAACATGCCATGGCCGCCCTCTACGCACTGGGTATAGACAACTGCCTGATGGAGGTGAACGGTCCCGAATTCCCAATCCTTGACGGAAGCGCGCAATACTACGTAAACGAGATAGAACGAGTGGGACTCGTGGAACAGAACGCAGTGAAGGACTTCTACATCATCAAGTCGAAGATAGAGGTACGCGACGAGGAAAGCGGGTCGTCCATCATAGTCCTGCCCGACGAGAACTTCAGCCTGAACGTGCTCATATCCTATGACTCTACCATCATACCCAACCAGTTCGCCACACTGGAAGACATGACACGCTTCAATGACGAGATTGCGGCAAGCCGCACCTTTGTCTTCGTGCGCGAGATAGAACCCCTGTTGCAGGCCGGCCTGATAAAAGGAGGCGACCTGGACAACGCCATAGTCATCTACGAACGCGAAATGTCACAGGAGAACTTCGACAAACTGGCCGATGTGATGGGAGTGCCCCACATGGATGCCAGACAGCTGGGTTATATCAACCACAAGCCGCTGGTATGGCCCAACGAATGCGCCCGCCACAAACTGCTGGACGTGATAGGCGACCTGGCCCTGATAGGGAAACCCATCAAAGGCCGCATCATAGCCACCCGTCCGGGACACACCATAAACAACAAGTTCGCCCGACTCATGCGCAAGGAAATCAGACTGCACGAAGTACAGGCTCCGGTGTACGACTGCAACCGTCCGCCCCTTCTTGACGTGAACCGCATACGCGAGCTCCTGCCACACCGCTATCCGTTCCAACTGGTAGACAAGGTGATAGAGATAGGCGCTACCTACATTGTCGGCGTGAAGAACGTAACCAGCAACGAACCTTTCTTCCAAGGCCACTTCCCGCAAGAACCGGTAATGCCGGGTGTGCTGCAGGTGGAGACCATGGCACAGGTGGGCGGACTGCTGGTACTCAATTCGGTAGACGAGCCCGAACGCTACTCCACCTATTTCCTGAAAATTGACGGAGTGAAGTTCCGCCAGAAAGTGGTGCCGGGCGACACGCTGGTGTTCCGCGTAGAGCTGCTGGCTCCCATCCGGCGCGGTATCTCCACCATGAAAGGATATGCATTCGTGGGCGAGAAGCTGGTGTGCGAGGCCGAATTCATGGCACAGATAGTGAAAAACAAATAGAAGACAGCCAAGAATGAAGAGTCCTCTTTCCATGCTATCGGGAACGCAAAGGGATTCTTCTTTCTTTTATTCCTAAAACTTTCATTTACACAACCGATATGATTAGTCCTTTAGCATATATTCATCCCGACGCGAAAATCGGGAACAACGTGGAAATCGGCCCTTTTGTATTCATTGACCGCAATGTGGTGATAGGCGACAACAACAAAATCATGCCTCACGCCAGCATCATGTACGGCGCCCGCATCGGCAATGGAAACACCATCTTCCCCGGAGCCGTGATAGGGGCCGTTCCGCAGGACCTGAAGTTCCGTGGCGAAGAAACCACAGCCGAGGTGGGAGACAACAACCTTATCCGCGAAAATGTCACCATCAACCGAGGCACGGCAGCCAAAGGCCGTACCGTAGTGGGCAACAACAACCTGCTGATGGAATGCGTGCATGTGGCACACGACGCCCGTATAGGAAATGGCTGCATCATAGGCAACAGCACAAAGTTTGCCGGGGAAATAGTCATAGACGACTGTTCCATCATCAGTGCCAACGTGCTGATGCACCAATTCTGCCGTGTGGGAGGATATGGTATGATACAGGGCGGATGCCGCTTCAGCAAGGACATCCCGCCATACATCATCGCCGCACGTGACCCCATCTGTTATGCAGGCATCAACATTGTGGGACTGCGCCGCCGCAACTTCTCCAATGAGACCATAGAAGCCATACATAACGCTTACCGCATCATCTACCAAAGCGGAATGAACACCACCGATGCCCTGAAGAAAATAGAGGACGAGATGGAAATGACACCGGAAATAACTTACATCGTAGACTTTATAAAGAACTCAAAACGGGGAATAATTCCCGCCAACAAATCACTCAAAGAAGACTGAACATGATATACCGATTTACACTTGTCTCCGATGAAGCGGATGACTTTGTCAGAGAAATACAGATTGACCCGGAAGCCACATTCTACGACTTCCACGAGGCTATCCTGAAGTCTGTAGGATACACCGACGACCAAATGACCTCGTTCTTCATCTGCGATGACTACTGGGAACGCGAGAAGGAAGTCACACTGGAGGAGATGGACGACAATCCTGAGATGGACAGCTGGGTGATGAAGGACACCCGCATAGACGAGCTGGTGGAAGACGAAAAGCAGAAGCTGGTATATGTGTTCGACTACATGACGGAACGTTGCTTCTTCATAGAGCTTCAGGAAATCATCACAGGAAAGCGTATGAAAGGTGCCAAATGCACAAGAAAAGAAGGCGAGGCTCCGAAACAGCTTATGGACTTTGACGAGTTTGAAGCCAAGAACAAGAACAACGCCTCATCGGCCATGGACATGGACGAGAACTTCTACGGCGACCAGGATTACAACCTTGACGACTTTGACAAAGACGGATTCGAAGGCTTTGACGAAGGCGGAGGAGGCAACCCTTACGACGAAGACAGATACTGAACAAAAAAGAACGAGGGACGAAGCCTGCAATGACACCGTCACGGCACGCCCGTGACAAGCGTCGCGGCTTCGTCCCTCATTTTTATATCTGGCCACACATCCCCCACCACATACTACCCCACCACACACTACAACACCATGCCCACACTCATCACACTCATAGGCCCTACCGGCGTAGGCAAGACAGAACTGAGCCTCCGGCTGGCGGAAGCCTTCAGCACATGCATCGTCTCGGCCGACTCGCGACAGCTGTACGCCGACCTGAAGATTGGCACAGCCGCCCCCACTCCCGGACAGCTGGCACGCGTAAGACATTACTTCGTGGGTACCTTGCAGCTGACCGACTATTACAGCGCGGCACGCTATGAGGAGGAAGTGATGAAGCTGCTGCCCGACCTCTTCAAGAGCCATCAGGTGGTGCTGCTGTCCGGAGGTTCCATGATGTATGTGGACGCCGTATGCAAGGGCATTGACGACATACCCACGGTCGATGCCGACACGCGCGACCTGCTGCTCCGACGTTATGAAAGCGAGGGGCTGGAACGCCTGTGTGCCGAACTGCGCCTGCTTGATCCCGAATATTACAGGATAGTGGATCTGAAGAACCCTAAACGGGTCATTCATGCGTTGGAGATTTGCTATATGACGGGACGCACCTACACCTCCTTCCGCATGCAGACTCCCAAGAAGCGTCCGTTTCACATCATCAAGGTAGGACTGACCCGTCCGAGAGAAGAGCTTTACGACCGCATCAACCGCCGTGTGGACCAGATGATGGCCGACGGACTGCTGGAGGAAGCCCGCCGGGTGTATCCTTACCGCGCCTTGAACTCCCTGAACACCGTAGGTTATAAAGAACTGTTCAAATACATTGACGGCGAATGGACGCTGCCATTCGCCGTCGAAAAAATCAAGCAGAACTCACGCATCTATTCGCGCAAGCAGATGACGTGGTTCAAACGTGATGCGGACATCCGCTGGTTCCACCCTGAACAAGAGGCCGAAATACTGGCCTACCTGCGCGGATACATATTAGAGTAAAGAAACGCTTATTCCACTTTTACAGTCAATTTCCCAGAAACGCCTTTATCATCCTTAGGCCAGCGAAAACATAATGGGCAGTACGTAAAGCACATCCACAGCCTTTCCGTCCTGCACACCAGGTGTCCAGCGGGGCATGAGCTTCACCACACGGATGGCCTCGGCATCCAGCAACGGGTCAACGCCGCGCACCACTTTCGGGTCGGTCACCTTGCCTGTGGCGTCCACCGTGATTTGGAGCAAGACACGTCCTTGTATTCCCTTGTCTTTAGCCTCCTGCGGATACTTCAGGTTGTCCTTTAAAAACTGAAACATGCCCTGCATACCGCCGGGATATTCAGGCATCTGTTTCACCATGCTATAAACGGAATCCTGAGGCGCAGTTTCCAACGGCTTTTCTTTCACAATCGCCGCCAAATCCGTAATTTTGGCGTCGGAAAGCTGATTACTTACCCCCGATACTTCGGGACGGGCGAAAGCGGCAACCGCTACGGCTGCCAGCGGAAGCATGCAGAGACACTTCGCGCACGCCCACTTGCTTGATTTTTCTTTCATCATCATAGTGATACGTTTTTTAAGTTTACTGTGATTCAAGCTGTTGGCCATAGAGTAGAGCCTTGTGCCAACAGCTTTCTTTATTAATAATAGCTGATATTCCTTCGCATTGACGCCGGCACGGAGCACCGCTTCGTCGGCCTCGTACTCGTGCACCGTCTGCAATTCCTGCTTCAAGAGCCAGGCGGCAGGATTGAACCACTGCACCAGGCAGCAGAGGTTGGCCAGAAGCAGGTCCCATGAATGGCCACGGGCGATGTGCGCTAACTCGTGCAGCAGGATGGGACGACTGTCTTCCTCCAGATCGCGACGGGAGACCACGATGCACCGCATCCAGCTGAACGGTGCGATGTCCCGCTCATGCACCAGCAGCAACACGCGGGGTGCGTCGGGCAGGTAGCGGCGGATGTCCTCGCGCCGCGTCTCCCGCAACAGCCGACTCAGGCGGAAAAGCGAACAAACATTGAACGCCAGAAAGAAAAGCACCCCCGCACCGTAAACCGCCAGCAACACCAACGGCCACACGGCTTCCGCTTCCTCCACAGGAGCAGGCGACGTACCGGCCTGTGCCAGCCACTCTTCCAGCGTCAGCATAGCCTGCCCCATGCCCGTAGGCTGCTCTATACTGACTTCTACCAGAGGCACCACGGCAGCCAGCAGCAGCACGCCTAGCAGGGCCGCGCGGTTGAAGTTATGGAATGTGTCACGGCTCAGCAACAAGCGGTAAAACAGGTAGAATGCCGCCAGGCTGAAAGCCCACTTGACTATATAGACAAAAAATGTTCCCATATGCTATGCAAAATGATGTTCATTTACAGATTCACTCCGGCGACCCGGCCAACTGCCGGATGCACTCCAACAGCATGTCGCGCTTCTGACGGCTGCTGCCTTCCACTATCTTGCGTATGATGCCGTCCTTGTCCACCACCACAGTCAGCGGCATGGGACCTACATTGAATTTCCTGAAAAGCCCCATCTCGTCCGTCACCTGCACAAAACGGAAATGACGGCTTTCCACTATCTTCCTTGCATCGGCGGCACGCTCCCAGGTTACGGCCAGATAGTTCACGTCGGGACATATGTCCGTCCATGTGCTCAGCTCGGGCATTTCCCTGATGCAGGGATCGCAGCCCGTGTACCAGAAATTCAGTACCAAAGGCTTTCCCAACGTGTTGCGGTCTGTCCACACGTTGCCGTCCCAGTCCGTCACGCTGAAACTGCCTATGCTGTCGCCTTCCTTTATGTTGAGCGGCTTATTGGCCGTAGCCGTCATGACGCGCTTGCCGCTTTTCCTCGAAAGTTCCAGCCACTCGTCGGCACCGGGCACCTGCTCTTTGGGTATGGCGTAACGCCTGCTGTCCTTGCCCAGCTCCAACGAAGGGATGAAGAGCATCGTCTCTCCCCCGGCGTTGCGCAGGATGCTCATGCTGTAAGTACGGCGGTCCATCTCTACAGGCTTCTCGCTGAAGAACAGCGTGTCTATCAGCAGTTTGGCTTTCCCGTCCTGCGGAAAGGCCTGCAAGCCGCAACACATGGCTGCAGCCAGTGCCATAATCAGCCTGTTCATTGCTTTCCCTCCACCATTCTGATGAGTTCCTTCAGGTCTTCTACCGAAAGCTTCTCCTCCTGCACCAGCGAGGAGACCACGTTCAGGTAGGAATTGCCGAAATACTTGTTTATCACACCCCGCAGCGCGCTGTTGCTGAAGTCTTCGCGACTTATCAGCGCGTGATACCTGTAGGTGTTGCCATAGACTTCGTGCCCCAGGAAGCCTTTCTCCTCCAGTCCGCGCACAATGGTGGACAGCGTGTTGAAGTGCGGCCTCGGTTCCGCATAGAAGGCCTGCAACTCCTTGACAAACAACGGGCCTTTTTCCCAGAAATAGCCCATAATCTCTTCCTCTTTTGCAGTAAGCTTTTTCATTGCAGTTTTTCCTTTTTGGTTTTTTGTCTGCGCAAATAAACTAAATATTATAGTTACTCAACTACAACTTATAGTTAATTAAAACTAAACGGATTAGTTTTTAACAATTCGTATCCATATTACATTTAAGCAGCTTCTACAAAATGACACTTTACAAAGTTTAACGCAAATGCGGCGCATAAATCCGACCGGCAGAAGGCACAGTGGGGAAAAACGCAGGATTTTCCGTCATAAATATATGTATAACAGAGGTATAAGCCAGATTTTAACACTTCACATCTCAACAAAATCCAACCAAAAAGAAGAAAAAATTCTACAGAAAGCTTATCCGGCAGAGAAAATCACATGACACACGGACAAACAACCTGTCATCAGCAACCGGGCATAGTATCAACAGCCGGCTGGCAACCATCATCCGGTAGCGGACAACCTATAACCAGCAAGCTGAAAACGGACTTTTCGCCCTATTCTATTAACATGTTTATACACAAACAAAGAATACGCCCTAAATTATTAACATATACGTGAGTTCGGGATAATAAAGTTCTAAAAAAGATAGGTAATCACAAGTATTTTTCGTAACTTTATATCTGACAAATAACAAGTTAATGAAATAAT
>CASFQC010000025.1 GCA_949296415.1 uncultured Bacteroides sp. | reverse complement strand
AACCGGTTGGTCTTCAACAAGAAATTCAGAATTACTGCCATCCCCAAAAATCTCATCGTACCATTGGATTCATATTCTTCAGACAAATCGTATAGTTTGCCGCCAACCTTATGCTTGAATGTCAATTCTGCATTTGTGATTTTTCCTTTTCTAAGCATTTCAGCTTTTGCCTCATTATTAATAGGGGCATTTTGAATCAATTGCTCCAATTCAGGGGTAATCAATTCTTCCTCTTCATGCAATACGACATCTTCTATGTTGAAATCGGATGCTTTTAGAAAGTTCAAAATGAACTTCTTCAAATCGCCTGTTTCATCTTTATCCAATTGTGATTTTACATATCCTGAAAGTAGCATACCAGGAGCCAATATATCTTTTACTTGTTTGGCAAAGTAATCGTACACATCATTCAACTTGGTACGTTCCACATTACTTTTACCAAATGCGGCAAGCACACTGCAATTATTGATAGTGTTTCCGGAAATCACATCCTGACTCTTCCGTGGCATTTTCAGGTTTGTACCGAAATCTATTGTTGTGGAATCTGTAGTTGCATTATAATTACGACTATACAATTTGGTAGGACGAATGGAATCGTAAACAACCAATGTCTCAGAATAGATATATTTTGCGTCTAATTCAAAAGTAAGGATATACTTCGACTTATTAATATAGAATACCATAGACATCTTCGTTCTTTCATTCCTTGATGTGTCATCCAGCATAAAAGGAACGACCCCGGTTTTCTCATTTCGGTCTTTGGGCATCCTAAGAACGAGCATTCTGAAAAATTCCACAGCATTCAAGATATTGGTTTTGCCGGAAGCATTTGCACCATAGATGATGCCCAATTTCAACAATCTTACCCCATCCTTAACTTCATATGAATATTCGTCAGACATAAAATTATCTGATGAAGGTTCAAAGCTTATCTTTTGTGGAGACTTTATTGAGAAAAAATTTTCAATGGTGAATTCTGCTATCATATTCGTTGAATTTATCTGTTATATGATGCAAAAGTAAAAATAAAACCTTATCAAAGCAAGTTATAATAACTGTTTCCGTAGAAATATTACAATATTAAATTTCAAAATGTATATTTAGCGTTTTATAATAATAAATGGCTGTATCTAAAAATGGTCGCAGATATATTGTTTAACAAGTCAAAGGAATTTCCATATTACGTTTATGGATTAAACTGAAAAAGCCAGTGTCATAACCCTAATTGGGGGAGGAAGGTGAATCCCACACCGAGGTGGAGCAAAAACACAAGTCATCTGCTTGTATTTCAAAATAAAGCATTACCTTTGTAGAGTAATAGGAAATCGGCTCCGCAAGACACTGCAAAATACAGCAAGCCTCCGGTGGAGCAATAGCGGGAGATTACGTCTTTAGCTAAAAGATACATCAAAGATATTCAGCCACTTATCGTTAGATTACGATTCCTGGTGGCACCACTTTTTAAGAAGGCAAAAGGATATGAATCCCTGAACTTCAGAGAAGTTCGGGG
Source organism: uncultured Bacteroides sp. (assembly GCA_949296415.1). Taxonomy (GTDB): domain Bacteria; phylum Bacteroidota; class Bacteroidia; order Bacteroidales; family Bacteroidaceae; genus Bacteroides. The sequence goes on along the minus strand of CASFQC010000025.1, from coordinate 29,452 downwards.
ATTTTTCTTTTCCAAAAGCAAGCAAAATTAGTGGGATTGAAGCAAACTATATGTCCTTATTCAAGGAACTAAATCGGTCATTAGACTTCAGGCAGATTGCCTGTTTATGTCAAGTGGATAGCTCCACGTTTTGCCGAAGGCGTAGCGGATTACGTCAAGGCAAGACGGGGAGCGAGACGCTGACAGGAACGCTTTATTCCCCTTGCATCTTCCGCAACTTTCCAATCGCCTTTTCCAACGACTCGTCCTGCTTGATAATTTGCAATCCCCCCAAATCCTCGCGGATGGGGATGTCGGTAACAGAAGTACGATGTCCGTTACCACCATTTCCGACACAATGGCATGGCTGATGGGGAACAGCCTGCGCCACCTGCCGCATTTGAAACGGTTTTCGTTGCGGGCATAACCAAGGTATTGCTTCTTTTATTATCCTACCATGCAAATATAGGGTACTGCATCATTACTGAATTGATGTTATTACGCACATCGGCAATTGTTTTTTTATCTTCAGGATGGGACAAGACACGGTCAATTATTTCAGCAATTTCTCTCATTAACGTTTCGTCTGTTCCCCGGGTGGTTATCGCAGGTGTACCGATACGTATTCCTGAAGTCAGGAATGGAGAACGGGTGTCAAACGGAACCATGTTCTTGTTTACGGTGATATCCGCCTCGGCAAGTGTTTTTTCTGCCTGTCTTCCCGTCAACTCGGGGAATTTGGAACGCAGGTCAATAAGGAAGCAGTGGTTATCAGTGCCACCCGAAACAACGTCATATCCCAGTTCGACAAACGCTTTTGACATCGTCCGGGCGTTGTTTCTTACCTGTATCTGATATGTCTTGAATTCGGGCTGCAAGGCTTCATGGAATGCTACAGCCTTACTTGCAATGACATGTTCAAGCGGGCCACCTTGCATCCCGGGGAATACGGCAGAGTCAAGCAAGGAACTCATCATGCGAATCTCTCCTTTATTGTTCCTTTTACCCCAAGGATTTTCAAAGTCTTTGCCCAAAAGAATGAAACCGCCACGTGGTCCGCGCAAAGTTTTATGAGTTGTCGATGTTACGATGTGGGCATGATTCACAGGATTGTCAAGCAAGCCCGCTGCTATCAGTCCGGCAGGATGAGCCATGTCAATCATAAGCAGTGCACCGACGTTATCCGCAATCTCCCGCATCCGGGCATAATCCCATTCACGGGAATATGCGCTTGCACCTCCAATAATCAATTTGGGTTTTACCCTCCATGCCTCGGCTTCCATTTGGCCATAATCAATCAGACCGGTATCTTTATCAACGTTGTATCCGACAGCATGATACATCAGCCCAGAGAAATTGACCGGACTACCGTGCGTCAAATGGCCGCCGTGTGAAAGATTGAACCCCATGAAAGTATCTCCCGGATTCATACATGCCATGAAAACTGCCATATTTGCCTGTGCGCCGGAATGAGGCTGAACATTGGCATATTCTGCCCCAAACAGTTTCTTGATGCGGTCTATGGCAAGTTGTTCAACTTGATCCACAATTTCACAGCCTCCATAATAACGACGGCCGGAATAACCTTCGGCGTATTTATTCGTAAGACATGTACCCATAGCGGCCATGACTTCCGCACTTACGAAATTTTCAGATGCGATAAGTTCAATGCCTTTCTTTTGCCGCTGATGTTCCAGTTCAATAAGGTCAAATATAGTGTTGTCTTTCTCCATGGTGTGTCAGTATATGAAAGTTCTGATTATTATTTACGAGTTGTACCATAAATTATATGAGTATATGGATATCTGCCAAAGACATCAGGAATGTTCAGGGGAAAGTGTATGCCTGACATCATCTGCATATAGGACCGAAGACATCAAACAAACGACAGATGGGCGATTGCAGACATTCATTCAGACTCAACTCGATCAATGACTGTTATCCAACCATATATATCGGGTTCATCACTGTATTGAATTATTGTAACCATAAATCCGTTATTTACCACGCTCTGCCATCAACAGTTTAATTTCATTCCCGTTTATGCCGACTATGGCCTCGCCAAGATCAGCCGAGACCGCTGCAAGAATGACCGGATTGTTGCAGTTTGCTACAGCCTTGACTATTTTTATCAGATCATTTGTTTTTCATCACGAGCCGTTCAAACTCTTGCATTGTATTGACCAACTCCATCACACTTTCTATCGGAAGTGCATTGTAAAGCGAAGCACGTAAGCCTCCGGCCAGACGGTGTCCTTTCACTCCGACAATTCCTTTCGAGAGCGCAAATGAGAGAAATTCATCGGCTTTGTCCTCATAACCGTCAGCCATGACAAAGCAGACATTCATATACGAACGGTCCTCCTTGACCGCAGTGCCCCTAAACAGCGGATTGCGGTCAATCTCATCATAAAGAAGATTGGCTTTCTGCTTGCTCCGGCGTTCCATTTCAGCCACACCTCCATTAGCTTTTATCCAATGCATGGTTTCAAGAGCCGTGTAGATGGGCAGAACCGGAGGCGTGTTATACATCGAACCTTTGTCGATGTGGTTGCGATAGTCGAAGATTTTCGGAATGCGACGTGATACTTTCCCGAGCAGTTCGTCTTTGACCAACACAAACGTCACGCCTGCCTGCGACAGGTTTTTCTGCGCGCCTCCGTAAATCAGACCGTACTTGGAAACGTCTATCACCCGCGAGAAAATGTCGGACGACATGTCTGCCACCAGGGGAACTGGAGAATCTATGTCGTGGTGCAGCTGGGTGCCGTAGATGGTGTTGTTGGTCGTGATGTGGAAATAGTCGGCGTCTTCCGGAATGGAATACCCCTTCGGGATGAAGCTGTATTTTGCATCTTTTGATGAAGCAACAACTTCAACCTCTCCGAAGACTTCCGCTTCAGCAATGGCTTTGCTTGCCCAAACGCCTGTGTCAAGGTAGGCGGCTTTCCTTTCAAGCAGATTAAGAGGAATAAGCGCAAATTGTGTGCTTGCCCCTCCGCCCATGAAAAGAACGGAATAGCCGTCCGGTACATTCAGCAGTTCCTTGAAAAGAGCCTGAGCCTCATCCATGACCGACTGGAACTCCTTGGAACGGTGGCTTATCTCCATGAGCGACATGCCGATACCGTTGAAATCAAGTACGGCCTTTGCTGTATTCTCGACTGCCGACACCGGCAATACGACCGGGCCTGCGTAAAAATTGTGCTTCTTCATTGTTGTATGCTTGTTTTAATTTGTTCCATTGCCTTTTTTAATGCGCTTATGAAATCGTCCGCCTGTTCCGTAGTGAGCGTAAGCGGAGGCAAAAGTCGGATGACGTTCGTCCCGGAAATGCCGGTGAAGATGTGGTAGTCGTAGAGCAGGCTTTCACGCAGTTGCTTGACAGGGAAGTCGAACTCCAATCCTATCATCAGTCCACGCCCGCGCACTTCCCTGATACCGGGCATCGTCTTCAACGCATGAATCAGGTAAGTGCCCACCTTCTCCGCATTTTCCACCAGATGCTCATCCTGCATGACGTCAAGTACTGCAGAGGCGGCTGCACAGGCCAGGTGATTCCCGCCAAAAGTCGTCCCCAACTGTCCCTTCACCGCTTTGAACATCGGATGCACAAGGATGGCAGCCATGGGGAATCCGTTGGCAATGCCTTTCGCTACGGCTACAATATCTGCCTTGATATGGGCGTATTGGTGGGCGAAGAACCGGCCGCTCCTGCCGTAACCCGACTGTATTTCGTCTGCCACAAGGACAGTTCCCCTACGGGTACATTCCTCCCGAAGCCAGCGCAGGAAACCGTCGTCCGGCACATTTATCCCGCCCAGGCCCTGGATGCCTTCGAAGATAACGGCGGCATATTCTTCCTTCGCCAGTTCCTCCTGAACGGCTTCCCGGTCGTTCAACGGAACAAAAGTCACGTTATCCGATTGGTTTATCGGTGCTCTGAAAGCCGGGAAGTCGCTGGCCTGTACCGCAAGAGAAGTCCTGCCGTGAAATGCCTTCCGAAAAGCCAGCACCCGTTTCCGTCCGGTATGAAACGAAGCCAGCTTTAGTGCGTTTTCCACAGCTTCCGCACCCGAATTGACAAGAAAGACGGAATAGTCCGGATAGCCGCATTGCGTTTCCAGCTTCTTGATGAACTTATGCTGTTCTTCGTTGATGACCGAATTGGAATAGAAAGCCAAGCGGTGGAGTTGTTCAATCATTTTTTGATTATAATACGGATGGGAATGGCCTATCTGAATGACAGCGTGCCCACCATATAAATCAAGATAACGCGTCCCTTTATCATCGAACACGTAGCACCTTACACCTTTGACTATCCGTATGTCAAACGGTTGATATACTTGAAACATATCCATAGGCTGTAATCTTTAATGCGTTATCGAATGAATATTGCAAAGATAGACAGCGAATGTGCGCCCCGCCTTTCCGTATGGTCCAAAAAGACCTTTCCGAATGGCTCAATCAGCCGTTGGAGGTATGTTCCACCTGTGACGGAGGCATACCGAACTCCCCCTTGAACAGGCGGGTGAAATGGGTAGGATTTTCAAAACCGGAGGCATAACAGACATCGGCCACAGACGATGCGGTCGTTTTAAGCAAACGCAAGGCATATTCAAGCCACCGTTTTCGTATCCAGAGGGTGGGCGGCATGTGGTAAAGCGACTGGAACTCCCGCTTAAAACCCGAAAGGCTTCTTCCGGAAAGATAGGCCAATTCCGGAACGGATATGGGATTTAAGAAATTATCTTCGAGCACCTTTGCGATATCCTTGCGCGACGGACAACCTAATGCCATGATTTGCTGCCACACCCCGGCATCGGTGTGCATCACGTCGTAAAGAAGTTCCATTATTTTCAACCTCAGCAGTCCATTGTCTATGTTTTCCTCTTCTTCAAAATACGGAATCAGTGATCGGGTAAACGCTTTCAGACGTCCGGTGGCTTTCTTCGTTACCGGCTCATAGGACACCGATGCCTTCGGATGAATACGGGCCATCCTTATGAAGTCGGCCAACAATTCATCTTTCAGGCAGAAAAGAATGCCGTGAAACGTGGATGTGCAGCCTTGTGCGATGCCTTCTTTAATGAAGGGATACATAGTGGCACGCTTCAGTAGGATGAATTCATCCTGCCCGACCGTATATGCCTGTTTGCCATAATACAGCGTAGCCTTCCCCTTCAGCACGTAAAAGATAACATGTTCTTCCAGATACATGGAGCCGGTCGTGGTCCTGTCGTAATAGCAGGAATCCACGACTGAAAGCCCGTTCATGCATAAGGCCTTGTTGTTGAACGGTTCGGAAAGCAGGTCGGTAGGGACTTTGACAGGCTTCATCTTGAAACGATATGATGACCGGCTTCCGACAAGAGAGTTATCGCCCTTCCGAAGTTTTCCTGTTTTATCAGGATATAATCTGTATTATACGTCGAAATGGCAAAGAGGCCGATGCCGTTATTTGCCAACAGGGTTGACAGTTCCGCCAATATGCCGATTAAAGAGAAGTCCAGCACACCTTGAATGCGAAAGGCTTTCCATCCCCTGTCGCAGGCAGTGGCATTCGCCGGGACAGCATCAACAGAGCATACCAAGGAGTTCTCTTCATCGGTTTTTCCCGTGAAACAAAAAGGTCTTTCCCAATCCACCTGGGAGTAATCACTTACCTTGCACACGGCAAAGTCTTCATCCAGTTGTTTTATTTCCATATTCTTTTTTATTTATAAACAGATTATTCTCACAAAGATTTGCTCATGAAGATACTGGGAGCCGAGTGTCCTGTATTCCCGATGGCAACTGGAAGGAAGTGGAAGCCACGTTCCTGATACATGGCGACAGCCCTGGCAAACAACGGAACGGTTTCCAGGTAAAGGCTGGTATAGCCGGCATTCTTTGCACGCTCGGCTACCATATCGAAAATCCGCGCGCCCAAATGCCTGCCGCGCGCCACCGGCAGCAGGTAGAACTTCACCATTTCGGCACAACCGTCCGGCAATCCTCCTGTAGGATAGAAACCGCATCCTCCCACTACTTTGCCTTCGTGCTCTATTACCCAGTATTCGGCGTTTTTTCCTTGAAACATACTGTATACATGGTCAGTAGCGGGATCGTCATACACACTGTTGGTGCGCGACGCTCCGAATTCATCCACTACGCATCTCACCAACGACGCAATCTGGTTGTTGTCGCTTTCTTTCATTGGGCGTATCATATAGCCCCCTTCATTGTAGGGAATGATTCTTTCCATGGCTTTTGTTCATTTTTTAATTGATTCCAATGCTTGTTTGATGTCATTGATGAGGTCTGAAGCGTCTTCCAGCCCTACGGACAAGCGCATCAGGTCTGGCCTTACCCCGGCTTCACGCAACTGTTCTTCCGATAGTTGCCGATGGGTGTGGCTCGCCGGGTGCAGGATGGAGCTGCGGGCATCTGCCACGTGCGTGACAATGGCTATCAGCCTAAGCCGGTCCATGAACCGTATGGTTTCTTCCTTATTCCCCTTGAGTCCGAAGGACAACACGCCACACGTGCCGTCGGGCATGTATTTTTGATAAAGAGGATAATTGGGATTGTCGGGCAGTTGCGGAAAATTCACCCACGCCACTTGCGGACATGTTTGCAGGAATTGAGCCACTTTCAGCGCATTCTCACAGTGGCGCGGCATCCGCAGGTGCAGGGTTTCCAACCCGAGATTCAGCAGAAAAGCGTTCATCGGCGCCTGGGATGCACCCAAATCCCGCATCAACTGCATGGTCGTTTTGGCGATATAGGCTTTCTTCCCATACTGTTCGGAGAACACCAAACCGTGGTAGGATTCGTCCGGACGGGTGATTCCCGGGTATTTGTCCGGACAGGCATTCCAGTCAAAGTTGCCGCTATCCACTATGGCGCCTCCCAGGCATACGGCATGGCCGTCCATGTATTTGGTGGTGGAATGAACCACAATATCCGCACCCCATTCAAAAGGACGGCAATGGATGGGCGTGGCAAATGTGTTGTCCACGATGAGGGGAACGCCTTGCCTCTGGGCTATCCTCGCGAATTTCTCAATGTCGAGCACATTCAGCAATGGATTAGAGAGCGTTTCGCCAAACAGCAGTTTGGTGTTCGGCCTGAAACTGCGGGCTATGTCGTTCTCGTCAGCATTCTGGTCTATAAAGGTAACTTCAATGCCCATTTTCTTCAATGTCTGCGCGAACAGGTTGTAAGTTCCTCCGTATAAAGAAGAAGAACTGACAATATGGTCTCCCGCCAAACAGAGGGTCATGACGGAATAAAACACGGCAGCCTGCCCGCTGGATGTCAGCATGGCGGCAACGCCCCCTTCCAGTTCGGCTATCTTGGCGGCTACATATTCGTTGGTCGGGTTTTGCAGGCGGCTATAATAGAAGCCGTCTTCCTGCAAATCGAACAGGCGCGCCATCTGTTCGGTGGATTCATACTTGAACGTCGTGCTCTGATAAATGGGCAATACTCTTGGCGCTCCATTTGCAGGACGCCACCCCGACTGGATGCAAACAGTCCCTGACTTATATTTCTCCATATTTGATAGTATGTAACAGTGAAACTTCTTGCGCAAAGGTAACATGTTTGGTATAAAATAAAGATATTATGATAACATTTGGTTAAAACCACTATTTTGACACCTTTTATTGAGTGTTATTACTATTTTTGCGTTCAAAACCATCCTCAAATAGTTTTTTTCAATGGAAACACTTGATGCCATAGACATTAAACTGCTCAAACTGCTGCAAGAAAACTCCAACCGTCCCGTCAAAGAACTGGCACGGTTGGTGAATCTGTCGGCCACTCCGGTGACTGAACGTATCAAACGGTTGGAAAAGGAAGGGTATATAAGAAAGTATGCGGCTATCCTTTCCAACTCAAAATTGAACAAGGGTTTTATCGTGTTCTGCAACGTCAGACTGACGCAGCACAGCCGGGAGAACCGCAACAGGTTCATTGAAACTGTGTCGAAAATAGAAGACATCACCGAATGCTACAACATTTCCGGCGAATATGACTTCATGCTGAAAATATATGCGCAGAGCATGGAGCATTACAAGAACTTCATTGTCGAGATGTTGAATGCGGAAGAATGCATCGGCATTCTGCAAAGCATTTTTGTGATGGAAGAAATCAAGCAGACGTATAGTCTGCCCATTTGAAAGTGTCCTGTTCTGTTTTTATACATAGGAAAAGCACTGTTTTGAGAGGTTTTTCCGAAAATATTTTCCCGTTGTCATGAGGAGCGTGGCGGGCTATGTGACGAAGGGGAACGGGAAAAAAGGCCGCGCACAGGGAGGGGACATGTATGGAGCTTGCCCGCCAGCCACGGACGACACGCCTGTGAACACCGTATGTCCCACCCGCCACAGTGAGTCTTACGGGACGGCTCCGCCCAGAGCGATGGCTTCGCTGCCGGTAGCGTCGTCGGCTATCCTTCCTCCCCACTCTGACGGAACAAAGCGGGTCTGTAACTGGCGGAAGGCGGATTCATTGGGGACAAACAAGGGGGTGCTGCCCGTGTCAAGGAGGTTGAAGTGGTGTTCCTGTCCGTCTATCTGCACGGGGATGACGAGCAGGCCGTAGGCCAGGCGGAGAGGGAGGGTGTCGGCAGAGCAGCGGCTTGAGAATGGATGCCGCCAGGTTGCATATATAGAATCAATAGGAATTTCATGGTTCTTTTATTCAGAACATCTTCCTCACTCTTTCAATCCCCGCCGCCAACACGTCCACCTCTTCCTTCGTATTATACAGGCCGAACGAGGCGCGCACCGTGCCCTCAATGCCCAGGCGCGTCATCAGCGGCTGGGCGCAGTGATGGCCCGTGCGCACGGCGATGCCCAGGCGGTCCAGCAGCGTGCCCAGGTCGAAGGGATGGATGTCCCCCACCAGGAAGGAGATGACCCCGCCGCGTTGCGGTGCCTGGCCGAAGATGCGCATACCGGGGATTTCCGTCAGCCGTTGCAGGGCATACTGGGTCAGGTCATGCTCGTAGGCGGCGATGGAGTCCATGCCGAGGGCGGATACATAGTCCAGCGCGCGGGCCAGGCCCGTGGTGCCGATGTAGTCCGGCGTGCCGGCCTCGAACTTGAAGGGCAGTTCGTTGAACGTGGTCTTCTCGAACGACACGTGCTGAATCATCTCGCCGCCGCCCTGATAGGGGGGCAAACGGTCCAGCCAGTCCTCCTTGCCATAGAGCACGCCCACGCCCGTGGGACCATAGACCTTGTGGCCGGAGAAGACATAGAAGTCGGCGTCCAGCGCCTGCACGTCCACCGGCAGGTGGGGGATGCTCTGCGCGCCGTCCACCAGCACGGGCACGCCGTGGGCGTGGGCGGTGCGTATCATCTCCTGGACGGGATTGACCGTGCCCAGCACGTTGCTGACGTGGGCGATGCTGACCAACTTCGTCTTCGGGGAGAAGAGTTTCTCGTATTCATCCAACAGCAGGTTGCCTTGGTCGTCCATAGGGATGACGCGCAGGACGATGCCCCGCAGCAGGGCCTGGAGTTGCCAGGGCACGATGTTGCTGTGGTGCTCCATCACGCTGACCATCACCTCGTCGCCCTCCTGCATCTGAGACTGGCAGAAGGTGGCGGCCAGCAGGTTGATGCTCTCCGTGGTGCCACGGGTGAAAACGATTTCGTTAGTGGAGCGAGCGTTGATGAAGCGGCGCACTGTCTCGCGGCTCGCCTCGTGCAGCTCGGTAGCCTGCTGGGAGAGGAAGTGCACGCCGCGGTGCACGTTGGCGTTGGTGTTGTAGTATTCGTTGGTGATGGCTTCGACCACACAGCGGGGTTTCTGCGTCGTGGCGCCGTTGTCCAGATAAACCAAGGGCTTGTTGTAGACGGTGCGGCCCAGAATGGGGAAATCGGCGCGTATCTGATTGATGTCGTACATAGTTTCTCTTACAAATGATGGCACAAAGATACGCGCTTTCTTCCAAATGAGACTGTAAGCTGTCCGATTTTTACTTTGGAACCAGTCCTTTCACTTCACCGGAATCCACACTTTGTAAGCGGCTCCCGCATCACGGTTGCCTACGGCATAGTAAGGTATGGCAGTCAAGGTGTCACAGCCCTGAACGCACATTATGGTGCGGATGCCTCCAAGCAGGTCGGGACAGGACAGAGCTTCCGGTACGGCCAGCGTATCAAGACGGGCGTGATCCAGTCCGACATTGTCACACGACTCAAGACAATAGACCAGCGGTCCGGCAGCCAGTGCAGCCTGTCCGTCAAGCTGCTCCACAGCCGGACTGGCAGTGATGACACGGGGCTGTACGGGCAACACCAGTTCCACCTTGTCGCCTCCGCTCCATTCGCGGAAGATGTCGGCGTATCCGTCGGCCGTATTTACCGGCACTGGTTCTCCATTCACCTTCAGCACTATAGCTTCTTTGACGGCCGACCGATACAGTCCGAACGGATTCTCCACCGAGCGTGCCCATCCGGGAATACGTATGCTCAGCGTAAACCGCGTCTTGTCTGCCGCAGGACTTACCGTAAAGCTTACGTTTCCGTTCCACGGATAACCGGTGCTCTGCCTCAAATGTACTTTTCCAGAGAGCAAAGAGACTGTGGTCTCGCTGCCTATAAAAAGGTTGACAAACAGGCGGTCGGCCTGACGGGCATAAATGAATCCGGGCATGGCAGACATCAGCTTCAGAAACATGGGCGGGCAGCACGGGCACCCATGCCATGTCCACCGGGCATGATGTTCCGCGTTCAGCGGGTTCTGGTAGGTGTAGCGTGTGCCGTCAAGCGATATGCCAGTCAGCACATTGTTGTACAGTGCGCGTTCCAGTTCGTCCATATACCGGGGGGCACCTGTCAGCTCGTTCATCTTCTGGCTATAGAAAGCCACACCCACGGCCGCGCAGGTCTCCAGGTAGGCATCGGCAGGCAAATAGTAGTCGGGACCGAATTTCTCATCAAAGTGCACGGCTCCCACCCCTCCGGTGACAAACATGCGCCGTCCGGCCATGTTCTCCCACAGGCGGGTGGCGGCGGCAATGTATTGCGGATTGCGGTTCTCAATGGCGGCAGCGGCCACACCGGTCATCAGCAGGGTAGCGCGCACAGCATGTCCCTCAATGGTCTGCTGCCGGAACACGGGAATGGAATCCTGGGCATAAGGGCCGAAGGAGGGACGGGAGTGAGCCCCATACTTGGAATCGGCATAGCGGTTCTCCTTTATCCATCGCTCTGCAGCCTCGTTGCCCCAAGTACCCCACAGCGGCAGTCCGCAGTGGTGCCCACGGTTCTCTATCCAGAATTCGGCCAACGCGAGATAGGCCGGTGCGTCTACGGGCACTTCCACCTTGTCCTCCAGTTCCGGACAGTCCTTGTACAGCCGGTACAACTTCACCAGTGCCTCCTCGGGTCCGGAACGGGCGGGGACGATGTTATGCTTCGGCTCGGGTCCCATGTAGTCACACATCAGGTTGGCCAGACGGGTGGCCACTTCCAGCAACCGGGTCTTCCCGGTGGCCTTATAGTAATGCACCCCAGCCTCCACCAGCATACCCGAATTGTACACATCGTGCATCCAGCGCAACAGTCCGCCGTTCTCTCCCCACCGGTGCGTGTTTTCCACCAGCTGGGCATATGTGTTTATATAGCCGCTGTCTTCCGACGCCTGTGCTGCGGCGATACGCTCTATGTATCCGTCTAGGCGGTTCTCCAAAGCGGTGTCAGGATACTGCACCAGCAAGTCTGCCAGTCCGCGAAGTGTCTCGTACACCAGTCCGTCGAACCAGGGCATGCCCGCATGCCAGCCCGAATCGCGTTCGCCACACGCCACGCGGTCAAAGTTCTCGAAGGTGTTTCTGTCCTGACTTCCGGGTACCTTGCCCTCGAACTTGTCCAACACATCGTTGGCTGTCACCGTAGCCCACTGCTGCAGCCGGGGACTCCAGAAGGGGTCGTCTATCTTCACTTGGTCTGTTTCCTGAAAGCGAACAGTTCCATTGTCTTCCGTAGTGTCCTGTATGCCACATGCCGCGAGGACAAAAAGCAAGGACAGCATCATCATTGTCTTTTTCATCAGTAAGCAAGTTGGTTATCGTCTGTTTTTACCATGCAAATATAATGGTTTTGCGGCAAACCCAACCACCCCTTCCTGTGAACCCAATCATACCATGCTGCGAACCCACTCACAGCTTCCTGCGAACCCAATGACAGCAAGCGGTGGACCCATTCACAGGAAACACTGTATATCAACACATTACATCAACAAAGGGAGCTACCTTTCCAACAAGGCTTCCGGTCAAGACGTAGCGGCACATCTGCCACTGCACGGGACATGCGGCGGCAGGCACGGACAAGGCACGGCACATGGTTCCCGCAAAAGGGAAACGGAGGAAAGCGGCAGGACGTTTTACATATTTTAATATTTTCGATGACACAGCGACAGGAGAAATCACTATTTTTGCAAAAGATGAAACGCACAGGTTCCAAAAGCCGGCCTCATGGAGATGGTGTAAGGACAACCTGGGGCTCTTTTTATTAAAAAGAGCGTGTACGTGCACACAACACATTATCTATCTAATCTTACCTATTTATTAATTCAAAAACAAAAAACATCTATGAACACAGATTTCAGAAAACTGACATCGCACCTGAGGTGGATGCTGATGGCCGTACTGGCTGCGTCCTGCGGATCAGACGACAAGCCTCTGGAAGAACCTCAAGGAGGCGGAACCCAGACGGTACAGACCCTACAACTGTCTCCCTACAACCAAGTAAAAATGGAAATGGAAAGTTCCGACGAGACGTTCGGCTACGACATCACCGTGGAACGCCAGGGAACGAACACCGCCGGGCAGCTCACCGCCAGCCTCGCCCTTTGGGACGAGGAAGACATGCGCCGCTACAACGAAGGCAAAAACGTCACTTACACACTGCTGCCCTCGCAGTTCTATACCTTAGACCCCAAAGAGGTGACACTGGCCGAGGGCGAGACACAACAGAACGTGGCTCTCAGCCTGACCCCTTCTGAAGTATTCAGTGAAATGAAGAAGACGAGAGCACGCTATGCCATAGCCATGACCCTCGAAAGTAAGGATGCCAAAATATCCGCCACCAGAGACGAGCTGATACTGACCATTGAGCTTAACTATCCCACGTTGGAATTTGACCTTCCGCCCTATGCGGCGGCACCGACCATAGGACTTCCCAATGCGGCTACGGAAGTGGAGGTCCCCACACGCTTCACCTATAATAAAGGCGGAGCGGCTGCCGGCAGCCTGACAGACTTTGTCTGCCCGCTAACCGTGCCCGACAACGCGGCGGAACAGGTAAACCAGTATAACCAAGAAAACCATACCTCGCACATCCTGCTGCCGGAAGGCAGCTACGACCTGGGAGAAGGCATAAGCTACTCCACGGGCGACCAAGAGAAGATTGGCCACTTTACCGTGTTCAGGGAAGGACTGGACGCCACGGCCACCTACCTGCTTCCGGTGACCTTTGGAGAGCCTACAGACGAAGGAGTGATGTGTACGGGCGACATCTACTATGTGGCGTTCAAACAAGTCTACACCAATCCGGTGCTGAACAACAACTGTCCAGACCCCACCGTGCTCCAGGCCCCTGACGGCAACTTCTACCTCTACTGCACCGAAGGCAGCGGCGGAAACGGCGGCATGGGTATCTACCGCTCGTCCAACCTGATGGAATGGGAATACGTGAGCCGCGTAATACAGAACAACTATCTGAGCTGGACCGACCTGAGCAAGAGCGACCTGTGGGCACCTGAGGCACGCTACATCAACGGGAAATATTATGTCTACTTCTCCGTATCCTCCTGGGGCGGACTGGAAGGCAGCTCAATAGGCGTGGCCACGGGCGACTCTCCCGCCGGACCGTTCACCGACAGCGGAAAGCCGCTCATTACGTACGACGACCTGGGCGTGCTCAACTCCATAGACCCCTTCTACTGGGAAGAGAACGGCAAGAAGTATATGTTCTGGGGCAGCTTCCACGGCATCTATGTGACCGAACTGACCGACGACGGCCTGTCCGTACGCAAGGACACCGACGGCAACCCCACCCTGCTGCAGAAAGTGGCTGGCTCGCAGTTCGAGGCCACCTGCATCTACAAGAAAGACGGCTATTACTACCTGATGGCTTCCGTAGGCAGCTGCTGCGACGGCGAGGACAGCTCATATCGTGTGGTGGTGGGACGCTCCACCGACCTCTTCGGCCCCTATGTGGACAAGAGCGGAGGCAAGATGCTTGACAACAAATACGAACTGGTGGTGAACAAGAACGACAAGTGGGTAGGCCCCGGACACAACTCGCAGATTCTGCTGGACGACGCCGGAAACGAATGGATGATTTACCACGGCCGTCCCATGCCGGGCGCCGAGATACGCGCCGTGCTGCTGGACCGCCTGCAGTGGACCGAAGACGGATGGCCATACATAGAGGGAGGCGTTCCGTCATCGGAAGCCGTGATGCCTATATTCAACTGATTAACAACAACAAAAAAACAATCCGATAGAAAAACATGAGACTTCATCTGAAAGAAATATCCGAAACGCTGCTCGCGCTAGCCGTATCGTTCCTGGCCTGCGCTTGCGGAGACGACACGCCCGAACTGTCCGGCACTCCGGAAGAAGACGACAACGGGAAGACCGAGACTACGACCGTACCCCCCGTGACCAACCTCAGGGCAACGACCACCTACCTGGCCAACGAGATTCAACTGTCGTGGACCCTGCCCGCATCCGCCACCATAACAGAAGTGGCCTGGTGGCCGGAAGCAGGAGACGAGAACGAGGCCGAGACCCAAAACGTGCTCAACGAAAACGAGCTGCTCATCAAAGTAACCGACTATGGCACCTACCGCATCAGCGCCACCGCCATAGACAATTACGGCCACCGCTCGGAACCCGTGACCATCACCGCCACACCCCGCAAGGAAGACGCCCCTACCCAATTCCAACAGACCGGAGACCGGCTGCTGATAGCCGACCCGTACTGCTTCTACCACGAAGGCACCTACTATGCCTACGGCACACAGTATGCCACCGGATTCCCCGTCTACACCTCCACCGACCTGGAGCACTGGGTAGAACACCGTGCCATGCAGAATACCGACTCATGGGGTTCGGACAAGAACACCTGGTGGGCGGCCGAAGTATATGAACACGAAGGAAAATTCTATATGTTCTACGTCATAGACGAGCACGTGTGCGTGGCCACCTCCGACAGTCCCCAAGGCCCCTTCAAACAGCCGGTGAGAAAGCCGCTGACACCCAACGAGAAGAACATAGACCCGCACCTGTTCATCGACGATGACGGCACCCCCTACCTCTACATGGTGCGCTTCACCGGCGGGAACGTCATCTGGGTGGCCGAGATGGAGAAGGACCTGATGAGCATCAAGGAAAACACCCTGACCGAATGCATCCGGGCCACCGACCCGTGGGAGCTGATGCAAGGCACCATATGCGAAGGGCCCTCCATCATCAAACGCGACGGCACGTACTACCTCATCTACTCCGCCAACCACTACCAGTGCAAGGACTATGCCGTAGGCTACGCCACCTCAGACAGCCCCATGGGTCCCTGGAAGAAGTATGAGGGCAACCCCATACTACGCCGCGACAAGCCTGCCGCAGGCGGACTGGCCGGCGTGGGACACGGAGCACCCTTCCTCAGCGCGGACGGCAGCTGGAAATACATATTCCATGCCCACCAGTATGCGGAGGACGGATCGGAAGTGGGCAAACGCTCGTCCTATATCAACGACCTGCATTTCAACGAAAACGGCGAAATCTACATCGAAGGCAACCTCATACGTCCTGTCGTAGGTGAAGAGGTCTATGTGGACGATAATGAGTGAGCCTGTCTTACCAATCACTATACATTTAATTCAGATTCACTATGATACGGAACTTAAAGACCATCGCAGTCATGCTGGCCATAGGCTGCGCCATAGCTGCCTGCGGAGACGACAAGCCTCTGTCCGAGCCCGAAACGCCCCCACAGGAACAGCCCGACGATGACGGGAAAGACGAAGAGGAACCCGGCAAAGACGAAGAAGACGAAAAGCCCGAACCTATAGTCAGCATCACCCCCATCGGACAGCTGAACCAAGCGGAAGAAGAGCTGAACTCGCACGCCGGCATCACCGGACGCTCATCCATAAGAATGAACTACCGGACCTACACCGAAGTGCCTAAGAACGAGTTGTACGAACCTAACCAGCAATATCCGCGCATCAAGAAGATGGCGGACGGACGTTTCATCATGTTCTACCAGAAAGGCTCCTCCAAAAGCAGTGGAATAGGGCAGCGGTGCCACTGGGCCATAAGCAGCGACCTGACACACTGGGAGCACAAAGGCGACGTGTTCACCACCCGCACTCTGACCACCGCAGACGGACAGAGCATAAAACGCTACTATGCCAACTGCGACGCCGTAGTGCTGAAGAACGGAGACATACTGGCCGTGGCCTCCTACCGTGGCGACAACTACAAGGTAAACACCCAGTGGGACGGAGTGGAGCTGAGGCGAAGCACTGACAACGGGCAGACATGGGGAGACTATCAGGAAATATACAAAGGCGGAGTCACCTGGGAGCCTTACATCATCGAACTGGCATCGGGTGAGATACACTGCTACTTCACCGACAGCAACCGCACCGGACTGGACGGACACGGACAAGACACGGGCGTGGCCATGGTGACATCATCCGACGGAGGAAAGACCTGGAATCCCGCTCCGCAAGACGAATTCTACGAGCCTTACTACGTGCTGCGCATGGCCTGGGAAGCAAACGGCGAGCGGATGTTCAACCACCAGATGCCATGCATCATCCAGCTAAACAACAGCAATGAGCTGGCCGCCGTCATGGAAAGCCATCCGGGAGACGAGGACTACCACATCTCCATGGCCTGGTCCGGCGAGGACGGACAGTGGGAACACCTGGCCGCCGGCCAGGAAGGCCCGGAAGACAGCGAGAACATGCTGTTCCTGGGAAGTGCGCCCTACCTGATGCAGTTCCCTTCGGGAGAGACACTGCTGTCCTACAACCGGGGAGGATTCCACCTGAAGATGGGCGACGCCACCGCACGCCACTTCGCCCACGAGCCTTACGACCCGTTCAAAGGCAGCTTCTGGGGCTCGCTATGTCTGATGGACAGCCACCGTGCCATAGGCACCATCCCGCATGAGTCGGACGAGAGCATCATCGTGGCACAGTTCATACTGAACCACCGCATCGAGGCCATTCCACGGGAAACCAGCGTGGACGGCGACAACAAGGAGTGGCAGGACACCGACCACGCCCTGTTCGTAGGCGACAAGTCGCAGGCGCAGGCCACCCTGCGTGCCGCCTGCCACGAGGACAGCCTGTACTTCCTGGCCGAAGTGCTGGACCAGAACCTGAGCACTTCCGGAAGCGACTACATCAGCCTGTACATTACACCCGACACCGAAAGCGGACAGCTGAACGACAAGGCCCTGCGCATAAA
This sequence comes from uncultured Bacteroides sp., assembly GCA_949296415.1. Taxonomy (GTDB): domain Bacteria; phylum Bacteroidota; class Bacteroidia; order Bacteroidales; family Bacteroidaceae; genus Bacteroides. Next base: position 11,979 of record CASFQC010000025.1, on the reverse strand, counting down.
TATCGCCGCCAACGGACTGAAGAACGTGGAGACCTACCGCAACGGACAATGGACAGAGACCGACAGGCAAGACCTCAGCATAGAGACCACCAAGTGCGACCGCGCAGAACTGAGCAGCAAGGAAAGAGGCTATATAGCCGAGATAGGCCTACCGAAAGACGCACTGGGAATAAACGGCGACGAGGTGCTGGTGAACTTTTCCATATCCAGAAACTATGGAGAGCAGGATGCTCTGGCAACAAGGAGCTCCACCGGAACGGAAGAATGGATACCCATAGGCGGACTGGACGGACGGTAACTCCTCTGCCGGAACGCACATAATGCACGAAGAGCCGGACCACAAAGGCCCGGCTCTTCGCATATATTGTCCTCCCGACGACTTACCTGCACATCATCTTACAATCCCTGCAACGTCCCAGCTCGCCACGGAAGCGTTTCTCCACTAGATGATGGAGACGGTCCTTCAAGGCGTCAATGCGAATGGTGTCCACCACCTCGCCCGCAAAGGCAAACATCAGCAGCAGCCGCGCCTCGGACAGAGGAATGCCGCGCTGGCGCATGTAAAACAGCGCCGCCTCGTCAAGCTGTCCCACAGTGGCGCCATGGCTGCACTTCACGTCATCAGCATAAATCTCCAACTGGGGCTGAGTGTACATACGGGCGTCGCGTGTGGCACAAAGGTTGCGATTGGTCTGACGCGCGTCGGTGTGCTGCGCTCCGGGACGTACCAGAACAAGCCCGGCAAAGGCTCCGGTGGCCTGTTCGTCAAGCACATATTTATAAAGCTCACGGGAAGTGCACGAAGGGACGGCGTGGTCTATCACGGTACGATTGTCCACATGCTGATTCTTGTCGGCAATGGCCAGCCCGCAAAGGTCCAATTCGGCATGTTCGCCGTCCAGCCGCACGCGGACAGTGTTGCGGGTAGTCCCGCAGGTCAGAGTCATGCCGTTGAGCAGCACGTTGCTACCCGCTTCCTGACGGACGTAAAGGTTGCTGAGACGCGTGCAGGCGGTATGGGTCTCCTCCAGCTCATAAAGGTCGAACACGGCATCGCGCCCCACAAACACCTCCACCACCTGAGTGGCGAGGAAGTTCACATTGTCCATGGCATGGTCACAAGCCAACAGACGGGCCTGCGCGCCGTCTTCCAGCACAATGAGCACACGGCGATTCACCAGCAGGGGCACGTCGCTGCGCAATATGTTGACCAGCTGTATGGGTTTCTCCACCGCCACGCCCTTCGGCACGTAAATCAGCACGCCGTCCTGCGCGAAGGCCGTATTGAAGGCGGTCAGCCCGTCGGCCGAGGTGTCGGCCAACTTGCCCAGATAGCGCGACACGATGTCGGGATAGTCGTAGAAGCTGCCCACCAGTACCCCGTCGGGCAGCGTCCTGCCTGTAGCGGAGAACACGTCGTTCACCATGAAATAGAGTGCGGTGCTCATGTTGGGCACGTCGCAACGAAACACCTCATAAGGGTTGACGGGCATATGCAGCCGCTTGAGGTTCATGCCGTAGTCAGGCTCAAAGCACCTGGCCACATCGGTGTACTTGCAGTCTTCCTGCCTCCGGGTGGGAAAGCCCAAGCGTTCGAAATCGGCAAAGGCGCGTGCCCGCAGACTGTTCAGCGGCTCCGCACTGTGGCTGCGTAGCAGGGCTTCCGCCTGAGTGTATAAGTCAAGGTATTGCTGTTCGGGTCTCATATCTTAATGAAGAATTATGAATGAAGAATGAAGAACGGGACGAAGGACTCCACCGACTCCTATAGGGGAGAAGGGAAATTCTTCATTCTTCATTTGCTTGTTCCTTCTTTATCCAGTCGAATCCGCGCCGCTCTATCTCCTGCGCCAGTTCCGGTCCTCCGGTCTTCACGATGCGGCCTCCGAGGAGTACGTGCACGGTGTCGGGCTTCAGGTAGTCCAGCAGACGCTGGTAGTGGGTGATGACCATGGCCGATGTCTGGGGGGTGCGCAACTTGTTGAACCCTTCGGCCACGATGCGCAGGGCATCCACGTCCAGGCCGGAGTCGGTCTCGTCAAGTATGGCAAAGGTGGGTTCCAGCATGACCATCTGAAAAATCTCATTGCGCTTCTTCTCACCTCCGCTGAAGCCCTCGTTCACCGAACGGTTGGCCAGCTTGCTGTCAAGCTCCACGACGGCCCGCTTCTCGCGCATCAGTTTGAGGAACTCGGCCGCGCTGAGGGCGGGCAGGTGGAGATATTTGCGCCGCTCGTTCACAGCGGTACGCATGAAGTTCACCATGGATACGCCGGGTATCTCCACTGGTGTCTGAAAGGAGAGGAAGATTCCCTCATGGGCACGGTCCTCGGGCGACAGAGCCAGAAGGTCCTTGCCGTTGAAGGTAATGGAGCCGCGTGTCACCTCGTAGGCAGGATGCCCCACCAGCACGTTGCTCAGCGTGCTCTTTCCGGCACCGTTCTGCCCCATGAGGGCGTGCACCTCGCCGTCGCGTATGGTAAGGTCAATGCCGCGCAATATCTCTTTGCCATTGATGCTGGCATGAAGGTCTTTGATTTCTAACATATAAGTGTATTGTATATTAATTATCTGATTTGAAAGTGCAAAGATACGAATTGATATGCGTATTCCGAGACAGACGCTTCATTTTCTGCCATTCAGGACCGATAAAGGAAAGGGGAAAAGAAGCTGGGACAAGAATGAGACCGAACGCTCCGCTCCCTATATACCACCAAGGACATCCTTATCCGAACAGACAGTTTCGAAGCCGAACCGGAAGCCGACGTGAACAGTTATATTCCGCACTTTTATTCCGAGAATATCAGAGGCAGAAGATTCAATCATGCGCCAACAGTTGGTCAAGCAGTTGGTAGAAGGCTTCTGTTTCTCCCACAAAGCTTTTGATGACCTTGCCTTCGGGCGAAATAAGCACCTTGTACGGATAACCCTTCACGCCAAAACGGACTTCGGTAGTCCCGTCCTCTGAAAGGACATTGTACCAAGGCAACTGATGCTTGTTGACCGCAGCTTTCCACCGGCTTTCTTTGTCATGGCAGGCCACGCTTACGATATCCAGTTTGTCTTGATACTTATGGTGATACGCTTTCATCTTTGGAAATCCCTTGATGCACCAAGTACACCAAGAGCCCCAAAAATCTACAACGATGTATTTGCCTTGATGAAACAAGGTGTTAAGCTGGAAATCGTTCCCATTGCTGTCTTTAAGGACAAGGCCGGGCGATGTTTCCCCTTCCTTGATTTCCTGTACAGCGTTTTCAGAGGCTTTTATTTCCCGCATCACTCGGCCGAACATCTCCTCCAATTTGTCTATGTAAAGCTTGAAACGCCCGGCCCTTACTTTCGGCGACAGCAGTCCAATGGCTGGCAGAATATCCTTGTAATCCAGACACAACAGCAAAGTAGCCGATACGTCTTCAGCAGGATATTGCCTGATGTACTGATAAGACACTTTCCACAGTCTGCGATTGATGTCCAAGTTAGAAGCCTTCCTTTCATCCGACATTTGGGCTTCGCTTAATCCCGCCGCGACACCTTTTTCATATCTGTCTTCCGCTTCTTTGAATTCAATGGAAAAAGGAAGCATCATCTGGCGTACACCATTCCATTTCTGATAGAAGCTGGAACCTTTCACTGTCCAGCCGTCAGAGAAATCTGATGTACCTTCAATCACAACCTGTTCGTCCGGCACGATGAAAAAGGATGACTTATTCTTATTGGACTGTACTGTAAAGTCCGCCTCATAAGCATACTGTATTTGGCAAACATACGAAAAGCGCCCGTCTGAGTCAACGGGCACCTTTGTTTCTATGATTTCTTTATCAGGTTCGTATTTGACATAGTTTATCAGCACCGTGTCGTTCCTAACATCTGTGAGGTGTCCTTCAAGAGTGAAATTCTGTGCCAAAGCCACCCCACTTCCTCCAAATAACAACAATATGAGAAATCCTAATGCTTTCATACACATTTCCTTTTTCCAAATTAAGATGATTACTCTTCAGCCATTTGTTGTCCGTTCTTCTTATCCCACGCTTCCCTCTAAAGACACGCTCAACAGCTTCTGTGCCTCAACGGCAAACTCCATGGGCAGTTTGTTAAGCACTTCCTTGGCATATCCGTTGACTATGAGGCCCACAGCATCCTCGGTACCGATGCCACGCTGGTTACAGTAAAACAGCTGGTCCTCGCTTATCTTCGACGTGGTGGCCTCGTGCTCCACGATGGCCGTCTCGTTGTGTATGTCCATGTAGGGGAAAGTGTGCGCACCACAGTGGCTGCCCAGCAGGAGGGAGTCGCACTGGCTGTAGTTGCGGGCGTTGTCGGCCTTCGTGCCCACCTTGACCAAGCCCCGGTAGGAGTTCTCGCTCAGTCCGGCAGATATGCCTTTGCTTACGATAGTGGAGCGGGTGTTGCGTCCCAGATGTATCATCTTGGTGCCGGTATCGGCCTGCTGGTGATGGTTGGTGACGGCCACGCTGTAGAACTCGCCCACGGAATCGTCTCCGGCCAGTATGGTGCTGGGATATTTCCAGGTGATGGCACTTCCGGTCTCCACCTGTGTCCACGACAGTCTGGAAGCACGTCCCTTGCACAGTCCGCGTTTGGTGACGAAGTTGTACACCCCGCCCCGCCCTTCGGCATCGCCCGGATACCAGTTCTGCACGGTACTGTACTTCACCTCGGCACGGTCCATCACCACAATCTCCACGATAGCGGCGTGCAGCTGGTTCTCGTCGCGCATGGGTGCGGTGCAGCCTTCCAGATAGGACACGTAACTGTCGTCATCGGCCACGATGAGGGTACGCTCGAACTGTCCCGTATTGCGGGCGTTGATACGAAAGTAAGTGCTCAGTTCCATAGGACAGCGCACGCCCTTGGGGATGTAGACAAAGGAACCGTCGGAGAACACGGCAGAGTTGAGGGCTGCGAAGAAGTTGTCGCGGTAAGACACCACCGAGCCCAGATAGCGCCGCACCAGGTCGGGATGCTCGCGCACGGCCTCACTTATGGAACAGAAGATGATGCCTTTCTCCATAAGTGTCTCCTTGAAGGTGGTCTTTACGGACACGGAGTCCATGACGGCATCCACGGCCATGCCGCTGAGTGCCATCTGCTCCTCCAGAGGAATGCCCAGCTTGTTGAAGGTCTTGATGAGTTCGGGATCCACGTCGTCCATGGACTTGGGCGCGTCTTTTTTCTGGGCCGTGGGGTCGGCGTAGTATGATATGGACTGATAATCTATATCGGGAATGCGGAGATGTGCCCATGTAGGCATCTCCATGGCCAGCCAGTAGCGGTATGCCTTGAGTCGGAATTCCAGAAGCCACTCCGGCTCACCCTTCTTCCCGGAGATGAGGCGGACAGTGTCTTCGTCCAGACCACGGTCTATGATGTCGGTGTGCACGTCGGTGGTGAAGCCGTACTTGTACTTCTCCCCAGCCAGTCGGCGCACCAGTTCGTTGTCGGCCACGGTCTTATCTTTGTTCTTGTCAGATTCGTTGGGTTGCATCGTTTATCTCGTTATAGATTTGTTTGGTAAATTCTTGGGCGGCAGGCAGGAAGAGTCCGGCCAGCGGCTCCAGCCTGTCATAGAGCACCGACTGCCGCTTGATGCTCCGGCTCATCAGCACGTTGTCCGTATCGACCCGTTCGATGACGCACACCAGCAGGCTCAGCACCAGCGCATGCACCAGTGCGCCCACTGCCGCGCCCAGCAGCCGGTTGAGCCAGCCCAGCGACACGGCTTCCATCATCCTGGTCAGCAGCGAGGCCACCAGCAGAAACAGCAGCGGCACCACCACCCAGATGGCCACGAACGACAGCACCTGCGCCACGGTCAGGTTGTCCGTCACGTGGCTGAACACGTGCTCGGCCACCGAGGCATAGAGCGTCTTCGCCGCCAGCAGCCCGACGAGCAGCCCCAGCAGTCCCGCCAGTTGCTTCAATGCTCCCCGCATGAAGCCCAGCACGATGCCCAGGCCGATGAAGATGAGGAAGATGATATCGAGGGTAGTCATATGGCTATACGCAGTTCCGCATTGTTTCTTGTGCGCAAAGATAGTGCAAACCGTAAGCAATACAAAGCATGTTTGCGTGTTTTTGTTGTTGCGCTCAGGGAAGCGACCGGCGGAGAAACAGAAGCGGGGCACATCCTCCGGGTAGAAGGGTGCGCCCCGCTTAACAGGTTGCCTCGTAAGACGTTTACTTCTTGTAAAGCGTTTCGGTGGTGGTGCCCAGATCTTCCGACGTACCATTCTCATAGTTTATCGAGCGCTGGATGGTGACCGTCATCTCGTTTCGGCTCATCTTGTCCACATGCATGGTGATGTACGGGTAAGGGTACTCGGGATTCATCTTGATGAACGAGATGTTGATGTTGCCAGACTCCATGACGAAGGGGTTCAGCTGCCCGCTGTACGTGGTGCCCATATACACAATTGTGCTGTACATGTCAAGCTCGGCGTGCAAGGTGCCGTCGTTGTTCTCCCACGTGCCGATGAAGTTCTTCTGGAAGAAGTCAAGGTCTACCCAGTCGTCTTCTTCGCACGATGTGAAGCAGGGCAGGGCCAGCAAGACAAAGATCACCGCCGCGAATGTCCGAAAGAAGTTTTTTTCATCTTAATATAAACTCTTTGTTAAATCTGTCTGGTTTGTCTTGCCTGTATCACAGCGTCTGCTTCACTTCCACCTCTTCGTAAGTTTCGATGATGTCGCCCACCTTCAGGTCGTTGCAGTTGGTCAGGCTGATACCACACTCAAAGTTGGTACCTACCTCTTTCACATCGTCCTTGAAGCGTTTCAGTGCGTTGATGGCGCCCGTATAGACCACGATACCGTCGCGGATAAGACGCGCTTTGTCGGTACGTTTCACCTTTCCGTTTTTCACCATAGCGCCGGCCACCTGTCCCACCTTGCTGATGTTGAAGACTTCGCGCACTTCCACCGTAGCCGTGACCTGCTCCTTCAGTGTAGGAGCGAGCATGCCCTCCATAGCTGCCTTCACCTCTTCTATGGCATCGTAAATGATGGAATACTTGCGTATGTCCACTCCTTCCTGCTCGGCCAGTTTGGCTGCATTGCTTGACGGACGTACCTGGAATCCCACGATGATAGCGTCGGAAGCGGCCGCCAGAGAGACATCGGACTCGGAAATCTGTCCCACTCCCTTGTGTATGACGTTCACCTGAATCTGCTCGGTAGACAGTTTGATGAGCGAGTCGCTCAAAGCCTCCACCGAACCGTCCACGTCGCCTTTCACTATGATGTTCAGCTCGTGGAAGTCGCCCAATGCGAGCCGTCGTCCCACCTCGTCCAAGGTGAGCATCTTCTGTGTGCGCAACCCTTGCTCGCGCTGCAGCTGTCCGCGCTTGTTGGCTATCTCGCGTGCCTCCTGCTCGGTCTCTATCACATGGAAGGTATCGCCTGCGGCAGGCGCTCCGTTAAGTCCCAGGATGAGGGCTGGCTCAGAAGGTCCGGCCTCCTTCATGCGTTGGTTGCGTTCGTTGAACATGGCCTTCACCTTTCCGTAATGGGTGCCGGCCAGCACGATGTCGCCCACACGGAGCGTACCGTTGGACACCAGTACGGTGGCCACGTATCCCCGCCCCTTGTCAAGTGAGGATTCTATGATGGAGCCTGTAGCCTTTCTGTCCGGATTGGCCTTCAGATCAAGCATTTCGGCTTCAAGCAGCACCTTCTCCAACAGATCGTTGACACCGGTCCCCTTTTTGGCCGATATGTCCTGCGACTGATACTTTCCGCCCCACTCTTCCACCAAGAAGTTCATGCTTGCCAGTTCCTCCTTTATCTTGTCGGGATTGGCTCCTGGCTTGTCTATCTTGTTTATGGCGAATACAATGGGCACACCGGCAGCCATGGCATGGTTTATGGCCTCTTTGGTCTGCGGCATCACATTGTCATCGGCTGCCACGATTACAATCACCACATCGGTCACCTTGGCTCCACGGGCACGCATGGCGGTAAAAGCCTCATGTCCCGGCGTATCAAGGAATGTTATCTTCCGTCCGTCTTCCAAAGTCACATTATAGGCACCGATGTGCTGCGTTATTCCTCCGGCCTCACCGGCTATGACGTTAGACTTGCGGATATAGTCAAGCAACGAAGTCTTTCCGTGGTCCACATGACCCATCACCGTAACAATCGGGGCACGCGGCTGAAGGTCTTCTTCCTTGTCGGCTTCCTCCACGATAGCCTGTGCCACTTCGGCGCTTATATACTCGGTCTTGAAACCGAATTCTTCGGCCACCAGATTGATGGTCTCCGCATCCAGTCTCTGGTTAATGGATACCATTATGCCCACACTCATACATGTGGCGATGACTTGCGTTACCGGCACGTCCATCATGTTGGCAAGCTCGTTAGCCGTGACAAATTCGGTAAGCTTCAGTACCTTGCTCTCGGCTTTTTCCTGATTCTCCAGCTCGTGCTGGCGCTCGGCTACCTGCTCACGTTTCTCCTTACGGTATTTGGCGCCTTTATTCTTGCCCTTGGCTGTGAGGCGAGCCAGCGTTTCCTTTACCTGTCTGGCCACATCTTCCTCGCTCACCTCCTGCTTCACTACAGGTTTTCTAAAGCGGTCTTTGCTTTTCTTTCCGCCTTGTGCCTGGGAGTTTCCGCCCTTGTGGTTCTCCTTGTTCCCGCCCCGTTGGAAGTTTTGTACATCATTAATGTCTACTTTCTCTTTATTGATGCGTACACGTTTCTTCTTTCCGCCTTTTTCCTCTTCCGTGACTTTTCCTTCTTTTCCAGACTTGTCGTCCCGGCGTATTTCCTTCATTATGGATTCTTTAAGCTGACGGCGCTGGTCCTGACGCTGTTTTTCCTTCTCCTCGCGCTCGCGTCGTTTTTCTTCCTTGGTTTTCTTGCGCGGACGTGTGGACTGGTTCAGGGCGGCCAGGTCTATCTGTCCCACCACATTGATTTTCGACACAAATTCCGGTCTTCTCAGATGGAATATCTCTTCCTTATCCTCCCCGTCCTTTGCCTCTTCTTGCCGTGCGGGAGTCTGTGTGTCGCCGCCATTATCCGATTCGGGCAGCCTCTCGGGTTCCTGTACGGGAGTCTCACGTGGAGCGTCTTCAAGCTGCGCCGCCTTCTCCTCTGCGGGTTCCGCAGGGGTAGCCGGTGCGGGCTGTTCCGTGCCTTTTTCTCCCTCTTGCGTCTTCTCTATGTTGTCCATGTCCGTAACGGGCTTGGTTTCCGTCTTACCTTCATTCTCTTCCGCGTTCCGTTCCTGGTCTCCGGCCTTTTGTCCGGGGTGTGCCATATCCTCTCCTTTCTCTTCCACTACAGGCTTTCTTTTATTGAGTTTATCCAAATCTATTTTTCCTACGGGTTTTACCTTTGGACGTACCTCCTCGGGCACTACAGTCTTTATTTCCTCTCCAGCCTTCGCGTTTTGGGGTTCTCTCTCCTTCCCGCTTCTTCCGCGTTCCTTCATCTGCCTTTCCTGACTGAACCGTTCCGACTGCAGTTTGAGGTCTTTGTCCGTGCTGAATTCATTTCTGAGCATCTCGAACTGTTCGTCGGTTATCTTGGTGTTCGGATTGGATTCCACGGTAAATCCTTTCTTTTGCAGGAATTCGACAACCGTCGTAATGCCTACATTCAAGTCTCTTGTTACTTTATTTAACCTTATCGTCATATACTGTTTTTAATGTTTCAATGTGGCCGGTCCATCCGTCCGTCTTTCTTCATCCAAGCCTCCGGCAGACACCGGCACCTTTGTCTGCCAGAGCAAAGCCCAGTGTGTCAGTCTTCCTCAAACTCTTTTCTCAGCACACGCAACACCTCGTCTACGGTGCTTTCCTCCAGGTCAGCCTTTTCTATGAGCATCTCTCTGGGCGCGTTCAGGGTAGCCTTGGCCGTGTCTATGCCTATGCTCTTGATGGCGTCTATCACCCATCCGTCTATCTCGTCGCGGAACTCGTCCAGATAGATGTCTTCGTCCACTTCGTCTCCGCCTTCCACTTCGCGGAACACGTCAATGGTATAGTCGGTCAGCATGCTGGCCAGCTTTATGTTCAGTCCGCCCTTTCCTATGGCCAGGGACACTTCTTCGGGTTTCAGGAACACTTCGGCCTTCTTTTCTTCCTCGTTCAGCTTTATGGACGATATTCTGGCAGGACTCAGAGCTCTTTGTATGAAGAGTTGTGTGTTCGTCGTATAGTTTATCACGTCAATGTTCTCGTTCCTCAGTTCACGCACAATGCCGTGTATGCGGCTTCCCTTCACACCCACGCATGCTCCTACGGGATCTATGCGGTCGTCGTAGCTTTCCACGGCTATCTTGGCGCGTTCGCCGGGGATGCGCGCTATCTTCCTTATGGTTATCAGTCCGTCGTTTATTTCGGGCACTTCCAGTTCGAACAGTCTCTGAAGAAAGACAGGCGACGTGCGGCTCAGGATGATTTTGGGGTTATTGTTCTTGTTTTCCACCCTTGCCACCACCGCGCGTGCGGTCTCGCCCTTGCGGTAGAAGTCGGAAGGTATCTGTTCAGTCTTGGGCAGGAGCAGTTCGTTGCCTTCGTCGTCAAGCAGGAGCATTTCCTTTTTCCATATCTGGTAGACCTCGGCGCTGATGATGGTACCCACCTTGTCTATATACTTATTATATATGGTGTCTTTTTCCAATTCCAGGATTTTGGCGGCCAGGGTCTGCCGCAGATTCAGTATGGCCCTTCTGCCGAACTTGGCGAAGTTCACCTCGTCGGTCACTTCCTCGCCCACCTCGTATGAGGCGTCTATTTTCCTTGCCTCGTCCAGTGTAATCTGCAGGTTAGGGTTCTCCAGCTGTCCGTTTTCCACCACCTCGCGGTTTCTCCATATCTCAAAATCCCCTTTGTCCGGATTCACGATGACATCAAAATTCTCGTCGGTGCCGAACATTTTGGCAAGCACGCTTTTAAACGACTCCTCCAGCACGCTCACCATGGTGGCGCGGTCAATGTTCTTCAGTTCCTTGAATTCCGAAAAGGTATCTATCAGGCTGACAGTTTCTTCTTTCTTGGCCATATTCCTATTTAAAGCTGATTAAGTATTTAGTGTATTTTATCTCGTTGTAAGCGAACCTCAGGTCTTCTTCCACCAGTTTAGGCCTTTTCGCTCCTTCGGGTCTCACTTTCCGGGTGCAGGTCAGCGTGAATCCCTGTTCGTCGGCTTCCTTGAGCACGCCTTCCAGCTTCTTGCCTCCGGCGGTCATCACCTCCACGTTTTTCCCCGTATATATCTGGTATTGCTGCAGCACCTTGAAGGGCTGTCCTATGCCGGCCGAACCCACTTCCAACTCGTAGTCCTCTTCTTCGCGGTCAAGCCTGGACTCTATGTAGCGGCTCAAATCCACGCAGTCTTCTATCCAGACACCGTCCTTATGGTCTATCTCCACCACAATCTTACTGTCCGGGCTGATGTCCACTTCTACCAGAAAATAGTCTTTCCCTTCCAGCCACTGGTCTACAATCTGACAAACTGTTTTCTTTTCTATCATATATTCACTGTTAGTTTCAGCCAAATCCCGTCAGGATTCCGACACATCGTCCTGCGGGGATGTGAGGATGAAGAAAGCCTTTACCCTTCAAAGTCCGGGAAAAACGGGACCGGAAGAGGACGCGGCACGCAAAGAACAAAAAAGAGGAGCTTTACTGCCCCTCCCCCTTTCATCCGTTTCGGTTGCAAAGATATAAATAATATGTTCGGTGACAAAATATTAGGTTCTTTTTTTGAAACTTAACAGAAATACCGCACGTGCGGACGCCTGGAGGCACGGCATTTCCTGTAAAAGGAAATCCTCCCACCGTCCTTGTAGGAAGCGTGTCCGTCCGGAACAGGAAAGCCGTTCCGGTGCCAACCCACTCACTGCCCGGTGCGAGGCCGCCTGCAGGAAACGGTGCATCTGCTGACAGGAAACCACAAAGCAGTCATATTAAACTACTGAAAAACAATAAAATACAGACACTCGGG
>CASFQC010000024.1 GCA_949296415.1 uncultured Bacteroides sp. | reverse complement strand
TATTGCTTCTTTGACAACAAGCCTGAAGCACTGCAAGGATACACTATCGAGCAATCAAAACAACTGACTTTGTTTTAATTTTATCCCGAACTCACGTAGAGGCAAATTATAAGAATGTGACATTGAGCGACTGGATGTCAAGCGGTGACATGATTTATACGAAGACTGTGAACGATGATAAAACTACCTACACTCCGCTTGCCGTGGCAGATATCACTATCCAGGACAATCACGAAGGTAAGGTGAACATCACTCTCTCGGAAGAGGCTTTGGCCAAGACTTGGTATCGCCTGACAGGTTATAATGCTGATGACGGCACCGCTACAGGTGAGACGGCTGTTGAAGAAGAAGAACTGGCCGCTCTCTTTGAAGACCTGAATGATGCCGACGGCTTCAAGGAAGGCAAGATGTATTACTGTGTGCCCATCGAACACCTGAATACATCCAAAGGTGAGGTCGGAAGCTATGGCGTGGTACGTAACCATTTGTACCGTCTGACGCTGGAGAGCATAAAGAATATCGGTACTGCCGTGTACAATCCCAATGAAGTCATCATTCCGAATTATGAGCCGGAGACTTACTATGTGGCTGCCAGACTGAACATCCTTTCCTGGCATATAGTTGACCAGAGTGTGAACCTCTGATAAAGTTTCTTTATCCACATTTACCATAATGGCGTGCGGGCGTCACAGCCCGCATGCCATGATTAAAAGTATCCAACCATTGAACTGAACATATGAAAGTACCGACTTACATAGGCTTGTTGAAAACCAGACTGCTGTTTCTGCTCATGGCAGGCATGATGCTCACATCGTGCGAGGCCATATACGAAGACCAGGGTGACTGCACCACTTACTACCGGGTGAAGTTTACATATGACATGAACATGGACTTTGCCGACGCCTTTGCCCACAACGTCAGGCTGGTGACGCTCTACATCTTCGACAGCGAAGGACGGCTGGCGGCCACTCAGTCCGAAAGTGGGTCTGTACTGGCACAGGACGGATACATGATGAATCTTGAAATCATGCCCGGGACCTATACGCTCGTGGCCTGGGCCGAAGGATGGGAGACGGGAAGCACCTTTACTTACCCCGACATGCAGCCCAACGTGCACAGCCTGGACGACCTCAGCTGCCGCATGAACCGCGAATACGACACGGAAAACGCAGCCTACGTGGACCACGACCTCACACCGCTGTTCCACAGCATACTGCGCGACCAGAAGTTCGAGGAACTGCTGGACGGAGGCGAACGCATCGTCAGCATGAACCTCACCAAGAACACCCGCAACGTGCGCGTCATACTGCAACACCTTTCCGGCGAGGAAGTGAATGCCGATGACTTTACCTTCAGCATTACCGACAGCAACGGGCACATGAACTATGACAACTCCCTGCGCGATGACGAGACCCTGACCTACCGGGCCTGGGCCACCTATCAGGGAACAGCCTCACTGAACACGCCCGACACCGAAGCCGGCACCCGCGACGCCCAGACTCAAGTGAGCGTGGCCGTTGCCGAACTGACCACCGGGCGGCTCATGACCGATCAGGAACCCGTGCTTACCGTGCGCAACCGCGAGGGCGAGACCGTGCTGTCCATCCCTCTGGTGGACTATGCGCTGCTGGTGAAAGGCTACTATAACCGCGACATGGACGACCAGGAATACCTGGACCGTCAGGACGAATACAACATGACCTTCTTCCTCGACGAGAACGACCGCTGGGTGAACACTTCCATTATCATCAACTCCTGGCACGTGGTACTGCAGGACGTGGACATCTGAATGAAAAACGAAGAATAACGAACGACGTATGAAGAACAACCATATCATGAGGCATCTGCGCGCGCTGTCCGTGTGCGCCTTCTCGCTCCTGCTGGCGGCCTGCCAGCAAGATCAGGAAGGACTGCCCGTGGCCCAGGAACAGGCTGCCGTCCCCGTGCGGATAGGCTTCACGCTGGCCACCACCGGCGGACAGGACGCCGCCGCCACCCGTGTGGGCACCGACCAGGCGGGCAGCGAATGGGAAAGCTACATAGACATAGCCGGAGGCGACTTCCGGTTCCTGCTGTTCGATGCCGGTACCGATGTCTACCTCACTTCCTTCACGCCACAGTCGGTGACACCCGCAGGCCAAGGCCCGCGCGGCTGGGAGTACTACGTGGAAGGCGAGCTGGACCGGCCTTATGAGGACTTCAAACTGGTGGTGCTGGCCAACTGGACCGGCTATCCGCAAGATCTGGAAGGCAGGACCATTGAGGACATATGCACCAGTCCCTCTTCGGGCTTTGCCTATTCCGGTGCGGAACCGTTCATTCCTTCGGCCACGAAACGCATCCCCCTCTACGGCGTGAAGACCGTGACGGCCACCCTGCGTCCCGACCTGTCCACCGACCTGGGCACCGTGGACCTGCTCCGGGCCATGTGCAAGGTGGAGGTGAAGTGCAGTGCCGAGGGCTTCACCCTGACCGGCGTGAAACTCCACCGTTACGCCGCCGCAGGCATGTGCGCCCCCACCGGTGTGTACAGCAATACGGAGACGGACTGGGAAGCGGACGAAAAGATACACATGCCCACGGCCGACGTTGTCCGTGATGACGGCGTGCTCTCTCTGCAACCGTCCGGGAATAACGCTTTTGTTGTTTACATGCCCGAAATAGACAATACAGCTGACACCTATTCTTATATAGAAGTCACCTTGCTGAATGCCGAAGGCGGGGCGGTCAGCCTGAAAGGAGACCCTTACATCTTCTTCAAGGAATATGACGACGAGACCCATACCCCTACCGACGGCACCGACTTCGACCTGATACGCAACCACTGGTACAGTTACGACATCACCGCCGTGGACGACGGACAGCTGGCCTTCGAGTACCGGGTACTGGAGTGGAACCGGGCCGATTCGCAGATAGGATGGTATCCTGAGGAAGGGACGGGCGAGGACGCGCTCATGGCGGCGTGGCCTTCGGAATACAGCAGCGATCCCATACCCGAAGCACAGCCGAACTTTACGGATGCCACGGTAGGCGACAAGGAAGCCGTGTTCTGCTACCTGCTCTATCCGCGTTATGAGAATACGCAACATACCGCTTTGGAGGACAATTCGGCTTTTGCCGGCTTCTACTTCCATCTGGAAGAGCCGGAAGGCGCCATCTGGGAGGCCGAGCTGACCAATACGGAAGACTTCCGGCTGAACGAGAACGGTCCCTATGACAGCGATGGTGACGGCGTTCAGGACACCCGCTGTGCGGCGCGCGGACGGGCACGCAGCAAGCCTTACCAGATACAGGTGCGTGCCAACCATGCCTGGACGGAACCCCGCTATGACGGTGACGACCAGTACTGGGACAACAACACCGCCTGGGGAAATGACATTGAGGAGAGCGGCAGGTGCCGGAACATTTATACCGACCTGCGCATCCGCATCTCCATAGACGGCGGGCAGACCTGGAACTACCTGGACATAAACAAGGCAGATAGTGGCATAGAGCATTATTTGTGGGGAAGACGCCGTTTTGCCGGAGGAGACAAATACATCCGCATCTGGCAGCTGAAGGCGGAAGAAGACGAGCGGAGTCTTTTCCAGCTGGTGACGAAACTCGCGGACAACTGGGGAATTCATGACTTTTGGAACCCGAATGTAAACGCAAATTATTTTAACGATTGAGACAAGATGGATAAGCATAAACCTATATATATCCTCCTTGGCCTGCTTGCTCCGCTCTGCCTGTTGGCATCCTGTGCGGAGGAAGAGCCGGTGTACGCTCCGTCGGCAGACGGAGGACGTGTCATCCTGTCCTATGCGGTAGGGGGAAGTCCCGTGACCACAAGGGCGCAGGACACCACGCCGGAAGATGGCATCACTTCCAGGGGCGAGAATCTGGTGTCCACGCTGGATCTGTTCATCTTCCGTGACGGTGTGCTGGTCGGCGGCAAGCCGCTGTCTTTCAGTCCCTCTTATGAGGATTCGCAGGACGGAAGCTATGAACTGCTGGAAACCGGACTCCGTCCCGATGACTTCCAAGACGGCGACCAAGTCTGTCTGCTGGCCAACTGCCACGACATAGTGGGCGGCGTGACCACCTTACAGGACTTGCAGGATGCCGTTGCCACCGGTCTGGTTTGCTATGATAGGCAGGAGGACGGCTTTGTGATGGACGGCACCGTCACTGTGGCGGCATCCATGCGGAGCGGAAACGACCTCCACATCCGGGTGGACCTGAAGCGAGCCGCCGCCAAGGTGCGCCTGTCCTTTGCCGGGAATACGGACTGGGATGAGGTGGAGTACCGCTTCTGCCATTATGCCACCACCGCTACAGTGCTTGAGAGGGAGGAGTCCGCCGAACGGGCTTATGTGAACACGCTCACCCTTTCCGACTATCCGTCTGCCACCACACTGACCAACGCTACTCCCATAGCGGAAGACAGCAAGCAATGTCTGGTGCTATATGCCTATCCCAATGACTGGTACAGCGGTCCCGGCTATCCGGCGGACAACGACCATCCGGACGGCGACCATCTGAACGTGGCCGCCCCCATCGATCCCGACCGCGAGACCCGCATCCTGCTGAAGGCTCCTTACGACGGCGAGCTGTATTACTATGACATTCCCGTGAACTTCCGCCTGCCGGAGAACAACGATGACCTGGACATCACCTTTGACGACTACAAAGACCTGTACCGCCTGCAACGCAACCACATCTATGACATCACGGTGACGATAGACGGGCCGGGAGGGACGGAGAGTGAGCCGGTGACCCCCAAGCTCTATTATCAAGTGATGCCGTTTGATGAAGAAACGGTAAATATTCCTGCATTTGAGTAAACAAAACCATTAAAAGAAAACTATGAAACTACATGATGTACTGCATATGCGTAGGATGAATCTGGTGACGGCTTTCGTATTGTCTGCCTTTGTGCTTTCGTGCAGCGATGAGGAATGGGCTGGCGGACAAGGAAACGAAATACCCGGACAAGACGTGACGGTGAAGCTGAATTTCCAAGTCACTACGCCGGAAGTGAAAGCTACGACCCGTGTACCGAGCGATAACGTGGTATTTGATTTGTATGTACTGATATTTGATGCGGCTGGAAATAAGACGGGTGGAGGATTCTTTGAAGAATTGGACAATCCTCCGGCTACCGAACAACCCGGTACTACCGGCTCGGACAACTATGTTACCATAGATACTAAGACGGGTGCTTCTTATATATATGGATTTGCCAATGTGTCCGGCTCTGTCAATGAATATGTTGATAATATCAAGGATCGGTTGGATGCAGTCCGGACACGTGACGAATTGCTGAATCTTTCGGTTACCTTGCACAGCAGTATAGAACGGGCGGGTAACTCTTACTTGATGAGCGGAACGGCGGAAAATCAGAGCAACGGCACTTACCTTATAGAAAAGAATAGTGATATACGCACTTTGCAGTTGCGTCGGTTGGACTCACATATTACATTCAACATTAAGGAAGGGGATAATTGTACGTTTACTCCCACCAGCTATCAGGTGTTCAATGTTCCCCGCAAGGTTTATATGGTGGAGCGTGAAGCCGTCCGTCAGCCTGGACTGGCCTGTACGTGGGATGCTACCGTGGAGGGGAGCGAAGACGAGCCTGGAACTTTCAATACGAGGGAGATAACCGGGGCGTTGGCTGCCGACATGTCGTTCAACTTCTGGATGGTAGAGAACCGGCGTAATGCAAAGCAGGAAATAACCGGCACAAACGGTTATAACCTGCGTGAGAAAGAAGAGAAGATAGACAACGGTTCGGTCAATAAACCCACTGTGACCAATGGCAGTTAGAGTTTGCTGGGGAATCTACCGTTGACGGGAACAGTGGACCGGTTGAAGCAGATGTGACTTATGTAATTCATTTGGGATATGTGGATGGGGATGCTGACGACTTCTTCAGTAACCGCAATACGAAATACACCTACAATATGACGGTTAACGGTGTGGACAATATCATATTGGAAGTGCTGGCCGAAAGCCCGGAAACTGAACCCTCTCCCGGTGCGGAAGGAGATGTGATTTTTACCCAAGGTACTACCCGCTATTCGCTTGATGCCCACTATGAGACCGTGCTGCTGCGTTTCAGCCGGGATTTGTTGGAGCATGGCAATGAGGTGGCCGATTTCTTTTCCTATAAAATAAACACGCCATTCGCTTCCTACATATCGACGGACGAGAACATCTCTGTGCGCGATGAGGACTGGTTGAGGATTGTCCGAAACAAGAAAAACAGCAGCGGCAGCAGGACGGTCTATTCTGAAGACTTTCAGCCTTATGCGGTGGAAGGCAGTTATGGACGGCCTTCACAACGCAACGGCATGACCTTGTCTGAGTTTATAGAGGAATTGAAAGAGATAGCAAACGGAGAAATAACCAATGTTTACGATTACAACGATGAAGTGGTCTACACCTGTCATATTGACGAATTCTATTATGATGAGGCTCCGCAGGGTGTTTCTGTTTCTGGTGACTTGTGGAAACGGTTCGTCAACGTGTCACCCCGTGAAGTACAGATTTTGAATGATGTGGAGCTTAGTCCGGACGGAGAAAGCAGCATTACCCGCTCAACCTATATCCTGTCGCAGCGGGCCATTCAGACTTTCTATAACACGGAGCTGCCCCAATCTTATTCGGCTTACGGTGTGGAGACGGTGAACGAGACGGGACCGCTCTATACGTGGGCATATTATAATGACCAAGTGGGTGTCCGTGTAACGGACAGAGATACCGGTCACAGCAATTTCTGGAAAATGATAGATGCTCTGATGATTAAAGGATGGAATGGCTCTTCGTGGGATAAATACGTGGATTTCCCCAATAACGGATATCGGAATGTGGAAAGAGACGAGCAGACTGTAAACGCTATGAAAGGCGATTATCAGCGTGCCTATCTGGCTTGCATGCAGCGTAACCGCGATTTGGATGGAGATGGCAATATCTCGCAAGATGAAGTCAAGTGGTATCTGCCGGCCATCAATCAGTATGTGGGCATGTTCATAGGCGATGGCAGCTTGTCTGAGGAAGCCAAACTGTACACGGAGACAGATTATGTATATAAACATTATGTGTCAAGCACTACAAATGGAACTGCTCCCATCATTTATTGGGCGGAAGAATATGTGTCGGAAAGCTATGGTCAGGAATATATTATGGCTGAATACAGGGCTGATGATGGAACATTGAAGTATACAGATTGTGATACATATCAATGGAATGGCAATACCTATTATGAAGATAATCCCGACACTAGAAAGTATGTTAACCATTACAGATGCATGCGCGATTTGGGCGATGAGACTCCGGAGAATTATTATGCTAGGAGCGGTCGTTCCATTACGGTGCCTTATTTGGATACAAGATCCACCCGTGACCGTCTGGCATATGGCGAACTGGGTACCCACTTGAGTAATGAGAGTAACAGTGAACTAGCTTCCGGAGGCTTTACTTATTATAATGATTTTCTGGTACATGGAAATCGTATATGGAATGGTTACCAGCAGTATACGGTAAATGCCCATATAGGTGATGTGATGGACGACCCCTATACCTCTTGTCGTTATATTGGAGATTATAGAGGACAATGGCGTGCACCCAATCTGCGCGAGCTTTATCTGATGTCCATTAACGATGCGTTGGATGTATATAACGTTTCACAACCGAATGTCGTATCAAGAACAAAATTCCGTTTCTTTAATCAATGGTTGCCGAATTCAGACAGTCAGAAGCGCATAGGTTGGTATTATAATGGTACAAACCTGACAATGGGTAATGGT
Source organism: uncultured Bacteroides sp. (assembly GCA_949296415.1). Lineage (GTDB taxonomy): Bacteria > Bacteroidota > Bacteroidia > Bacteroidales > Bacteroidaceae > Bacteroides. The sequence goes on along the minus strand of CASFQC010000024.1, from coordinate 31,659 downwards.
TCGTCAGAAGAGGGATCGCGCATCCGTTGTGTACGTGATAATTGACGGATGGATTCCTTATAAGATATTCCCCGTTGTCGCGAGACAACCACCTCCTCTCAGCGGAGGTAAGCCGGGAAACGCGCCGACGTTTCCCTGTTAATTTGTTTGTTTTGTTTTATTCCCCATGCCGTGCCTTCGCGAAGGACGGTATGGGGAAATTTGTTTATTTTAGCTACGAGTGACGAGCTACGAGCTACAAGTTGGCTGCGCTCTGAACTCTACTCGTCACTCGTAGCTGACCGCTGTCACCAGTACCACGCCAGTCCGAAGGAGTAGGGCGACACTTCGGGGCCTTTCCCCTTCTGGAACATGCGGGTGAAGGAGTAGCGCAGGTAGACACCCAGATTGCCGTATCCGGCCTGGGTCAGCAGGCCTACGCCTACGGGATTGACGTACATGCCCTTGCCCACGCATTTCTTCTTGCCCCCGTTGATGTGGGCGAATGACTTCACGCCGTGGCGTATCTCTATCTCCGGTCCCATGTTGAAGAACAGGCGTCTGCCGCGCGTCAGCCGCTGCTGCCATTCGGCTGTGACGGGGATGCGGAAGAAGAAGTGGCGCAGACGGCTCTGGCTGTAGCTGGTTCCCTCGTCACCCGGGGAAAAGACTGCGCGTCCGTCCTGCTTCAGCAGTGCCACAGGCCCGTCAATGTTGAAGGAACGGTAGCCCCAGCTGACACCTATGTTCAGTCCCCAGTGGGGATTGCGGCTGAAGTTGTGGTAAGTGGACAGGAAGTTGAAGCCGAATTCCCATGATTGCGACAGGTCCAACGGGAAGTGGCGGCTGTCGCTGAAGCCCATGAAGTTGTCGGTCATGTGGGTGAAACCGATGAATATGCCAGAGTTGTGAGGCTCATAGGCATTGTTGCGCTTTCTGTTTTTGTTGGGGATGAAGGGTATCGCGTCCAGCCAGGACTGGCGGTCGGCGTCTATGCGCTTCACGTACACGCCTTCGTACACTTTCACCTCGTCCGTGCTCTTGTCATCGGGCAGGTCTTCGTATATATTTATGCGCATGTCGCCCTGTCCCTTGCGTATGATGATGGAGTCACCCTGTGTGGTGACGGTGGACCGGCGGTTGCCGTTGGTCTGCTGGCCTGCGGCCGTGCAGCATGCCGCCATGAGCAGGCAGGCTGCGATGAGTTGTCTTTTCTTCATAAGTGTGCGTTGTTATATTTCAGTTTACAGTGTTCATTCATAGGTTCTTTTCCTGCTGTGGCCGTACAGCTTTTCCATCAGCTCGTTTTCGGTAAGCGGCCCTTCGATGTATATCAGGGTGGCGGTGTTCTGCTGCCCCTGCTTGAAGAGAATGTAGCGGCGGGTCTTCCGTCCTTTCCGTTTCACGCTGCTCAGCTGGTAGTAGGCGCTTATCAGCTGTCCGTTCTCCACCACTTCCTGCCGTTTGGCGGTCTGGTGCGAGGTGACGGCTTGCTGCAGGCTTTGCTGTATTTCCGCTAAGTAAGGCTTTACATTCTTGAAGGTGAGGCTGCGGTACATGGTCATGTCGTAGGACCGCAGGATGCTTCCGTTCATTTCCACCATGGTCACGCTGTCGCGTGTGCCGTATTTCTCGAACAGCCGGGCTATCTGTAGCCCCTCCTGCGCTTTGGCTGGGGTCGCGGCCAGGACGAGTATGGCAATCAGTATGTGTGTCAGAGTCTTCATATGCTGGTTCATTGGTCTTGTTCAAGGTCGGGAAACATGAGTCCCTGTAGCTCTTCCGGACTGAGGATTACGTCCTGCATGGCTTCGCGGGCTTTCCGTTCCACCAAGGCCGGGTCGGTGTGCCGCACTCCATTGATCACCACAAAGCTTTCCGGGGTGGCGGGTGTGTGCGTCACCATTCTGCCTATGCCGAAGGCCAGCAGAAGGCAGGCGGCGATGTCGGCTGCCAGGAACAGAATGCGTGCCGTTGCGGTGCGCCGCCTTGCGGGACGCTTGCCGTGCGCACGGGCCTCGTGTCCAAGGTGGGCAAATAGAGGCCGGTAGCGTTCGAGGTGCGGCGGGACACCGTTTCCGGCAAAGAACCGCCCAAGCCTGCGCTCTTCCTCGCAGGAGGTCTCTCCTTCGAAGTATTTGTCTATAAGTTCTTCTATCTTCATGTCGTTCTCCTTTCTTCCGTCAATCTCAGGTAGGTGTCCCTTACCTTCTTGCGCGCCCTTGAGAGGTTGCTCCGTATGGCTTCGGGGCTGCATCCGGTAATCTGGGCTATCTCTTCGGTTTCGTACTCTTCCATGTCCTTCATGCGCATGATGGTGCGTTGCAGCGGCGGCAGACTGTTGATGATGCGCTCCACCAGCTCTATCCGGTCTCTGGCCTCCAGCCGTGCGTAGGGCGTGTCGGCGGAGTCGGCCAGCTGCAGCTGTTCTGCGGACTGTGCGTTTCCGTGCCGGGTGCGCCAGGTGTCCATGCACACATTGTGCGTCACGGTTACGGCAAAGGCTTCCGGATTGCGGCAGCTGTCCAGTTCGTCGCGTCTGCTCCAGAGCTTCAGCATGGTCTCCTGCACGGCGTCTTCCGCATCGTCGGGGTCGGTAGTCAGCTTGCGTGCGTAGCTCAGCAGCTTGTTGCGCAGCGGCAGTATCTCGTTTTTAAATCGTTTCAAGTCCATGTTTGTAAGGAAGACGTATGAAGAGGGGTAAACGTGACATGGTGGGAATGATTTTATATACTTTTTATGTACTTTTCTTTTGCCTTGATGCAAAAGAAAAGATACCAAAAGAAAAAATCAAGCGCTGAACCTCGGAGGCTACTCCGGCATTGTTTTTTGCTAAAGGGCAGAAACTCACTCCGCTACGCTCCGTTCAAACAGGTCTGCCCTTCTTCACGCAAAAAACAAAGCCTCCGCTTTACGCCTCCTTGCTTAGGCGCGGGGCTGCGCGGTGTTTGCAGTGACGACGTGGAGAAAAAACACATAGTCCGAATCTACAAGCACCGGTCTCGAAGAGATCGAACCATGCTTAACCGTCTGGTGAACGCAGCGAACCTGCGGCGGCTTGCAAGCTAACACGCCGCATGGCTCTCCGGCATCAGCGGAGGGGCGTCAAGCGGAGGATGTCTTTCAGCCGTTAAGAAGGGCAGACTTGTCTGAACGGAGCACAGCGGAGTGAGTTTCTGCCCTTTATAGGCTGAAAGGCGTCCGGAGTAGCCCCGAAGGTGGAGCCGGGGTCCTTTCTTTTTGGTATCTTTTTCTTTCGGACAAGCGAAAGAAAAAGTACATAAAAAGTACATAAATTTTGCGGACGGCCCAAAGGAACTCAGAGCGTGGGATAGAACGCATCCTCTATCTGTTCTATGCGGAAATTTCCTTCCTCGCCCACAACGGTGATGATATCGAAACGCACGGGTGTGTCAAGGTTGAAGTGTTTGATGTAGGCGTCGGCGGCCACGACGATGTGCTTCATCTTTTTCCAGTTTACCGCCTCTTGCGGCAGCTGGTGTTCGGTGTTGCGCCGGGTCTTCACTTCTATGATGACCAACAGTCCGTCCTTGGCGGCCACAATGTCCAGTTCCAAATGGTTCTTCCTCCAGTTGCGGTGGCGTATGGTGTATCCGTGCTTTGCCAGATAGTCTGCTGCGGCATCTTCTCCCGCCTTTCCTAATGTGCTGTGGCAGCTGATATTTTTCTCCATTCTGTTTCTTTTTTTGCGAAAGTACGATTATTTTTGCAATGTATATGAGGAATAGTCATAAAAAGCGTACCAAAGTGGCTCCGGACGAACCCAAACGCGCACAGCGCATGGTGTGTCTGATGAGCGAGGAGGAGATGCGGATTGTGGACCGTTACCTGCGCAAGTACAGGATAACGAACAAGTCACGCTGGCTCCGTGAGACTGTACTCATGTTCATATACAAGAATATGGAAGAAGATTATCCCACACTGTTCGGCGAGCACGACATGCGTCGCTGACACAATCTGAACATTATGGATGACGAATATTACATGAGACTGGCCCTGGCAGAAGCCCGCAAGGCAAACGGGCGGGGCGAGGTGCCTGTGGGGGCTGTGGTGGTGTGCCGTGACAGGGTGATAGCCCGCGCCCACAACCTGACCGAAGCCCTGACCGATGTCACCGCTCATGCCGAGATGCAGGCCATAACGTCCGCATCCTCTTCTTTGGGCGGGAAGTATCTGGCCGACTGTACGCTCTACGTCACGGTAGAGCCTTGCGTGATGTGTGCGGGGGCTTTGGGATGGTCTCAGGTGGGGCGTGTGGTATATGGCGCTCCGGACGAGAAGCGCGGTTATACCCGTTTTGCCCCTCAGGCTTTGCATCCGAAAACCCGTGTGACGGGCGGGGTGCTGTGCGACGAATGCGCCGGGCTGATGAAAGCGTTCTTTGCCTCGCGCCGCCGTTGACGGTGGAAACCTTTCTCTGAAAGGTGGAAGAAACCGGACAGGACGGACGCTCAGCTTTTCACTTCCTCAAAGTCCACGTACTCCCCTTCGTCTTTGCCGAAAACTTTTTTGGGGTTGATGTGCAGTTCGCCTTCTTCGGGCGTCACGGCATCGTCGTCGGTATGTGCTGTGGAGTGCTGTTTCACCCATTGTCCGTCATGGTAGCGGTAAGTATGTTTTCCACCGGTGTCCGAGGGGTTGTGTCTGCCTCCGTTTTCCGTGCGGGTATTGCTTCTGCGCTTGCGTCCCATCCCGAAGAGGTGGCGCAGCAGTCCCAAGATGAGGCTTGCCCCTATCAGGAGCGCGATGAGAAAGGTGATGGCAATAATTCCTAATATGTGCAGCATATGTATTATTTTCCTTAATAATGGTCAGTGCCTGGGCGGTGTCTGTGGCGCGGCGCCGTGTCTGGGTCGGCGGCACCGCTTATTTGTCGTGTTGTGTGCACAGGGACAGCAGTATGTACCACAGTATGACCACGGCAAATCCGCTGATGCCGAACACCGCGAGCAAGGGTATGCACACCAGCAGGAAGATGAAGCTCACCTTGTTGTCTTTCCAGGAGAAATTCTTGAATTTTAGTGAGAACATGGGTATTTCCGACACAAGCAGCCACGAGGAAAAGCATACCAATACGAGCAGGTATAGCGGATGGAACGTGTCAGCGGTCAGCACACCGTGCATGCCCGCTCCCAACGCGCCCCAGAACAAGGCGTTGGCCGGTACGGGCAGACCGATGAACGAGGTGGTCTGCCGGGTGTCGTTGTTGAACTTGGCCAGTCTCAGTCCGGAAAATACGGCGATGAGGAAGGCTGTGTAGGGCAGATAGGTTGCAAGCCCTTCCATGTAGGCGGGATAGTGCATTTCTGTGAACAATGAATATACCACAGCAGCCGGAGCCAGTCCGAAACTGATGTCGTCGGCCAGTGAGTCAAGGTCTTTGCCTATGACCGAGTAGGCTTTCAGCGCGCGGGCCGCGAAGCCGTCAAGAAAGTCAAACACTGCGCTTGCCATGATGAACGCCAGAGCCAGTCCGTAGTGTTGTCCGAAAGCCATGACGCACGCTATGCCTCCCGAAAACAGATTCATACAAGTCAGTGCGTTGGGGATATGTCGGGTGATGCGGTTAGCCATAAGTCAGTATCTATTTTAATTTGGCTATCACGGTCTGGTTGCCCGTGGCAGTCTGTCCTAATTTGACAAAGATTTCCGAGTCTGTCGGAAGGAACACGTCCACACGCGACCCGAACTTTATGAAACCCATATGCTCGTCAATGTAGCAGTCCTCGCCCTCTTCGGCATAGGTCACTATGCGGCGGGCCATGGCTCCGGCAATCTGGCGTGCCATTACTTCAGTGCCTTCGGGAGTCTCTATGATGATGGTGGAGCGCTCGTTGTCGGTGCTGGCTTTGGGCAGCCAGGCTTTTAGGTATTTTCCGTTCTGGTGTTCCACCTTCTTTATGGTGCCGTCTACCGGATACCAGTTGGCATGTACGTTCACCAGACTCATGAATATGGAAATCATGATGCGGCGGTCGTGGAAGTATTCATTCTCCTCCACTTCCTCTACTACCACCACCTTACCGTCGGCAGGTGCCACCACTATCTTTTCCGTATCTTTGCCGAACAGGCGTATGGGACAACGGAAGAAATTGACCAAAATGCCGTATGCCGATAGGCTGGCTACTGCCGTTATATAAAAAGGTATCTTGCACGCTATGCCGAAATAAAGGGCGGCGTTGGCAGCCAGCAACAGGAAAAAGCCTCCAATAAGGGTATGGGTGCCCTCGCGGTGAATCCGTATCTGTTTCAGCTTTTTTAGTTTACCCATTGTATATGTTTTCTGTATTCTGCTTGTTCTCACTTTATTTTAATTGCAAAAATAGTTTTAATTTGATAACCGTACAAGAAAAAAAGCGGAGAAATGCAATTTGTCGTACAAATGCCGGTAAAAAGATGTTGCCGTGGGGCGGGAGCGGGGGGACGGAGTCGGGGTCTGCTGGGATAGGTTAAGCCGTCTGGTGTGAGTCCGTCCGCCGCTTGGTGCGGATATGTCCGCCGCTTGGTACGGACGGACTCACACCGGGCTGTGGACGGACTCACACCAACGGACTTTTTTATTGGTACGGCGTATATGTCGTAATGTATTGATAATCATATGTTGTACGCATTGCATTACCCGACTTCCCGACGGAAACGCACAGCCGGAGGCGGTGCCCTGTTGAAAACTTTTCGGCTAGTGGCTTTGTCGTGTGGAGGTTTGGCCGTACCTTTATGCTCGCATTTTCCCCTTAGGCAGATTTTTGTTATGCAAGATTTTGTTCATTTGCACGTTCATACCCAATATTCGCTTCTGGACGGCCAGGCCAGCGTCAGCAGGCTGGTGGACAAGGCCATGCAGGACGGCATGAAAGGCATCGCTGTGACCGACCATGGCAATATGTTCGGCATTAAAGAGTTCGTTAACTATGTGAACAAGAAGAACAGCGGCACCCGCGACGAGATTAAGGCGCTGAAGAAGCAGATGGCATCTCTGGAAAGCGACGGGACAGCCGGAGACGACAGGGAAACCGCCATTGCCGCATGCCGTGCCAAGCTGGCCGAGGCCGAAGGCAGGCTGTTCAAGCCCGTCATAGGCTGCGAGATGTACGTGGCCCGGCGGACCATGGACAAGAAAGAAGGCAAGCCCGACCAGAGCGGGTATCACCTCGTGGTGCTGGCCAAGAACGAGACGGGATACCACAACCTCATCAAGCTGGTATCAAGAGCTTGGACCAAAGGCTACTATATGCGTCCGCGTACAGACCGGAACGAACTGGAGAAATATCACGAGGGGCTTATCGTATGTTCAGCCTGTCTGGCCGGAGAAGTGCCCCGCAAGGTGCTCAACGGACAGATGGAAGAGGCCGAGGAGGCCGTAAGATGGTACAAGAACCTGTTTGGCGACGACTACTATCTGGAGTTGCAACGCCACAAGGCCACCGTGCCCAAAGCCAACCACGAGACCTATCCCCTACAGGTGAAGGCCAACGAGAAGCTGCTGGAACTGGCGCGCAAATACAACGTGAAGGTGGTGTGTACCAACGACGTGCACTTTGTGGACGAGGAGAATGCCGAGGCCCACGACCGCCTTATCTGTCTGAGTACGGGCAAGGATTTGGACGACCCCACACGCATGCTCTACACCAAACAGGAGTGGATGAAGACCCGTGCCGAGATGAACGAGCTGTTTGCCGACGTGCCCGAGGCCCTGGCCAACACGCTGGAGGTGCTTGACAAGGTGGAGTTCTACTCCATAGACCATGCGCCCATCATGCCCACCTTTGCCATCCCGCCAGAGTTCGGCACGGAGGAAGAATACAGGAAAAAATATACGGAGAAAGACCTTTTCGACGAGTTCACCTGTGACGAGAACGGCAAGGTGGTGCTTGACGAGGAGGCTGCCAATGCCAAGATAAAGCGGCTGGGCGGATATGACAAGCTATATCGCATAAAGCTGGAAGCTGACTATCTGGCCAAACTGACTTTCGACGGTGCCAGACGCCTGTATGGCGACCCTCTGAGCGAGGAGGTGAGAGAACGCCTTGTCTTCGAACTGTACATCATGAAGACCATGGGTTTCCCCGGATACTTCCTCATCGTGCAGGACTTCATCAACGCCGCACGCACCAAGCTGGGCGTGTCCGTAGGGCCGGGAAGAGGCTCGGCGGCCGGTTCGGCGGTGGCCTATTGCCTGGGCATCACCAAGATAGACCCTATACAGTACGACCTGCTGTTTGAGCGTTTCCTGAATCCGGACCGCATTTCGCTGCCTGATATTGACGTGGACTTTGACGACGACGGCCGGGGCGACGTGCTGAGGTGGGTCACCGAGAAGTACGGGCAGGAGAAGGTGGCACACATTATTACATATAGTACCATGGCCGCCAAGATGGCCATAAAGGATGTGGCCCGGGTGGAAAAACTGCCCCTGTCGGAATCGGACAGGCTGACCAAACTGGTGCCCGACCGCATACCCGACAAGAAGCTGAACCTGAAGAACGCCATAGACTACGTGCCTGAACTGCAGGCTGCCGAAGTTTCGGCCGACCCGCTGGTGCGCGATACCATAAAATATGCCAAGATGCTTGAGGGCAATGTGCGTGGCACAGGCGTGCATGCCTGCGGAACCATCATCTGCCGCGACGACATCACCGACTGGGTGCCTGTGAGTACCGCCGATGACAAGGAAACCGGCGAGAAGATGCTGGTGACGCAGTATGAAGGCTCGGTCATCGAAGAGACCGGACTGATTAAGATGGACTTTCTGGGACTGAAAACCCTCTCCATAATAAAGGAGGCCGTGGAAAACGTACGTCTGCACCAAGGCATAGAGCTGGACATAGACAATATAGCCATAGACGACCCCGCCACCTACAAGCTCTATTGTGAGGGACGGACCATAGGCACCTTCCAATTTGAGTCGGCGGGCATGCAGAAATACCTGCGCGAGCTGCAACCCGGTACATTCGAAGACCTCATCGCCATGAACGCCCTGTATCGTCCGGGTCCTATGGACTACATACCCGACTTCATTGACCGCAAGTGGGGACGGAAACCCATAGAATATGACATTCCTATCATGGAGAAGTACCTGAAGGACACTTACGGCATCACCGTCTATCAGGAACAGGTCATGTTACTGTCGCGCCTGCTGGCCAACTTTACGCGAGGCGAGTCCGACGCCCTCCGCAAAGCCATGGGAAAGAAGCTGCGCGACAAGCTGGACCACATGAAGCCCAAGTTCATAGAAGGCGGAAAGAAGAACGGACACGATCCCAAAGTGCTGGAGAAGATATGGACAGATTGGGAGAAATTCGCGTCCTACGCATTCAACAAGTCACACGCTACCTGTTACTCCTGGGTGGCCTATCAGACCGCCTACCTGAAGGCCAACTATCCGGCCGAGTACATGGCCGCCGTAATGAGTCGGAGCTTGTCCAACATAAACGACATCACCAAGCTGATGGACGAGTGCAAGGCCATGGGTATAGAAGTGCTGGGACCTGACGTGAACGAGAGTAACCTGAAATTCACCGTGAACAAGGAAGGCAACATACGCTTTGGGCTGGGTGCCGTGAAAGGCGTGGGAGAGAGCGCCGTGCAGAGCATCATAGAGGAACGCCGCAGGAACGGACTGTACAAGGGCATATTCGACTTCGTGCAGCGTGTCAACCTTACCGCATGCAACAAGAAGAATCTGGAATGCCTGGTGCTGTCGGGAGGGTTCGACGGGTTTCCCGAACTGAAGCGCGAGCAATATTTTGCCGTCAACAGCAAGAACGAACCTTTCCTTGACTCGCTGGTGCGTTACGGCAACCGCTATCAGGCCGACAAGGCCACTGCTACCAATTCGCTTTTCGGTGGGGAGAATGTGGTGGAGGTGGCCACACCTGAAATCCTGCCGGCCGAACGCTGGAGTGACTTGGACCGTCTGAACCGTGAGCGCGAGCTGGTGGGCATATATCTGTCGGCCCATCCGCTGGACGAGTATTCCGTGGTGCTGGAACATGTGTGCAATACCCGCATGGCCGAGCTTGACGACAAGGCGGCGCTGGCTACCCGTGGCGACATTACCATGGGCGGCATAGTGACTTCGCTGCGCAAAGGCATAAGCAAGAACGGAAACCCTTACGGCATAGCCAAGATAGAGGACTACTCCGGCTCGGCCGAACTGCCTTTCTTCGGGAATGACTGGGTTAACTTTCAAGGTTATCTGGGCGAGCGTACCTTCCTTTACATCAAAGCCCGTTGCCAGCCCAAACAGTGGAAGCCCGGCGAGTACGAACTGAAAGTGGTGTCCATAGACCTTTTGCCCGACGTGAAGGAACGGCTGGTGGGCAAGATAACCATACTCATTCCGCTGGATGCCCTTGACACAGAGCTGGTGGCCGACCTGGCCGAGATGGTGAAGGAACATCCCGGCACCGCCGAGTTGTACTTCAAAGTGGACGACACCGAAACCAAGCAGACAGTCAATCTGGTGTCGCGCCCTTTCAAACTGTCGGTAGGACGTGAGTTTGTAGACTATTTAAAAGGACGTCCGGAGCTTAAGTTTAGAATTAATTGACTATCTTTGCGCCGTTGTCGTCCGTTGGGACGGCGGCATGTACATGGCAAATTTTTTATCAATAAACATAATTAAATCTTTAGACGAATATGGCTTTAGCAATTACAGACAGCAATTTTCTAGATCTTCTGTCGGAAGGAAAACCTTTGGTGGTAGATTTTTGGGCCCCCTGGTGCGGACCTTGCAAAATGGTGGCTCCCATAATAGAGGAACTGGCGGCCGATTATGAAGGCAAGGTATTGATTGGCAAATGCAATGTAGATGAGAACAGCGACCTGCCAGCCGAGTATGGCATCCGCAGTATCCCCACGGTACTCTTCTTCAAGAACGGCCAGCTGGTAGATAAGCATGTAGGTTCGGCTCCCAAGAGTACCTTTGAGGCCAAGATAGAAGCTGTGCTGAAATAAAAAGACTGTTCCTTACTTTTTCATAACGGGCAGGGAGAATGGCATCCTGTGGAAATGGCCAGAGGAAGTGTTCTGCCTGCCTTTTTATCCGTATTATCTCTGGAGCCTGTGCTGATGTTCCCTTGCCAAGGATTTTCCGTCCTATATCCGAGTCTTCCTCCCGTTCTTCCCGTTTTGCTCTTGTCCTGCCGTTGTAGTCCGCCGCACTCTTGCTATGGGAAAGACTTTTCCGGAGAAGGTTTCTCAAACTGTCGCAGGGCAATTCAGGCAAGCCCTTAATCAATTTAAGCTTTATGGCACAACAAGATGAATTTCTGAATGAAGACTATGATGACGAATTGACCATTGCGTTCATCAAGAATTATTTGCCTCAGGAACTGAAAGACAAGTTTTCTGATGACGAATTCTATTATTTCCTTGATCTCATAAACGAGTATTATGCGCAGAGTGGCATCCTTGATGCCCAGCCCGATGAAGAAGGATACATTGACATAGACCTGGACAAGATTGTAGATTACATTGTGAAGGAAGCCGTCAAAGACAATATGGGGAAATATGACCCGGAAGACATTTTCTTTATCGTACAAGGGGAGATGGAATACACCGACTCGCTGAACAACGGAGACTGAGTACAGTCCGCTTGACATGGAAGTATCCTGTAACGCATGAGCCGGACCAATAAAAAACAATGAATGTTGTTTTGGTCGGGTTCGTGCGTTACTTATATATCAACTCTGTACGTTTCCGGTCATGTGTGCTGTTGCGGAGTATTGAATAAGAAGAATACAGATGTGGCTATGAGCAATATGCCCAGCACTCCGTAAAACCACCTGGCCTGACGCCGGCCTACATTGCGCACAATGAATTGTGTGTTGCGTGTGGTGAAGAACCATTCCCAATTGAGGATGGCTGCCAGCAGGGCTATTAGTCCGGTGACGGCAAATATGCCTTGTACAACGTATTGGCTCATTATGGCATGCTTAGTTCATCTCTTCCATATGCACTTTCCGGCTTCCATCTTCGGCCTCTTCTATGGTGACCTTTACGGCTTGTCCGGGCAAAAGCTCTTCAATCAGTTCGGGCCATTCAATGAAGCAGAGTGCTCCACTGTAGAAATAGTCCTCGTATCCCATGTCGTACACTTCTTCCAGCTTCTTGATGCGGTAGAAATCAAAGTGATAGATAAGTTCCCCTCCTTTATTTGAACGATATTCGTTTACTATGGCGAAGGTGGGCGAAGTGATTATATCGTCCACTTCCAACTCTTGGCATATGGCTTTGATAAAGGTGGTCTTTCCCGCTCCCATCTTTCCGTAGAAGGCAAAGACCGTGTTGTCTCCCATGTGCCGGATGAACTGGCGGGCAGCTTCATTAATCTGGTCTAATGTTTGAATGTTGATGTCCATATCTTTATTTGGTTTTGAGTAAGCAAAGGAAATCAGCAAGACGTGGTTGTCCTTTTTGCTGCGTCTGCTGTCGTACGTTGGCCTTTTCCCCGTTCCCATCTTAGGGAAACGGTTTTGACTGTCTTACAGACTGTATATATCAGGATGGAAAAGAATATGATGGATGCTCCGGATGGTACGTTCAGTCGGAAGGATAGGTACAGCCCTCCCAGACAGCTGATGTAGCCAATGAGCATGGACAGCCATATGACATTGCGGAACCGTCCGGTGAACAGATTGGCTGTGGTTTGCGGGATGGTGAGCAGTGAAATGACCAGTACGATGCCTACCATGCGCAGACAGGCTACGATGGACAGCGCGATGAACATCATCATGAGGTATTCGAATGTATGCACGGGGATGCCTTGCGATCGGGCAAACTCGCGGTCGAATGCCACGCTGACCAACGGGCGGAGGTAAAGGGTGAAGAATGCGGTCAGCACTATGGCCAGACAACCCAACAGCCATAGGTCGGTGGCGGTGATGGTCAGTATGTTCCCGAAGAGGTAAGCGGAGAGGTCGGGTGCGAATGCCGGAGACAGGAAAGAGAACATGACTCCCAATGCCATTCCGAGCGTCCAGAATACGGCGATGGCCGAGTCTTCGCGCATGTCTTTTCTCTTGCTCAGCCATTCCACACCGAAAGCCGAAAGTACTGCAAACAGGGCGGCCGCCAGCAGAGGAGGGACTCCTACATACAGTCCTATGCCTATGCCGCCAAAAGAGGCGTGTGTCAGTCCGCCACTGATGAATACCAGTCTCCGGGTCACGATGTAGGTGCCCACCATCCCGCATACTATGCTGGCCAACAGACTGCCTAACAGGGCGTGTTGCATGAATGTATATTGTAATATGTTGTCCATAATCCAGTACGTGTCGTTTGAGGTTTTTGTTTTTTGTGTCCGTTACGTCACGGGGTGGTCTGTTCGGCGTTCGCTGACGATGAGCAGAACTTCGTCTTTCAGACTGTCGGGCAGGGCTATCCCTCTCAGTTGCAGGCTGCGTATCCATCCGGCCACATCTTCGGGCAGCATGGTGTAGAACACGTTACGGAACTCTTCCTCTTCTTCCCGGGTGTATTTGTCTGACGGAATGCCCTGAAGGCGGTCCAGCTCTTCATCGTCATAGTATTCTATTTTCCTGCTTACGGCTGCCAGCAGGCTTTCTTTTTCGCATATGGCATGTTGGCCGCAACACTCCTGTCCGGTGCCGGGCTCAGACTGTTGCAGTTCGGAACCGGTGGCCGGTTGCCCTTTCTCCCCTTTGTTCCGGGTAAGCAGTTCGGCGCAGGCTGCCGTTACAGCTATGGCTATCAGACATAGGACAAGTATCCACATGATGGTTATAAAAGTAGGCAGGCAAAGATACACATTGTTTGTGAACTGAGCAAATGTCCTGTTTCCGGAGGCTTTTCATCATAGGTCTGTTCCGGGGGTCAGCGTGAACCCGGCGGCATGCAGATGTTTCCAATAAGCAGGATAGGATTTCGCCACCACTTCGGTGTGGGCTATGCTCAAGGGACCTTTTCTCAGACAGGCGGGAGCAAAGGCCATGGCCATGCGGTGGTCGTCGTAGGTGGCGATGGGCTGCCCGTGTTGAGGCTGGCAGTACTCTTTGTCCCAGGTCAGGGCGTTGTCGCCTTCCGCTTTCAGTACGTATCCCAGCTTTCTCAGTTCGTTTATAAGGGCGCTTATCCGGTCGGTTTCCTTTATACGGAGGCTTTGCAGTCCTGTGAATCTGAAAGGTATGTCGGCCAGACAGCAGGTCACTACGAAGGTTTGTGCAAGGTCGGGCATGTCGGCCAGACAGGCTTCCGCACGGACCAGTGTGGGAGATGTCTTCCGCAGTGTGACTCCTGTTCCGTCATAGATAGTCCTTACGCCCAGTCCTTCGAACAGGGCTGCCCCCCGGCTGTCGCCTTGCGCACTGTCGGGTAGTAGTCCTTTCAGTCTTACGTGTGCTTCCGGGCAGGGAGTTAGTGCCATTATCTCATACCAGTAGGATGCGGCACTCCAGTCGGCTTCCACATGGAAGTCTGTGTCCTTGTATTGTCCTGCCTCCACTTTTATGGTCTGCCGGTCTGTCCAGCGGGCTTGTATGCCGAAGGTGTGCATCATGTGCAGTGTCAGGTCTATGTAGGGTCTTGACATGACAGTGCCTTGCAGGTGTATGCGCAGTCCTTGTGGCAGTACGGGACCTATCATCAGCAGGGCCGATATGTATTGTGAGCTGATGTCACCCGGCAGGGTGGTGTCTTGCCCGTGCAGCGTGGTTCCGTTGATGCGTAGGGGAGGGTAGCCCTCGTTTTCCGTGTATTCAATGTCGGCTCCCAGTCTGCGCAGTGCGTTGACCAGTGGATGTATGGGCCTTTGTCTCATCCGTGTCGTTCCGGTGAGGGTGTGCATGCCTGATGTGACGCTGAAGTAGGCTGTGAGAAAGCGCATGGCCGTTCCGGCTGCATGTATGTCGGTAATCCGGTCGTCCGGATGGTTCAGGGCATAGGCCATGACTTTGGTGTCGTCGCAGTCACTCAGGTTCTGGGGCATGTGCGTGCCGTGTGCCAGTGCGTGCATGATGAGGGCACGGTTGCTGATACTTTTCGAGGCGGGTAGCTCTACTTCAGTGTCCAGTCTTTTCGGGGGTGATATGGTATATTGCATGCTGTGTCTATTATGTCTGTTGGCAGGTGTGGTTGATTTTATCCGTTCATTTCTATCAGGCTGATGAGGTAGGCGCGTTGGAGCGAATAGGAGTCTGCATGCTGTTGTAGGTATTTCAGCAGTTGCAGTCCGTTCTGTCTCAGTTTGGATGTCAGGAGTATGTTGTCTGCTGACTCTTGCGCCAGCCTCAGCATGTTTACGGCAGCCAGTTCCAGTTTGTCCGTTCCCGGCTTGTCGTTCTGGTAGCGGGCTATCAGCTCGTTGGCCGACATGCTTGTCAGTTCCTCTGTGGTCAGTCCCAGAATTTTTTGAGTGGCGCTTTCATATACATCCCAGTCCCTATGTCTGACGGGCTGTCTTTTCAGTAAGGCTTCGGTTATGACTGCCACGATTTCCTCAATCATCCGTATAAGATAGTCTTGTTTTATCATCAGCTGTTTTTTGTCGTTATGCCAGTCCGGACAGGATGTGCAGGTCCAGATTTGTTTCCGGACTCATGACACCTGTCTGTCTTATGTATTTCCTCAGTTCAGTCATCAGCTGTTCCCTGTCATACTGCTCTCCGGCCAGCATCAGTCGGTCCTGTTCCTGGTCGAATTCCAGCCGTTTCCAGGCGTAGAGCAGGAAGTACAGGCGGTCGGCCGTGTTCTGGCAGGGCAGGTGGTTGGCCAGTAGCATATGTCCGTGTTCGAAGGCATAGCATCCCATGTGGCTTTTGCCCATCACGGCATACAGGGTGCGGCTGCGGACTGTGCGGCTGTGGGCTATGAAGTATTCTATACATGGGGTGGCCTGGGCATAAAAACGGGCTTCGGGCCATTGTTCCTTCAGCAGGGCATGTGCGCTGCTATCCATGCCGAAAATCACCACAATGTTGTTGTGGTGCAGTATGTTGTACATCACGGTCTCGTTCTCCTTTTTCCGCAGGTTGAAATAGAACACTTCTTCGGCCAGTCCGTCTTCGAAGAATTCAAGCGGCATGAAGGTGTTCCTTGCGTTGTCTACCACCACATTAATCTGCCCGAACGGTTTCCCGAGCCACTTCTTTTGTCCGAAGACCTGCTTCAGGTTGGCGGTCAGCGGCAGGGTCTCGTCCAGCGGGCAGCCGAAGATGTCGGTCCTTGTGCTTCCGCCTTCCTGCGGGGCAATGGCAAAGGTCAGTCTGTCCGTGCCCAGACGGACGGATAATGTGCATTGTCCCGAATTGCCGGAGTCAATCGTTTCTTCTGTCATACCCTTTTATTATATTCGCACCGCAAAAGTAAACAAATAAAGCCGAACGCAGGGCGTGTGGCTTGCTTTTTTCTTGCGGAAGAAGATGTTAAACGACTATTTGGAAAAACTGATAAGGGAAAACCTTCCTTTCCGGCCCACGTCCGGACAGGATGCCGTCATTGGCCGGCTGGCTGCTTTTGTGGCTTCGGCCGACGCGGGAGGGCTGTTCCTGTTGCGAGGATATGCAGGGACAGGAAAGACTTCGCTGGTCAGCGCGCTGGTGCGCACGCTGGACCGGCTGGAACAGAAGTGTGTGCTGCTGGCTCCTACAGGCCGGGCGGCCAAGGTGTTCTCCGGTTATGCCGGACATGCCGCTTTCACCATTCACAAGAAGATATACCGCCAGCGGGCTTTCTCAGCTGAGGCGGATAATTTCACCCTTAACGACAATCTGGCTACTCATACCTTATATATAGTGGACGAGGCTTCGATGATATCGGACGAAGGCTTGTCAGGCCATATGTTCGGGACGGGCCGTCTGCTTGACGACCTGATACACTTTGTCTATTCCGGACAGGGATGCCGTTTGCTGCTTATGGGTGACACGGCCCAACTTCCGCCCGTAGGTGAGGAACAAAGTCCGGCCTTGTGTGCCGATGTGCTGGCCGGATACGGACTGAATGTCACCGAGGCCGATTTGGTGCAGGTGGTGAGGCAGGAGCAGGAGTCGGGTATACTCTGGAACGCCACCCGCTTGCGCGACCTGCTGGCCCGGGGGTGCTGTGACGTGTTGCCCAAACTACGCCTGACAGGGTTTGCCGACGTACGTGTCGTTTCGGGAAATGAGCTGATAGACGAACTGGAACAGTGCTATAGCCGCGACGGTACGGACGAGACCATAGTGATATGCCGCAGCAACAAGCGAGCCAACATTTACAACAACGGCATACGTGCGCGCATCATGTGGCGTGAGGAGGAACTGGAAAGCGGAGACCTGCTCATGGTGGCCAGAAACAACTATTACTGGACGGAGAAAGCCAAGGGAACGGATTTTCTGGCCAACGGCGAGACGGCCGTGGTGAGGAGAGTGCGCAACGTACGTCAGCTTTACGGATTCCGTTTTGCCGATGTCTGCCTCCGTCTGCCCGATGACGGTGACAGGGAGCTTGACGTGTGCCTGCTTCTTGACACCCTGCATTCCGATGCGCCGGCCCTCTCGCGTGAAGACTCCGAGCGACTCTACCGTGCGGTGCTTGAGGACTATGCCGACATAGGACAGAAGCGCGAGCGGATGAAGCGGCTGAAGTCCGATCCTTACTACAATGCCCTTCAGGTGAAGTATGCCTATGCCGTAACCTGCCATAAGGCACAGGGCGGACAGTGGAAGAATGTGTTTCTGGATCAGGGATACATGCCGGCCGGAGCGCTTGCTCCCGATTATTTCCGCTGGCTTTACACGGCCTTTACCCGTGCCACAGGCACCCTCTATCTGGTGAACTATCCGCAGGAAGAAGTGGAGTGACCATGCTGTTCCTGCCCGGCTGTCCGACATGGCCTTGGGCAAGCCCTTTGCTGTGATTGGGTCCGCACCGTGGTGTGATTGGGTCCGCAGCTTGCTGTGGTTGGGTCCGCACCATGCTGTGATTGGGTTCACACCAGCCTCCTTTCCTATCGTTATCCTCTGACTTGTGACAATACTGTTTCTTTCCGTCCCCTCCCAACTTGTGTAATAGTGAATGAATGTTAACGGTTGTCGGTCCTCTCATTTCCCTCTCTGCCTTGTTCTTTTCCATTTGTAAGGCTACTCCGTCTCCTTACAGACTGTATTTTATGGTCTTTTTTTCAGTATTTCCGTTATTATTTTTATCTTTTCTTCAGATAAACCACAGATTTCCGCTGTTACGTGAATGTAATGTCCCTTTAAGTGGTTTGTAATAGCTGTCCTCTACTTTTGGCCGCTGAAAACATATTTTAGCAAAAAGAGACAAGACTTATGAAGAAAGAACAAGTTCTCGTTTTAGGTATTTGTTGTGCCGCGTTTTTCGGCATTCCTGTGCAGCCGTCTGTACAGGCGGCTGTGACCGACACGAACGGCGTGATGCAGAATGTCCGTACAGTGGTATGTACGGTATTTGACGGCCAAGGTCCGGTGATTGGTGCCAATGTATCTATAAAAGGTACCAGACAGGGAACAATTACTGATGTCAATGGCAAGGCTACCTTGTCCAATGTGCCGGAAGATGCCACGCTGGTGGTGTCGTTCATGGGATACATTCCCGTTGAAGTGGCCGTAGGCGGCCGTAACGCTTTGTCGGTGGAATTGAAGGAAGACACCCAGACATTGGACGAAGTGGTGGTGGTGGGCTACGGCACGCAGAAAAAAGTGAATC
The DNA here is from genome assembly GCA_949296415.1 of uncultured Bacteroides sp. Classification (GTDB taxonomy): domain Bacteria; phylum Bacteroidota; class Bacteroidia; order Bacteroidales; family Bacteroidaceae; genus Bacteroides. The sequence goes on along the minus strand of CASFQC010000024.1, from coordinate 12,993 downwards.
TGACCGGTGCCGTGGAACAGGTCACTGGCGAGGTGTTCAACGGTCGTCCCACAGCCAATGCCGTGCAGATGCTTCAGGGTGCCGTGCCCAACCTCAACATTACCCTGTCCGACGGAAAGCCCAACCGCTCGGCTTCGCTGAACGTGCGCGGAACCACCTCCATAGGACAGGGCGGAAGTGCTTTAGTGCTGATTGACGGCGTGGAAGGCTCCATTGACATGCTGAACCCGAACGACATAGAAAGCGTGTCGGTGCTGAAAGACGCTGCCGCATCCTCCATATACGGAGCACGCGCACCCTATGGCGTGGTGCTGGTCACCACCAAGAATCCGGCCAAGAACCGTACTACGGTGAACTACTCCGCCAACCTCACCATACAGCAGCCCACCTCTGTGCCCGACATTGTGACCGACGGATACACCTGGGCCAAGCATTTCTATGATGCTTATTATGGTTACAACCGCTCTGTGCCGTCTGGCATCAACAAGACACAGGAGTTCTCCACTGCCTGGCTGGAGGAATATGCCCGGCGCAAGGAGAACGGACAGCTGGGCACTGTGGTGAGCGACGGCTCGTGGGGAACAACGAAAGGACGCTACGTGTATTTCAACGACGAGACCGACATATACGGCATGCTCTATAAGAATAATGTGTTCTCGCAGACTCACAATCTGTCTGTGTCGGGTGCCACAGACCGGTTCGACTATTATCTGTCCGGGCGATTCTATGGCTACAACGGACTGTTCAACAGTTCCACGCAGACCGACCGTTACAAGAAACTCAACCTCCGTTCCAAGGTGGGCTATCAGCTGTACAAGTGGCTGAAGATAAGCAACAACACCGAGATAGCTCATGACAACTACTACAATCCAGTGACCTATTCGGAAGGCACAGGAAACGTATGGCGCAACCTGCAGGACGAGGCACATCCCTCGTCGCCCGTCTTCAATCCCGACGGAACCATGACCTACAGCGGTGTCTACTCCATAGGCGACTTCCTTTACGGCAACAGCGGGCGTACCATGAAGAATGACCTGACCCGCAGCACCACGACACTGGCTGCCAGCTTCCTTGACGACAAGCTCCGCTTCCATGCCGACTTTACCTACAACAACGCCAGTTACTACCAGACCATCAAGCGTGTGCGTTCCAAATACTCGCGTACCGAAGGGCTGGTGGAGACCATATCGGGTACACAGTCGTACATCAGCGAGACGCAGCGCAACAACGTTTATCTGGGAACCAACATTTACGGCGAATACGAGCAGACTTTTGCCGACAGGCATTACTTCAAAAGCATGTTGGGTTACAACTACGAACAGTCGCAGAGCAAGCAGCTCTATGCTTACAACGATGACTTGCTGACGGAAAACGTGGAGAACATCAACATGGCCATGGGTACGGACAACCGCTCCATCACCTCATCCTGGAGCAAGTGGCGCACTGTAGGCATGTTCTTCCGGCTGAACTACAGCTATGACAACCGTTATCTGCTGGAAGTGAACGGACGTTATGACGGCTCCTCCAAGTTTCCCTCCAACCAGCGGTGGGCCTTTTTCCCTTCCGTGTCTGCAGGATGGAGACTGAACGAGGAACATTGGCTTGACCTTGATCCGCGAAAAGTGAGCAACATCAAGATACGCGCCTCTTACGGGTCGCTGGGAAACGGAAACGTGTCGGCCTATTCCTATGATGAAGTATTCTCCTTATCCAATAGCGGACGCATATTCAACGGAGTGAAGCCCCGTTATACCTCCATTCCGAGTGAGATACCCGCCTCGCTTACTTGGGAGACCTCGCAGACTGTGGATGCCGGTGTGGATCTGGGTTTCCTGGACAACCGGCTGACCTTTACCGGTGACTATTATGTGCGCCGCACCAAGGACATGTACACTCAAGGTCCCACGCTCCCCGATGTGTTCGGAGCCACTTCGCCCAAAGGCAACTATGCCGACATGAGCACACGTGGCTATGAAATCACCGTAGGATGGAACGACTCTTTCCGTCTTGGCGGAAAACCGTTCAACTACTACGTGAAGGCCACATTGGCCGACTACCAGTCTACCATAGACAAATACAACAACGCCACCAAGGCCATAGGCACCGGCAACACGCCCAACTACTATGAAGGCATGAAGATTGGCGAGATATGGGGATATGTGTGCAACGGACTGTGGCAGACCGAAGAGGAAATTGCCGCAGCCGAGGCGGGCGCACAGGCTGCGGGACAGTCGTACTACATGCCTGGCATACAGACCGAGAAGAACTACAAGCTTCATCCGGGAGACGTGAAGTTCGAAGACCTGAACGGAAACGGTTACATCGACCGTGGGGCAGGTACGGCCAATGATCCTGGCGACCGCCGCATCATAGGCAATTCGGAACCGCGCTACATCTACAGCTTTACGGTCGGGGCCGACTGGAACAATATCTTTTTCAGTGCTTTCTTCCAAGGCGTAGGCAAGCAAGACTGGTATCCGGGAAACGAGACAGCCATATTCTGGGGACAGTACAACCGTCCCTACAACCAGATGCCCAAATGGCATGAGAACAACTACTGGACAGAAGACAACCCCGACGCTTACCTGCCACGTTATGCCGGATACTACGCTCCTCTTTACAAAGGAAACAACAACGCCAACACGCGCTATCTGCAGAATGTGGCCTACCTGCGTCTGAAGAATCTCCAGATAGGCTACCACTTGCCTTCATCATGGATCAAGCCGTTGAGGCTCACTGCAGCCAGCGTTTACTTCTCAGGTGAGAACCTCTTGACATGGTCGCCGCTGTACAAACATACACGTGACCTGGATGTGACCAACATCAACGGCTCTGATGCCGACCTGTCAAGCGACAACGTAGGCGACGGAAACAACTATCCTACCATGCGGAGCTTCAGCATAGGCGTGAACCTGACGTTCTGACACACATCATTCCAAAAAAAGACATAAAATTCATTCAAACACATTATTATGAACCACATTATACGTAATATATCCCTGATTGCGGCATCCACACTCGTGCTGGCCGGATGCGACCTCACTGAAGAGCAGCAGTCTACGGCCGGGCGCAACATGGTGTTCGGATCGGAATCCGGACTGCTGGCTTATTCGTATTCTTTCTATAACCAGTTGCCCGACTACAACGATGCCTTCAAGCAAGATGCCACGGCTGCCGACTTCGGCGCGAAAAACCAGCTGGGCACTTATGAAAGCGGTGCCTATACGACCAATACGTCAACCAGCTGGAGCTGGTCGGCATTGCGCAACATCAACTATTTCATAAAGCACAATACCGACGGAGCCATAGCCGAAAGCGTACGCGACAACTACACCGGCATAGCCCGTTTCTTCCGGGCCTACTTCTACTTTGACAAACTGGTGACGTATGGCGAAGTGCCTTGGATAGACGAACCTATAGAAAGTGATGACAACGAGAAACTGTATGCTATCCGCGACACGCGCGATGTGATAATAAGGCATATCATTGATGACTTGGACTATGCTTTTGACCATATTGCCGAAACCGGCGCTACAGGAAACTCCAATACCATAAACAAGTGGACAGCCGCTTTTTTCAAGTCGCGTGTCTGTCTGTTTGAAGCCTCATGGAGAAAATACCATGCCGGGACAGATTATGTGAAGAATTGCAGCATCACTTCCGACGAGCTGTTCCGCATGGCGGCCGAGGCGGCCGGACAGGTGATGCAGAGCAAGGTATACAGTATATATACCGGCACGCCTTATGCCGACGGACGCGGCTCCTACAGGGAACTGTTCATCAGCGACAATACCGTGACGCAGGAAGTGATGCTGGCTGTGTCTACAGACAAGACTTTACAGATGGGGGAGCAGAATTGGTGGTACAACTCTTCCACCTACGGTCCGCATCTGTGCATGACCCGTCCTTTTGCCAATACCTATCTGAACTTGGACGGCTCTTTCTACAGCGAGAAGAATTCTGACGGTACGTACAAGACGTTCGTGGAGGAGACCACCGGACGGGATACCCGTCTGAACGAGACCATACGTGGTTATGACTATACTTGTAAGAATGCCGAAGGCGACTATGTGATTACTGGTGCCAATTTCACCGGGCATACGCTTACCGGATACCAGTTCACCAAATATGTCATGGACGACATGTCGTATGACAACGGTTGTACGAACGACAATGACATCCCCATATTCCGTTATGCCGAAGTGCTGCTGAACTATGCGGAGGCCAAGGCAGAGCTGGGTACTATCACCGATGAAGACTGGAGCAATACCATAGGAGTGCTGCGCCGCCGTGCAGGAATTACGGGAGGAGACCTTGACAAACTGCCCACCCGTGTGGATCCCTACCTCCAGAAGACTTACTTTCCCGACATAGACAATCCGGTCATCCTGGAAATCAGACGCGAGCGCGGTACGGAACTGTGTCTGGAAGGTGTCCGGTTGAACGACCTGAAGCGATGGGCTTGTGGAGAACTGTGGGAGAACACCGAATGGACCGGCGTGTATATACCTGCCCTTGACGTTCCGCTGGACATGAACGGCGACGGGACGTATGATGTGTACTTCAGCAGCACTCCCGACTATTCGGGCGAATATTCGTCCATACTGGTCACACTGGGCGACGTGCAGACCGTAAAACCGTTGGCTGATGACCCGAACCATGGATATCTGTACTGGTATAATGTGACCTCACGCAAGTGGAATGACAACATGTATCTTTATCCCATACCGCAAGAAGTGATAAACCTGAATACAAACCTCACCCAAAATCCCGGTTGGTAAATGTTTTTGCGCTACCTTTGTAGGCTGGTTCCTGACACGGGCCAGCCTTCCCTTTGGGGATGACGCGACTGTTTTTTTAAATCATAATTAAAACCCAAAATGCAATGAAAACATTTTTTTCTGCTTTGCTGGCCGCTGTGGCACTGATGTTTGCCTCATGCTCCCAGTCACCCTCCGGCAAGGAGGAAGTGCAAGCCCAAGAGCCGGTAACGCTCAATGTGGCTTCGTTCAACATCCGTATGGACACACCTAATGACGGAGAGAATGCATGGCCTCACCGTAAGGAACTGGCCAAGGCGCTGGTCCGTTTCCACGATTTCGACATATTCGGTGTGCAAGAGGCTTTCCGTCATCAGCTGAATGACCTGTGCGAGCTTACCCAATATGCTTGCATCGGTGAGGGACGCGATGGTAACGACGAGGGCGAGCACTCGGCCATCCTGTACAAGAAGGAGCGTTTCGACTTGTTGGAGCATGGTGACTTCTGGTTCTCTGAAACCCCGGACCGTGTGGGGCTGGGCTGGGATGCCACCTGCTGCAACCGCATATGTTCGTGGGGCAAGTTCCGCGACAGAAAGTCGGGAAAGGAATTCTATTTCTTCAATTCGCACTTCGACCATCAGGGCATAGTGGCCCGTCGTGAGTCGGCCAAGCTTCTGCTGGCAAAGGTAAAGGAGATAGCGGGCGGTACGCCGGCTTTTGCCACAGGCGACTACAACGCCACACCTGAATCGGAACCCATACAGATTCTTCAGGGCGACGGCCTGTTGAAGAACGCATATGACGTGACGCAGCAGCCTCCTTATGGCACGCCGGGCACTTATCACGGCTATCATATGGACAGGGAGGCGTTGAACCGCATAGACCATATCTTTGTGACCGACAAGGTAAAGGTTCTGAAGTACGGGACGCTGAACGAGATACCCAATGGGAAATTCCCTTCCGATCATTTCCCCATCATGATTGTGGCTGAGATTCAGTAAGCATCTTGTCGTTTGACGTGAAATGCTGGAGGAAAGCGGCTGCCCCTTCTTTTGCTTGTCAGGAGAAGGACAGCGTCTTTTCTTCAGCATTTTTTTGTTTCCGGCTTTGTGTCCTTTCTTTCGGGGCTGTCTGGGCAAAACAGTACTGAACAAAGTTTAAACGACAGGCTCTAAAATATTATAGGGTATATGATAAAGTAAGCAATAATAAATGGCAAAGTATTCTATAATACTTTGGTAAACAATCTATGATGTTTCTTGTTCCTTCATTCTGTCAGTCACGCGACCGGATTTTCGGACTGCCCCCTAATTGTCAGTCCGGCCCGTCCGTATGGCGGAGAAGATGCAGAGGTATAAAAATAAAAAAGCCCTGCACTTGCTGCAAGGTTTCTTTTACTATCTTATGGAATTTTTTGCGGACATATGCCGCGGAAATGTGGGCGTTGAGGGATTCGAACCCCCGACCCTCTGCTTGTAAGGCAGATGCTCTGAACCAGCTGAGCTAAACGCCCATGGAAGGGTATAACTATGTATCTTTGTTTTGGAGTGGGCGTTGAGGGATTCGAACCCCCGACCCTCTGCTTGTAAGGCAGATGCTCTGAACCAGCTGAGCTAAACGCCCCTCTTTTGAAACGGAGTGTGTGGATAATAAAAATCCGATTAATCTTTCGGACTGTGGGCGTTGAGGGATTCGAACCCCCGACCCTCTGCTTGTAAGGCAGATGCTCTGAACCAGCTGAGCTAAACGCCCCACAGTTTCGTTTCAAAAGCGGTGCAAAGGTACGACTTATTTTGATATAACCAAAACTTTTCCTCCTTATTTTTTTTCTTGTGATGTTTCGGAACTTTTGGAACTTGTCCGATTTCCTCTTTTAAATCTCTTGTTCGGTTCATTTGGTGGCTTCGTTTCCTGTGGATGGCTTCGCCCGGAGATGCGGTTGGGGCGGGATATGCCGTGGATGTCGGGGTTACAGGCCAAGCTGCTTTTTTGCATAGAACACAGCGCGGCCCCCACAAGTATTGTGCCTGTGGGGGCCGCGCATGGACACTGTATGCATGTTCTCTGTGGAACTACATCATGGTGAGCAACACCATCTGCCCTACCAGAATACGTAGGAACATGGTGAGCGGATACACCGTGGAGTAACCTACCGAAGGCGCGTCGTTGGGCGCTATCTGGTTGGAGTAAGCCAGCGCGGGAGGGTCGGTGGTGCTTCCGGCTATCATACCTATTAGGGTGAAATAGTTTATCTTGTAGTACAGACGTGCTACAATGCCTATGACCAACAGCGGAATGACCGTGATGAGGAAGCCGTATCCCACGTAGAGCACGCCGTCTCCGTTTATCACCGTATGTACGAAATCCTTTCCCGCTTCTATGCCCACACTGGCCAGGAAGAGCACTATTCCTACCTCGCGCAGCATGAGGTTCGCACTCATGGTGGTGTAGGTCACCAGTCTTACTTTATAGCCGAACCGTCCTATAAGGATGGCCACTACCAGTGGTCCTCCAGCCAGACCCAGTTTGAGCGGTGTGGGCATTCCGGGGAAGGCAAAGGGCACGCTTCCCAACAGTATGCCCAGGAATATGCCCACGAACAGCGTCACGATGTTGGGCGAGTCCAGGCGCTTCAACTGGTTGCCCAGTACCTGGGCTACGCGCTCTACGGCGTCTTGCTGTCCTACCACCATTACGCGGTCGCCTACTTGCAGGCTGAGGTTAGGGTCGGCAAAGAGGTCCATACCCGAGCGGTTCACGCGAGTCACGTTCACACCATACATGCTGCGGAAATGCATGCTTCCCAGCTTCTTGCCGTTCACTTCCGACTTTGTCACCAGAATGCGGCGTGACACCATGGGCATATCCTGTTTTTCCCAGTCTACCTGAATCTGCTTGCCGATGAAGGCGGTGATAGCATCGGCGTCTTCTTCGGAGCAGACGATGAACAGTTGGTCGCCTACATTGAACAGGGTGTTCTGGTCGGGGATGCTTACATGACCTTCATGGCGTATGCGCGAGCATACGAACTGTCTGCCCAGGAAATTCTTCACCTGCATCAGAGTCTTGCCGTTGATTGACTCGTTGCGCACTTCCAGTTGCAGCATATGCGGCTGGTGGGCTACGTCTGTCTCTTGGCTGTGTATGCTTTCGTCTTCCTTCTCCAGATTGATGCGGAAGATGTACCTCAGCGCTATCATGGTGCCTATGATGCCTATCACACCCAGCGGATAAGCGCAAGCATAGCCCAGGGCGATAGGCTCACCCGTATAGCCCAGTTGGTTCAAGGCTTCCTGTGCGGCACCCAGTCCGGGCGTGTTGGTTACGGCGCCGTAGAGCGTGCCTATCATCATGGGCAGGCCTACATGCCCTCCCGAGATGAAGTAGATGCCCAGTGTCACCACCAGGTTCAGCACCACGATGCCCACAGCCAGGAGGTTGAGGGTCATTCCTCCTTTCTTGAACGAGGAGAAAAACGAAGGGCCTACCTGCAGACCTATGCAGAACACGAAGAGTGTCAGCCCGAAATCGCGGATGAAGTGCAGGATGTGGACTTCGCTGGTGAAGCCAAAGTGTCCCATCAGTATGCCCACGAAGAGCACGAACGTCACACCCAGTGAAACTCCGCAAATCTTGATTTTGCCCAACAGGACTCCCACCGAGATGACGAATGCGTAAAGGCAAACGATATGGGCGATGGAGGACGAGTCCCACAACAGGCTTTCTAACCAATCCATAGATGCTTTTGTTTTTTAGTGTTACTTTATTAATTAATTGTTTTTCGATGTCCGGATGCGGTAAGGTCTTTCAAGGGAGCCGCTTTGCCCCCCCGCTGCCCTTGCGGGAAGGGCCGGAGAATGGCGTTGCACTCCTCAAAAAACTCGTGCAAAGTTACTTAAAACAATGCGATGCAACAAAACTTCATGTTTTTATTTGTGGCTGGAGGCACGGCTTTTCGTCCAAAAACCGTTTCCGTGCGCCCCATAATTCCGTGTCCCGCAGAAAACGGGGCAATGTACAACAGGACAAAAGTCTTGTTTTAAGCAAGCCAAACCTCAACTTCAGGAGCCCAAAGTAAAGGTTTGCACGCCCAAAGTAAAGCTTTCCGTGAAGTACCTTTCGCACAACGCATAGGATACCCGGCAAGGCATCCCGTATTGCTTGGCCTTTTATCCTAATGGGAGGGGAAAAGAGAACGTCGTGCCTTCGTGCGCCCGTGCCGCCGTTTCGTGAGCAAATTGACACTTAACATTTCTTTAACACGGAGAATCGCGTATTTCCGGCCAAGGGAAGGCGTGGTGGAAAAGAACGCGGAAATTTTTGACGTAAGTCTATGCATAAGAGAAGATTAAGCCAAAATTTAACACTTCAAAGCTTGCGAACAGACGCGGAAAAGGAGGAAAATATCCTACAAAAGCTTGTCCGGAGAAAAAGATAGGACAATCTTCGACCTAACTATATATGATCCGCAACCTAACTATATATAATCAGCCGGCCAACATAGTATGATTCGCAACCTAACTATATACAATCAGCAGACCAAAAAAGGACTTTTTATCCAAATACATTAACCTATTTATACATTATCAAAGAATATACCTTGTTTTATTAACGTATTTATACGTTTCAGCCTGCATAATCCCCGCTCTTTGCGTGTTTTGAAAACATGACATGTAAGCCAAAAGGAGAAAAAACGTTCATTTTGTCAGCTATTGGTCAGCTATTGCAGGGTATAGCTTACTATGTGATTTCCGGTTAACGCGCATTAACAGACATCGCTGTGCGCAAGAAACAATGAAAGAGCCACGCGTCTCATTATTTTCTTTGAGTTTTTTTGTTTTTGTTGAAAAATAATCTTTTCTTTGTAGGGATGTTTGTTGATGCCTGAAACTTTACTGAGAAAAGTATAAGGCAAAAAAATGATATTAACTTGTAAAACTTAAATTGAAAGTATGAAGAAACAATTTTTGATGTTGATGCTTGCTATCCCATTCTTGGGGGCATGTGCTTTGGACGAAGAGGTCACTATGACAGATGAAACATTGTCTGAATCTCAAAACGGAGTATGGTTGCAAAGCAGAAGTGCCGATTCTCCTCTGATTCTTTATCAGAAACAATATCCTTCCTCTGATAAGCCACAGACGCGATATGTGGAAATGCAGTTCCGTGACTATTTGGGCCGTGGCTTTAAACCGATAGAGTATCCGTATGAGAGTGTATTGAATATAACTCGTCCAATAATAGATACGGCTAAGGTTTCGGCAATGGTAGGTCGTGACTGTGTGGAATCACGGGCTTATAATGATTCTGAGACTGACAAAGAAGCCTATGAAAGTTTTGAAGAATTCTTTGAAAAAACAGAATGGTCTAAAAAAATACAGACAGGATTCAGCCTTAACGTCTTTAATTTGTTTTCTTTTGGTCATAAGAAAACAATAACAGAGACTTTTTATTCAGAGCAGTATGATGCCGAAAATGTTATTTTAGGAGAAGACTACGTTCGATTCTATCATAAATATCATGAATTGGATTTAGGTAATATTGATGTCATTAAGGCTATGCCCTTAGGTGAATGTCTTGATGATGTTTTTAAGGATGATTTGTACAATACACCTTTTGATTATATGTATGAAAGGTATGGGAATTTGGTGCTGACCAACTTTATTACAGGGGGAACCGCCATAGGCTTTTTTTGCAGTAAGTATGAGGAACATATGTCAAAGGAAGAACGTACGAGAGGAATGGAAGAATTGATGGATATGACTATGAATATCCAAAAGCCTTCATCAACAGGTGAAAATTCTCTTTCTTTACAGACAGAGCCTGATGCAGAAGGGAGTTCGGATAATTTTGATTATATATGGAAAAACGCTTATGTCTCTGTACGAACTTTAGGAGGGCTTCCTGCACTGGTTAATGTGTCCGGAACAAATAAGGCTCTTTCTGTGAACATAGATTTGAGTGGTTGGAGGAGTTCGTTGAGCGATCCGGATTTGCATGCTATCGTGGAGTTTAGAGATCAAAGTCTTATCCCTGTTTCTTCTTTGATATTGGAAAAGAACTTGCAGGAAAGGTTTGATTCTTATCATGGAGAATATCCTTATCCGTTTGGCCGCGAAGGACCTTGCCTTGTGATAAGCTGCGATTTTACGGATGTGAGAAACTTTTGGGAGAGGAATTCGGTTAATACATTGTCCGTCACAGATGGTTCTTCTTTGCAGGAACCTTTCATGTGGGACATTTATAAGCAGCATGATTATACCATTTCCATTTATCTGTATACAAGGCGTTTTGAGTTCGTAAAGCTTGCTTCTAAGGATTTTGAAGCATGGGAAAATTGTATGCCTTGGTTTAACTCAAAGCTTCAGTATTATACGGATGTTTTTAAGATAGACACTTACAACACCCATCTTATCCGGAGAGAGTTGTATGAAAAATCTGACTATAGAAGATATGATATTCCATTCTTTGCATTTACAGGTAAGGCAGTTGCTGCAGATGGTACCATTTATTGGTTAGACCATACAAATAAGACCGGTTTTTCCATACATGGAGATTATTTGTTGAACACTTATGGTATACGTAATTACTTAGAACGATTACCGTCTGTTGAACTTACAGATATGAGTGCTTTGGCAGGTTATGATATTATCGCCTTGTAATCCAAGAAAATAAACGTATAACATGCTTTAAAAAACATTTGCTTATGAAACCGAAACCCCGCTACTTGCTTTTGACTTTGGTCTCGTTCATCGTCATGACCGTGGCCTTTTCCTGCTCGGGCGACAACGGATTGATGGACGAGCCTCCTTTGTTTCCTGTTAATCCTGGCGACAGCCTTGTGGAAGAACCTACGGAGGACGATACCATCCCGATGCCTCGCATTCAGATGAAAGTTGTGCCACGGGACACGAATATGCTGTGTATGACCACTTTCTATCTGGCCGATCCAAATGGAGAAATCCTGCCGTGGTATTCATCGCAGTATGATGAGGAAATCCACTTGAGCATGTTTTTCGATTCTATAGTGTGGACGGTGGATGGCTTGAGTGGGAGATTGCCTATTTACGAGTATTCGCCCTGGCGTTGGTCTTGTAAGACGATGTGGTCTAATTCGTTTCTCTATCCCGGCGAATACACCACGCACCTCATAGCCTATTTCTCTATCCCGGCGAATACACCACGCACCTCATAGCCTATAAGCATGGCAGCGAAGTCTACCGCTATACCACCACATTCACCCAGCATGAAGGCGATTTCTTGGGATGGAATTGGGATGAAACGGACAAACTGAGTGAGATTAGCACAAGAATCGTGCATGATTTGGTGGGTCCTAACTACATGACCACAACTGATTACGAATTGTCCGTTTCCATTGACCATTCGCAAGGTGTGCCTTATTTCCGGATGCATTATACTGACATTTCCGATCCCCTGTTTGACGAACGGAAAGAAATGACAGCTTACTTAACGCATTTCTATGGCGAGCCCGATTATACCGGTCAGGACGTAGCTACCGAAAAGTTTGACGAACTGTTTACCATCTATGACACCTTATTGGAAAGACGGGCTCCGGTCAGCATCTGGCTGACGGAAAAGAACAAGATAGTGCTGCTGGAAGACCGTGAATACCCCACAAACGATGTCATCGTGCTAGTCGAAGAGAATGTGGAGGGTTATTAGGCTACTTTGTTATAGTGAACTTGAATTTTGTAACATACTCCCCAAAAAACATTTGCTTATGAAACCCCGCTACTTGCTTTTGACTTTGGTCTCGTTCATCGTCATGACCGTGGCCTTTTCCTGTTCGGACGACAACGGATTGATGGACGAGCCTCCTTTGTTTCCTGTTAATCCTGGCGACAGCCTTGTAGAAGAGCCGGCGGAGGACGATACCATTCCGATGCCGCGCTTTCAGATGAAAGTTGCGCCACGGGACACGAATATGCTGGCCTTGACCACTTTCTATCTGGCCGATTCAAATGGAGAAATCCAGCCTTGGTATCCATCAATTCCCTTGCGCATGTTTTTCGATTCTATAGTGTGGACGGTGGATGGCTTGAGTGGAAAATCGGTTATTTATGAGTATTCGCCCGGTCATTGATATTGTAGTACGATGTGGTCTAATTCTTTTCTCTATCCCGGCGAATACACCACGCACCTCATAGCCTATAAGCATGGCAGCGAAGTCTACCGCTATACCACCACATTCACCCAGCATGAAGGCGAT
>CASFQC010000023.1 GCA_949296415.1 uncultured Bacteroides sp. | reverse complement strand
GGGGAATACCTAAAGATACAAAAAAGCCAACTAATTCGCAATACTTTGTGTATGAATTAGTTGGCTAATTTTATGCTATTTACTGAATGTCCCTTTTTAAAGTTATAAAAAACGGTTATGCCGAGTTTCACGGCAGAAATGGCACTCTTTACAGAGCCAATGATATACTTTGCGATAGTAAATATAAACTTTACGGAACCTAAGAGCCTGTTTCAAATTTTCCTCTTAAGTTCTTTTCAGCCTATTTTGAGCATTTTTCCGGCCTCTTTTCCCGTTCCCATCTGTCTCGTAGCTCGTACGCTACTCATGTAAACAGAAAAAAATATGCCCGGAAAAAGCTCTCAAAACGGTACTGGGCAAAATTCAAACTGACTCCAAGCCCAAACAGATTCTAATGACAAGACCATGAGTGCAGGAGCCGAAGTCCCCATCATTTACAATACTTCTCAATCAAGTCATCAACCAGAGTATCACCAAGTTCCTTTGCCTTAGCGAAACTTCTGCAGGCATCCTCTTTCTTTTTCATCTGCAAATAAGTCAACCCTTGCAACCGGTATGCCTCGGCATAATCGGGCTTCCCAGCTATGACTCCATTCAAGATATTCAGAGCCTCCTCATTACGCCCTACCCGCAGATTCACCATAGCCTGCTCAGACTTGTACATCACTTCCTCAGGATTCAATTCTATGGCTTTGGCTATATCGTCAAGAGCACGCTGATACTGTTTGCTCTCCAAAGCAGCCTGCTCACGCCAGTAGTAAAACACATCATTCACCTCACCATTGGCCACCTTATAATAATCATCATAATCAAGAAGAGCCTGCCGGGATTTTCCTGCCACCATCAGGATACGGGCACGTTCCAACAGATAAGGAGCAGCCTCCAGCGTGTAAGGTTTGGTAAAACGGGCCATACAGCTATCCATAAGACTGACCACCTCTTCAACCGGAGCCTGCATCACTTCCTTGGTACGGGCTGCATTGAGAAAGGTTGCCGGGGATGCCAGTTCACTTTTATTCACCTCTTCATAACAGGCCAAGGCTTTGGCATAATCCTTTTGCGCGTAATAGATATCGCCTTCAAACTGCATGTACACAGGCAATGGATTTATCTCCAGTGCTTTCTGTATGTTTTCCAGTGCTTTGTCAAAAGACCAGTCCTCATATCCTATATCCGAATGATTTATCGTATAATCATAGATAAGACGCGCGCAGTTATAATATCCCTCATCTTCTTTTTCTGACACATCTTTCAGTCTTTTCATATCTTCCTCCACCAGCTTCATATCGTCCTTGGTCTTGGCAAGTGCCAGTCTGTTAATCGCCCTCCGGTAATATCCGTCCGAACTTTCAGGATATTGCTCTATAAAATCGTCAAGCACCACGGCATAACGTTCTGGAGACAGTTGTGAAGAAGCCATAAAAAGGAACACCAGAGCCTGTTCTTCCGTATCGGGCAACGCTTTCTTTATGCCTATGCTACGCAATGTCTGGTCAGCATAAGAAAGAGCCGTGACATGTTGATCCATAGCCAATGCAACATCCACCGCATAACATATGGTAGCTGTATCCCGTCCGGAAGATTTCTGGGCTATACCCATCACCATTCCCTCTTCATTCACAACCGGACAACTCACCATCTTATCCTTCAACTGCAAGCCCAATGTGTAATACTTATAATTACCAGAAACCTTGTCCACAGCCTCAACCTTCCCACTGATAACCGAACGGTCTTTCCGGGTGGAATAAGGCAACAGATAGACCGGAGCTCCTACAACAGGTGAAGATGCCTCTCCTACAAGAACAAGAGCTGGCACTTTCTTTCCGCTGATGGCTACTTTGAATTTCACCACATCATACATATCATCGGCTCCCATAATGGATTCTACAGGCATCTGTTTGCCTTCGGAATTGACTATCACAGCCTTCTTGGCCCCTTTGAACAAGGAATAGTCCGATAACGCCACTCCGTTTTCCGAAACGAAGAAGCCGTTTCCCGTATTCAGAAGCTTGTCATCCTCACCATAAGTAATGACTGAGAAAACGGCTTTTTTAGCTTTCTCCACCCATTTGGGGGCTTGTGCCATGACTATCTGTGACACAGCACACAAACTAACCATTACAAAAAATATTTTCCTCATATAATCAGCTATTTCTTCTCTGCTTCACAGCTTCATAAACCAATATACCGGCGGCCACAGAAACATTAAGAGACTCTATTTTGCCAAACATGGGAATTTTTACCCATTCATCACACAAAGCCAGATTGTCATAAGACACCCCTTTGTCTTCGGCACCCATAATGATGCACAAGGGCTTTTTATAATCGCCCTCCGCATAGTCATAATCACCTTTTTCCGTAGCTGCTATTATATGGAACCCGCTTTCTTTCAAATATCTCAATGTATCTTTCAAACTTACTTCCCTACACACAGAAAGAGTGTGCAAGGCTCCAGCCGAGGTTTTCACCGCATCGGCATTAACCGTAACGCTGTTCTTCACCGGTATAATCACCGCATCCACTCCGGCACATTCACAAGTGCGGGCTATGGCACCAAAATTACGCACATCGGTTATACCATCCAACATTACAAAGAACGGATTCTTCCCTTCCTCAAACAGCATAGGGACCAGATTGTCCACATGCTGATATGTCACAGCCGAAACAAAAGCCACCACACCCTGATGATTTTTAAAATGCGAAAGCCTGTTAAGCCTTTCCACCGGAACCCTTTGCACTGGTATCATGGTATCTTTCAAAACGGCAAAAAGCTCTTTCACCAAATCACCCTGCAAATCTTTTTTCACAAGTATCCTATCAATATCCTTTCCTGCTGCAATAGCTTCTATTACAGCACGTATGCCGAATATCATCTCACTCTTATCTGTCATGATTTCATCACATGCTTTTTATGTTATCTTTCTGTTTTCCTTATAAGTCCCATTACCTGTTCTTTTCAGACAACAGCACACGAGCATTGTTCAAAGCAGCCTCCGTCAAGGTAGCCCCACTCAACATATGCGCCAACTCCTCCACCCTTTCTCCATCAGAAAGCCTTCTTATATGGCTGTTCGTTTCGGTATCACTATCTTCCTTGTATACTTTATAATGTATCCGCCCACGAGCGGCAATCTGGGGCAGATGGGTTATGCTGATAACCTGCCTGTCGCTATTACCCATTTCTTGCATGATAGCTGCCATCTTATCGGCAATCTCACCAGACACCCCCGTGTCAATCTCATCAAATATAATGGTTGGAAGCTTCACCGCTCCAGCAATCATCGCCTTGATGGAAAGCATAACACGCGCTATTTCTCCTCCTGAGGCAACTGAAGATATATTCTGCATCTGCCCGTTCTTATTGGCTGAAAACAGGAAATTCACCGAATCCATACCATTTTCTCCCGGTTCTTTCTTCTCGCCCATTTCCACTTGAAACCTTACGTTAGGCATACCCAAAGGAATGAGCCGAGATGCCATCTGGCTTTCCACTTCAGAAGCGGCCCGCTTGCGTGCCTTGCTCACAACATGAGCCTGTTCCAACACAGCCGCATAGTACTGTTCACAACGAGCTTTAAGACGCGCGATGTCTTCATCTGAAGATGACACTGACAAAAGTTTTCTAGCATATTCCTCTTGTAAAGCCAACAACTCGCCTACAGTAGAGACATGATGCTTTTGCTGCAAAGAATAAATCACATTCAGACGGTTGTCCACTTCCTGCAAGCGAGCCGGATTGAATTCCACCTCTTCCTCTTTACCGGATATCTCATTCTCTATGTCTTTCAGTTCGATGTAGGCACTTTCCAGCCTGTCAAGCAAATCGTTGGCGGGAGCAAACACATCACGCAATCCGCTCATACTGTTCAGACAATCTTTCAGAAGAGACAACACGCTCCCCTCCTCACCAGCCAAAGCCTGACCGGCTTTGAACAATCCGGCCTTTATATCTTCTGCATGCCCCAGCAAAGCAGCTTCCTGCTCCAATCGCTCCTGCTCACCGGCAGACAGATGCGCACATTCCAACTGCTCAAGCTGGAAACGCACATAGTCTTCGTCTTCCCTGGCTCTCTCGGTCTGCTCTACAAGCTCATCAAGAGCACGCTGGGCTTGTTTCCATTCCTTGTAAAGTCTGCCATACGTCATCATAGACTCACTATTGTGTGCCAATATATCAAGCACACTGAGCTGGAAGCCTTCTCTATTAAGCAACAGATTCTGATGTTGGGAATGCACGTCAATCAACATTTCACCCAATTCCTTCATCTGAGCCAAAGACACAGGCGTATCATTTATAAAAGCCCGGCTCTTGCCAGACGCATAAACCTCACGACGCAGGATACACTCTTCTTCATACTCCAAATCGTTTTTCCCGAAAAATGTCTGCATGTCATACGCCCCTATAAGGAATTTTGCCTCAATGACACACTTTGTGGCTCCCCGCCGGATAGACTTTACATCAGCACGTTGACCCAACAAGAGTCCTATAGCGCCAAGTATAATGGACTTTCCCGCACCGGTCTCACCTGTAATCACGGAGAAACCTCTCTCAAAATCTATGTCCAGCTTCTCAATAAGCGCGTAATTCTGTATATAAAGCGAGTGCAGCATAATAAAAAAGTTTTATTCCACATCCTTCATCACTTCCACCAGAACATCCACTATGTCTTTTGCTACCTTATCCTTATTTTTCAACGGATAATCTTTCCGCTCCGACGGGCTGATGATGCTTATCTTGTTGGTGTCACACCGGAATCCGGCACCCTTATCTTTCAACGAATTGAGCACGATGAAGTCAAAATGCTTCCTTTCCAGTTTATCTTCGGCATTGGCCGTCTCGTTTTCCGTTTCAAGAGCAAAACCTACCAGAACTTTCCGTCGCTTTCCGCCCTTTCCGTCTTTCAACACGCCCAACGAAGCGGCAATATCCCGCGTAGGCAACAGGGAGAGCGTCATAGCCCCTGTCTTCTCACGTTTTATCTTATCCTCCGCCACCATCTCAGGAGTATAATCGGCCACCGCCGCCGAAAGTATGGCGGCATCAGCTTGGTCAAAAGCGGCCAAGGAAGCCTCATACATTTGTCGGGCCGACTCCACCTTGACATACTGATATACAGGTAGATAAGTCTGCAGCTGTATCGGACCGGCCACAAGCGTCACCTGCGCTCCCCTCATCGTACATTCATCGGCCAGGGCAAGCCCCATCTTTCCAGAAGAATAATTGCCAATAAACCTCACCGGGTCAATCTTTTCATACGTAGGTCCGGCAGTAATCAGGATATGTTTCCCGCGCAAGTCACCCTCTTCCGACGCAAAATACAATTCCAGCTGCCTTATGATGTTTTCCGGCTCTTCCATACGTCCTTTTCCTACCAGATGACTGGCCAGCTCTCCTGTCGCCGGTTCTATGATGTGGTTGCCATAGGAACGGAGCGTATCCAAGTTCCTTTGTGTGGACGCATGGGCATACATGTCCAAATCCATTGCCGGAGCAACAAACACAGGAGCCTTGGCCGAAAGATAAGTGGTGACCAACATGTTGTCGGCTATCCCATTGGCCATTTTTCCTATGGTCGATGCCGTAGCCGGCGCTATGAGCATGGCATCGGCCCACAGACCCAAATCCACGTGGCTGTGCCACGTCCCGTCACGCTGTGCAAAGAAGTCGCTTATCACAGGCTTGCTCGTAAGAGCCGACAGGGTTATGGGAGTGACAAACTCCTTACCCGACGGAGTAATGACGACCTGCACCTCTGCTCCTCTCTTCACAAGCCCTCTTATGATAAGGCAGGACTTATAGGCGGCAATGCTGCCCGTAATGCCCAGAATGATTCTCTTTCCTTTCAGATTGCTTTCCATAAACTTATCAACGACAGGCCAGTTCACGCAGACGTATCTTTGTAAGTACCGCTTTGGTATTCAGGGTAAAGTCACTGCTCATTATCCAGCCATAATACCCCGGATCACGCTTCAGCACATCAGTCACCGGAAGCCCCTTATATTTGCCAAAATTGAATATCTCCACACCTTTGTCATCATAGACAATCCTCCCCGCAAAGTCCACATTCTTAGTAAAGCTGGAAAACTCGGAAAGGAAAGCCACATCATTCTTCAGATCCGCATATCTGTCCAATTGGGCCATCAGCACCTCATAGGTGGCATGCGTATCGGCCTGGGCGGTATGTGCGTCTTCCAGGTTCTTCCCGCAATAGAACTTATAGGCGGCCGACAGCGTACGTTGTTCCATCTTGTGGAAAATGACCTGCACATCAATGAATTTCCTGCGGCTCAGGTCTATGTCCACTCCGGCACGCAAGAACTCCTCCACCAGTACGGGAACGTCAAAACGATTGGAGTTGAATCCGGCCAAGTCACATCCTTCGATGCTGTTGGCTATGCCGCGTGCCACCTCCTTGAACGTGGGACACTGGGCCACATCCTCGTCATAGATGCCGTGCACAGCCGAAGCCTCGGCAGGAATGTGCATTTCCGGATTGATGCGCATGGTCTTCGACTCTTCATTTCCATTAGGATAAACCTTCAGATAACAGATTTCTACTATCCTGTCGGTATTGATATTCGTACCCGTAGTCTCCAAATCAAAAAAGACCAACGGATTCTTCAAGTTCAATTTCATGAGTATTAATCAAAGAATTACAGTACCCCTGTTCAATCGTTCAACATCATAGGCATAAGCAGCATGAGCAGATTCTTGTTTTCCTCCTGCACGGCTGGCACGATGACTCCGGCCCTTGAAGGATCGGCCAACTCCACCACTACCTCATCCGATGATATGCTGTTCAATATGTCTATCAGGAAGGTCGATTTGAATCCTATGCTCATGGACGCTCCCGCATACTGACAGGCCAATGTCTCTTCCGCCGATGTGGAGAAATCAATATCCTGACCCGATACGACCATGGCATTATCCTGCAGATGCAGCTTTATAAGGCTGCTTGCCTGGGAAGAGAATATGGACACACGGCGCAAGGCGCCCAGAAAGAGCATACGGTCTATCGTCACCTTATAAGGATTGTTCTGGGGAATGACCGAGTTGTAATTGGGATAGCGTCCCTCAATAAGGCGGCATACCATGCGGTAGTTTTCCATGGTGAATACAGCGTTACGCTCGTCAAACTCCACAGACACCACGCCCTGCTCCTTGGGCAGAAGATTCTTCATCAGCATAGCGGGCTTTTTCGCCAGAATGAAGGCGGCACGGCTGTCGCCCTTGGCCGAAGAAGTCTTGTAGCGCACCAGCTTGTGCCCGTCCGACGCCACCATAGTGATGTCTTCGGAGGTAATGTCAAAGTAAATGCCATTCATCACGGGACGCAACTCGTCATCGGCTGTGGCGAAAGCCGTACGGTTGATGCCGTCAAGCAACACGTCGGCCACCATGTTCACCTGCACGGCGTTGCCGCTCAGCGCGGGAGACAGGGGGAACTCGTCGGCATGCTGGCCCATAAGGCTGTATTTGCCGTTCTGGTACTGGACTACAATCTCCAGTGTATCCGGATTTATGGAAAAGGACAAGGGCTGTTCGGGAATCTCCTTCAATGCATCAAGCAACGTGCGGGACACAACGGCAAAACGTCCGTCGGCATCGCTCTCGTTCACCTCTACCGAGGTTATCATGGTCGTCTCACCGTCTGATGCGGTTATGGTCAAAGTTCCTTCCTGCAACTCAAACAGGAAACAATCCAATATGGGCAACGCATTCTTCGAATTAACCACCCTGCTCACAGCCTGCAAATGACTGAAAAGTGCTGTGCTTGAAACAATAAAATTCATATGTTATATAATTAATGTATAATCTGCATAGCTGACAGCGGGGCCATCCTGCCCCACAGGCCGGAACAGACAGAATCCCGCCCTCTATCAGACGGACAAAGTTAGAAAAAGTATTTCCGATGGCAAAGAATAAGCACGGCTTTTTCTGTAGAAATCTGTTTTGGCTACGGCCATTCCATTTAAAGTGGCACATGGGCCGTGTACAGACAAAAAATATTTCCGGGAAAAGTCTGTTGCAATCCTAAAGGGTTTGCTTACCTTTGTAGAGTGATTTGAAATACATTATATTATGGACAGAACAACAACAGAAGATGCCGCTTTTCCAGACTGCCCGATACGGATAATTCTGGCCAGACTCTGCGACAAATGGTCGCTTTTGGTCATATACACGCTGCACAAGGCAGGCAAAGAGACGCTGCGGTTCAAAGAGCTGCAGCATGAGATTCCCGACATTTCGCAAAAGATGCTGACGGTGACCCTGCGTACGCTGGAAGCCGACGGATACGTTACCCGCACCGTCTATCCCGAAGTGCCTCCAAGGGTGGAATATGCGTTGACCAGACGGACACACTCTTTGCTTCCGCATATTGACGCACTGATACAGTGGGCGTCGGACAACAGGGACGCGATAGTCCAGGACAGGAGGAAAGCCCGCAACCAGACCGCAGGCTGACCGTCCCCGCCTCCGCAAGCGCCAGCGACGCATAGCAGGACATCACACAAGGCTTCCTCAAGAAAAGACCTCCGCCTCTGGCACACGTCAGAAAGCATTTCTATATTGCGTCCATATTGAACCCGCCCCGAGTGTACCTCGGACTTGAGGCCACCCAAGGCCTGACCTTACTACCCAAAGTCCGACCTTTGCCCAGAAGCCACCCGAAGTTCGGAAGACACAAACCTTTATGGAGATGGCATACAACAAGAAAGTATAACGCAAGATGGAACGGCAATTGGTACCCGCAGGGTGTCACCATCGGCAAGCCCGAGGTTTTAGGGGAGGCGTCTCCCATTCAGAAGCGGACCTGAATCTGAGTCTGCAAGAGATTGGAACCCACGCCTTTGTGCGGATCGCAGTAAGTGTACTGCACCTGCAGACGGCATTTTGGATAGAACCACCACTGGAGACCGGCCACATAATTGGCCTGCGCCATGTCCAGAGACTTGTTCTTGTTGAAATAGTCATAGGATGCGATGACATCAACCTTGGGATATACGTGGACCGTGGCCATGGCATATCCGCCGGCACTGCGCACATGTCCGTCAAGTCCGGCAAGATATTCGCCCCGCAAATCCAGTTGCTCCAGCCTGACTGTAGCACCGACAGACCAGCGGTTCCTCCGGTAGTTGTCACCCACCTTTATATCCGGATTAACATCCGACTCCGCCACGGCACAACCTGTGCCCAGCGAGAAAGTGCCGCCTACCCTAAACCATTCCAACGGGCTGACCATGATATTCCCCACCACATCCTTCTGATTGTTGCCGTCTTTCTTATTGATGCCCTGGCCGTTCATGACCGCCAACTTATAGCTCACAAGTCCTTTGAAGAGGTCACCATATAGCATAAGTCCTATGTCGCGGCCACTGTTCGAGCCATACAGGGGGTCACTGCCGTTGTAACCCACCAGATAATTGGTGGCCTGGGAGAACACATTGACCAACTCAGCCGTACTGGGTGCCCAAAGGGAATTCTCTATGGTGTACATTGTTTTGAACTCGCCGAAACGTACGGACAGTCCGGGCAGGAAATGATACTCTGTATATACTTCCAGGAATTTTGGGGTGTTTGCCAGGCTATACTGGAAATAGCATGACCAACGGTCGGTAATCTTCCCCGTTGCCATCAATATGGCCCGCTTCACTTCGAAGCTGTTTGCCTTGCCCTGTCCTGAGTCATCGTAACTGTATCCCACCTGCGCATAACCCTCCAACGTAATGCGCTCCTTCAGGGTGTTCACTATTTCGCTTGCCTTCTTTCCTTGTGCGCCCGCTCCTGCCGCAAGACAGAACGCCAATAACAAACTAAGAAGATTCTTCATAAGACCATAACGTTCGTCCAAAGAAAAAGGCAACCCCCTTATCTACAGAGTTGCCTTTTTTGGTTTCTATTATAATTATTAATCTAATCTATAGGCATAAAGACGTCATTCATTAATGGCTGCTATGCCCGGAAGCACCTTACCTTCTATGGCCTCAAGCAATGCGCCGCCACCGGTCGAGACATAAGAGACTCCGTCGGCCAAGCCGAACTTGTTGACGCAAGCTACTGAGTCGCCACCGCCTACCAAGGAGAAGGCTCCGTTTTTGGTAGCCTCTACTATGGCTTCTCCTACCGCGAGGGATCCATGAGAGAAGTTGTCGAACTCAAACACGCCTGTGGGTCCGTTCCACAGAATGGTCTTGGAACCTTTGATGACGTCTGCAAACGCCTTCTCACTCTCCGGGCCTATGTCAAGTCCCTCCCAGCCATCGGGAATCTCGTTTACCTTGCAGAATTGGGAGTTGGCGTCATTGGAAAAGGCATCGGCAATCTTGGCATCTGTGGCCAATACCAGGTTGACACCTTTTTCCTTGGCTTCCTTCATGAGGTTGAGAGCCAAGTCCAGTTTGTCGTCCTCACAGATGGAAAGGCCTATCTTTCCACCCATAGCTTTAGTAAAGGTATATGTCATGCCACCTGCTATGATCAGGTTGTCCACCTTATTCAGCAAGTTCTCAATAATCTCTATCTTAGAAGAGACTTTGGAGCCTCCCATAATGGCTGTGAATGGGCGATGAATGTCATTCAGCACCTTGTCTACGGCTTTTACTTCCTTCTCCATCAGATAGCCGAACATCTTATGGTCCTTGTCAAAGGATTTGGCTATGATGGCTGTAGAGGCATGTGCACGGTGTGCCGTACCGAAGGCGTCGTTCACATAGCAATCAGCATAAGAAGCGAGCTTCTTGGCGAACTCCTTCTGACGCTCTTTGACCGCTTTCTTGGCTGCAGCCTTCTCCTCATCAGTAGCATCTTCGGCCAGTCCGCGGGGTTTCCCCTCTTCTTCCGCATAGAAGCGCAGGTTTTCCAGCATCAGGGCCTCACCCGGTTTCAACGCGGCGGCCTTGGCTGCGGCATCGGCACCCATACAGTCTTCAGCGAACTGCACTTCCACACCCAGCAACTCTGAAACATGCTTGATGATGTGTTTCAAGGAGAATTTCTCATCCACACCTTTCGGACGTCCCAGATGTGAACCAATGACCACACTACCGCCATCGGCCAGTATCTTTTTCAGTGTGGGCAGAGCGGCACGGATACGTGTGTCATCTGTGATGTTGAAGTTCCCGTCCAAAGGCACATTAAAGTCCACACGGACAAATGCCTTTTTTCCAGCAAAGTTGAATTGATCAATTGTCATAATACGCTATTATTTAATTGTGTTATTAGTACTTCCAACCGGTGGCAAAAGCCTTGGTCGCTCTTGTGTGAGCGCAAAGTTAATGCTTATTTTCTTTTTCCATGTCAAGAGTCTGTTTTAATTTTCCTTTTTAAGATTTTTATTCAGAAGTGACAAGGCGATGCCGGTTACTGTCCGCTGCCGTTCTCTTTCTGACACATCTTATACTTCCTGATGTAAGACTTGCACATAGGCCGCAGCCCGCATTTGTCACATTGCGGATTTCTAGCCTGACAGATATAACGACCATGCAGGATGAGCCAATGATGGGCTATGGGAATGTCTTCCGGAGCAATATGTGCCGTCAGTTCCTTTTCCACACTGAGAGGAGTGGTGCACTTGTCGGACACCAGTCCCAACCGATGGCTTACGCGGAACACATGTGTATCGACGGCCATTGCCGCCTTATTGAAGATGACAGACTGGATTACGTTGGCCGTCTTACGTCCTACTCCGGGCAATCTGGTCAAATCTTCCAAAGTGTCGGGAACCTGTCCGCCGAAATTGTCCAACAGCATCCGGGCCATGCCGACCAGATGTCTGGCCTTACTGTTAGGATAGGACACACTCTTTATGTACTCAAAAACCACTTCCGGAGAAGAGGAGGCCAAGGCTTCCGGTGTAGGAAAATCTGCGAACAAAGCCGGAGTGACCATATTCACCCGCTTGTCCGTACACTGGGCCGACAGCATAACCGCAACCAGCAACTGAAAAGGATTATCATAATGGAGTTCCGTTTCGGCCATCGGACGGTTCTCACGGAACCAACTGATAATCCGGTCATAACGCTCTTGCTTTCTCATCGCACTCTATTCTTGTTATAATGGGGGGAAACTTTCAGGTAAAAATATAAAGTTGAAACAATAGTCAGACAGGCTCCAAACAAATAAGCCTTATCAAAAGTGCTTATCTCGGCAATATACCCCCCGGCCAGCATACCTATGCCTATACCTACGTCCCAAGATGTAAGATAAGTCGATGTGGCCGTACCGCGCTGATTATTCGGAGCCAGATTGACAAACAGCGTATTGTAAGCAGGGAACATTATACCAAAGCCTATACCCAACAACAAGGATATGCCAAAAAACAGCACCGTACACAAAGTCTTGTCCCACTGTATGAAATAGACACAGCCCGACAGCAGGAAGAAACTGACAATCACAACATAAAGCCCGACATTGATAACCTGTATTATTTTTCCATGATCCACCTGCCTGCCTGAAAAAAGCCGCGATACGGCCATGCCCAGAGCCATAAAAGTAAAGAAGAAGCCGGTAGAGGCATCTATCCCTATCTGCCTCGCATACATGGCCACATAATTGGTCGTCATCCCATAAGGAACGGACAAAAGCAACAGGCTAAACCCGGCGGGAAGTCCTTTCAACAGAATAAAACGGTCAAGAGACACCGGCATTCTTTTTACCGGTGGCTTAAAAGGAGTCTTCACTGACAAGGCACACAAAAAGCCTGCAAGACAAAGCCCTAAAGAACAACAGAAAATCACTGTATAGGACACGCCTGCATCATGCATAAACAAGCCGACCATAGGACCAATAGACATAGCTATATTATTGGCCAGGCCATAATAGCCCAAACCTTCACCACGACGGGAAGACGGCATTATATCTATCACAATGGTATTTCCTCCTACTGTAACCGTTCCGAAGGATATGCCGTGGATTATACGCAGAATGATAAAAAACGTCAGAGTCCCAGCAACCAGATACCCTCCAAAGACAGCGGTAAAAATAAAATAGGCCAATAGATACAGCGGCTTGCGGGCAAAGGTGTCAAGCAAATATCCGGAAAACGGACGCACACACAACGCTGCGATTGTATAACAAGAAAGCACTACACCTATAGTAGCCTTATTCACATGAAACACTTCTGTCAGATAGAATGGCAGCACCGGCATCATAAGCCAGAAGCCGAAATACAGCAAAAAATTGGCAGCCAGTATGAAACAATAACTGGACGTAACAAGCTTGTCTTTCATATTAGAATAAAAATCAGCATGGATACGGATGACGAATCAAATGGAAATGCCACATGTTATATAATATAAAATGCGCCTGTATGCCTCCCTACATAACAAGAATCATACAAGCGCACCGGCTGCGTCAATAAAAATCAGTTCGCAGCCTCAAATTCTTTCAAGAAACGGATATCGTTTTCCGAAAACAAGCGCAAGTCATTTACACGATACTTCAGATTGGCTATACGTTCAATACCCATACCTAAAGCATAGCCACTATACACCTTGCTGTCAATCCCATTGTTTTCCAATACGTTGGGATGCACCATGCCACATCCTAAAATCTCCACCCAACCGGTATGTTTGCAGAAGGGGCAGCCCTTTCCACCGCAAATGTTACAACTGATATCCATCTCCGCACTTGGCTCTGTAAACGGAAAATAAGAAGGACGCAGGCGTATTTTTGTGTCATTGCCGAACATTTCTTTGGCAAAGAGCAAAAGGACCTGCTTCAAATCGGTGAATGACACGCCCTTGTCTATATACAATCCCTCAACCTGGTGGAAAAAGCAGTGGGCACGGTAACTTATGGCTTCATTGCGATACACCCTCCCTGGGCAGATGATACGAATAGGAGGTTGTGTCTTCTCCATAGAACGGCATTGGACGGATGAGGTATGGGTACGCAACACGACGTTGCGCCTCACGTCAGCATTGTCTGTCTCAATGAAGAACGTGTCCTGCATGTCACGGGCCGGATGGTCTGCCGCAAAATTCA
Organism: uncultured Bacteroides sp.; assembly: GCA_949296415.1. Classification (GTDB taxonomy): domain Bacteria; phylum Bacteroidota; class Bacteroidia; order Bacteroidales; family Bacteroidaceae; genus Bacteroides. The sequence continues at coordinate 18,715 of CASFQC010000023.1, read as the reverse complement.
GTGCCGAGAACACATGCCAGTCATCTTCTATCTCAGGACCTTCAGCAATATTGAAACCCATGCGGGCGAAAATATCTATTATTTCATTCTTGATGATAGACAGCGGATGTCTTGTACCCAGCTTTATAGGATAAGCAGAACGGGTAAGATCCAAATCGTCATAATTGTTATCCTGACTGTCAAACTGTTCTTTCAAAGCTGAGATATTCTCCTGTACCTTGTTTTTCAGTTCATTCAGTTTCATGCCCACTTCTTTCTTCTTATCGGCAGGCACCGTACGGAAGTCACTCATCAACGCATTGATTATACCCTTTTTACCTAGATATTTGATGCGCAACGCTTCCACTTCTTCAGCGTTTGAAGCTCGCAACATTTCCACTTCATTCAGAAGTTGCTTGATTTGCTCTATCATAAAGTAGTTGTTTTAAAAATCTTGGTTCGAAAACTCTGCAAAGATACAATTTTCTGTAGAAAGGTGTATTTGAAAGCTTTGCTTTTGTCGGAGTTTGTTTCTTCTTTTATCTATAAGACCGTTCTACCCGGCTTTCCTAAAACGTCTTCCGTTTCCGTTATTCATACCTTTATCCATCAACACAGTCGGCCATGTTATACACCAAGACAGGAAAAGAAAAAAACGGAAGGAAAAGCCAAAACTGTTTTCCGTTCCTACGGGCAGTATTACAGGACGCTTCACTTCCTTAACCAGAAATGCCTTGCATGCCGAAGATGCACATGCTTACGTGCTAAGGACATCAAGGGTTGGGCTACAATAATAAGAGTCACGGCAGTAAGAATCATCAAGATACCGGCCACTATGCGTAACGTCAATTGTTCGCCAAAAACCATCACCCCGAAAAACAAAGCTGTGACAGGTTCTAAAGCGCCCAGTATGGCCGTCGGAGTAGAACCTATATTATGTATGGCCACAGTCATTGTCGTCAATGAAATAATTGTGGGAAATAAAGCCAAAGATACGACATTGAACCATAATAGCGGCGAAGGAACCATCTGCAAATCCGTACACCAATCAAGCCGCACGACGTAAATCAATATGCCAAACAGGATACAATAAAAAGTAAGCTTCATCGTTGGCATGGACGCCAAGGAAGAACGGTTGACGCCTACTATATATATGGCATAAGTAAGTGAAGAAGCGAACACCAACAGAACACCTATCCAATTGAGCGTCGTTCCGTTATCAGTCTGATAAAGCATTGAAATACCCACAAAAGCCATAATTATGGCAAACATGGTGACAACAGATATTCTCTCATGAAAAAATAACGCCATAATAATGGCCACTAATACCGGATAAACGAACAAAATGGTGGAAGCGATGCCTGCATCCATATAGTTATAGCTTTCAAACAAAAAGAGTGAAGAAGAAGAAAACAGCAATCCCATGGCTATCAGTATCGGCAACTCAGCTTTTTTTATTGCGAAAGACTGCTTCTTCAACTTCATCAATACTCCCATCATAAGCAATGCGAAGAAATAGCGGTAAAACAATACCGAATCTACATTCATACCGGCACTGTACAAAGGAAGTGTAAACAAAGGGTTAAGACCGTAACTTGCTGCAGCAACAGCTCCAAAGGCAAATCCTTTTAGTCTATGACTTATCATATTACTTCTGTTTTTTTCGGGCGCAAAGATACAACTTTGAAAGCAAATCACAACTAGATTTTCTTCCTTTCCTCCCCCAAACACTGTTGTTTCCTATGGTCAAAATAGAAAACCACGCCCAAATACAGACAGATTTTCAAAAATTCATTTTGCGCTTTCAGAAAAAGCCCATACATTTGCGTAAACAAAATTGTTAGTCCAATAAGTTAAACTTAAAAGTTATACAACATGAATAAGAAACAGAAGCACTTACAAGACACAGAGACGAGAATCCTACAAGCGGCTGAAAAGGAATTCTTTGAGAAAGGGTATGCCGGTGCAAGAACGGCATCTATTGCCGAAGCGGCCGACGTGACCCATGCCATGCTTCATTACTATTTCCGCACCAAGGACAAACTCTTCGAGCGGATTGTATCGGAGAAAATCAACATGCTGGGCGATATTCTATTGCGTGCCATCGGTGATGACGACCAGCCCTTGGAGGACAGAATCCGCCAAGGGATAGAACGGCATTTTGACTTCATCTCCGCCAACCGGGACTTGCCCCGATTTATCGTGAACGAAGTGCTCTCCCGTCCGGAACATACCGAAATGATGAAGCAATTCTCTTTGCATATCGTAAACAACCTCTTGAACAGCCTGCAATGTGAAATTGACGAAAATGCCGCCAAAGGACGGTGCCGTCAGGTCAATGCCAAAATGCTGTTGATTGACATCGTATCGCTCAATGCATTCCCGTTCATGGCGGCGCCCATCGTTTCAGGAGCGATAGGAGACTCCTATGGAGATTATGAAACGTTCTTGGCCATACGCAAGAAAGAGAATGTAGAAACCATTTTGAGGAAACTTAAAATCCACTGATTATGTTGAAGCAATATTTGCTCGTGGTATTGTCTTTGTTTGGGGGAGTACATCTTTCCGCCCAAGTGACATTGGAAAAGTGCGTCAGGCTTGCGCAAGACAACTATCCGCTCATCCGGAAATATGATTTGCTGAACCAAACAAAAGAGGTGAACCTGTCAGACATCAACAAAAGCTGGCTGCCGCAAATCAATGTGTACGGGCAGGGTACCGTACAGAATGAAGTGCCTTCCTTTCCGGAATCATTGGCCGGAATGATTTCCCAAACAGGCACGGACATTTCCGGGCTGAACGAATGGCAATATAAAATAGGTGCGGACATCAGCCAATACATTTGGGACGGAGGCGCATCGAAAACTGGGCGGAAGATAGAGCGTGCCAAAGATGCGGAGCGTAAGGCCTCGTTGGATGTCCAGCTTTATGCCATTCGCGAACGGGTGGAAGATTTGTACTTCGGCATCCTGCTCATCGAAGAACAATGCAGACAGACCCGGAACATGCAAACCTTACTCCAAAGCAACCTTGACAAGTTGCGGGCGATGTATGAAAACGGCACCGCCCTGCAAAGCGATGTGGATATGGTAGAGGCGCAATACTTGAGCACTTCACAGCAACTTATCCAAGCGGAAAGCACGGCGGAAAGCTATCGGAAGGTGTTGGAAATATTCACGGGGGAAAGCCTTGCCGGACAAGAACTGGTAAAACCAGACGCCTCCATTCCCCAGGACCTGTTACCCGACCGTCCGGAGCTGAGGCTTTTCGAAGCACAACTGCAAACCAACGAAGCAAGGAACGCAAGCGTCACGGCAAGCACCATGCCCCGAATCGGACTGTTTGCCCAAGCTTATTACGGTTATCCCGGATTGGATTATTTTGAAAGCATGATGAGCCGTGACCTTTCGTTCAACATCCTTGCCGGCGTGAAGGTATCGTGGAACATAGGAGCCTTCTACCACAAAAAGAACGACCGGCGGAAACTGCACCTCTCGTCGAACCACATAGCGGTGGAACGTGACGTGTTCCTGTTCAACACGAATATGCAGACCCGCTCGCAACTGGACCATATCGACGAACTGAAAGCCGTCATGGAAAAGAACGGCCGGATAGTGGAACTACGCACCAATGTACGGAAAGCGGCGGAAGCCCAACTGGACAACGGAGTCATCGACGCCACCGACCTGCTCACCAAGCTGACGGACGAGAAACAAGCCCGCCTCAACGCGTCTTACCAAGAAATCCAACTCCTGCAAAGCATTTACCAACTTAAATATACATTGAACCGATGAAAAAGACCGCATTATTCTCCGCACTCATCATGATATTGGCTTCCTGCCAAAACACTGAAAAGTATGATGCCACTGGCATCTTTGAGGCGAATACCGTAACCGTATCTTCGGAAACCGGTGGAAAGATTGTGTCCTTCGCCATTGAGGAAGGCGATAGCCTCACCCTTGGACAACGGGTCGGACTGGTGGATACCACATTGCTTGCGTTGCAACGGAAGCAGCTTCATAGCCAGCAGTTGTCCACGGAAAAATCATCACCCGACATTGCGGCACAAGCGGCAGCACTCCGCTCGCAGATAGCCCACCAACAGAATGAATGCGAACGCATCGAACGTTTGCTTGCCAACGGAGCAGCCACACAAAAACAAAGCGATGACGCCAACGCACAGTTGAGAACCCTGCGCGGACAATTGGAAGGCTTGCTCTCTACGCTGGACAAGAACCGCAGCTCCATCACGGAAAGCGCTTCCGCCCTGCAATATCAACGGGAACAGATAGAGGAGCAGATACGCAAGAGCAGCATCTCAGCCCCGATGACCGGAACTGTCCTGCAGAAATATGCCGAGCAGGGCGAATATGCCACCCCCGGACGTCCGCTCTTCAAAATGGCAGACTTGAACGGCATCTATCTCCGCAGCTACTTCACAGCCTCCCAACTGGCCCATATCCGCATCGGCCAGGAAGTAACGGTCATTGCCGATTTCGGAGGAGACGAACAGTACGAATATCCGGGCAAGATTACCTGGATAGCGCAGGAAAGCGAGTTCACCCCCAAGTCTATCCAGACGAAAGACTCAAGGGCAAACCTTGTATATGCTGTAAAGATAGCGGTAGAAAATGATGGCCGCCTGAAGCTTGGACAGTATGGAGAAGTACGGATTAAATAGAGCATCATCGTACATGATGACCACCATCATCGTATATGATGACCACCATCATCGTACATGATTCATCATTCTTGATGCGATGTAAAGACAACAATCAAATAGAAAATGACATGATAGACATAAAAAGACTTACGAAGCGGTACGGCAGACTCACGGCTCTCGACCATGTCAGCCTTTCTGTTTCCGAAGGCTCCCTGTTCGGCCTTATCGGCCCGGACGGCGCGGGAAAGACCACGCTATACCAGATACTGACCACATTGCTTACCCCCGATGAGGGTTCGGCTACCGTGGCGGGGTTGGATGTGGTGAAAGACTATCGGAAGCTGCGCACCGAGATAGGATACATGCCGGAGCGTTTCTCCCTCTATCCCGACCTTACCGTAGATGAGAACCTACACTTCTTTGCCTCCCTGTTCGGCGTGGACGCAAAGGATAACTTCGACCTGATAGCCCCGATATTCGACCAGCTGAAGAAGTTCCCCAACCGCAGGGCAGGAGCCTTGTCGGGCGGCATGAAGCAGAAGCTCGCCTTGGGGTGCGCGCTGATACACCGCCCGAAAGTCTTGCTCTTGGACGAGCCTACCACCGGAGTGGATGCCGTGTCGCGCAGCGAATTTTGGGACATGCTTGCCACGCTACGAGACAAGGGCATCACGATTCTGGTTTCCACTTCCTACATGGACGAGGCCGAGCGTTGCGAACGCATCGCTCTGATAAACAAGGGAAAGATTCTGGATGTAAATACACCCTGCAAGTTGATTGAAGGGCTGGACAAGAACCTGTACAACGCATCGGCGAAAGAAATGTATCCGCTCTTGGAAGCGTTGCGCACTTTGCCGGACGTAAGAGACTGTTATACTTTCGGAGCCACACTGCACGTCGTGACAAGCGACGGTTTCAATCCGGACGATGTCGTCCGCAGGCTTCGGCAGAAAGGCTTGGACGATGCCCGCATCTGGCCGGCAAAAGGGAATATAGAAGATTTGTTCATCAAACTGGCCAAGAACGATGGATAAGGAAACAGTAATATCGGTAAAAGACCTCACCAAGAGATTCGGCAATTTCACCGCCGTGGACCACATCACCCTGCAAGTCCGCCGGGGCGAGATATTCGGGTTCTTGGGAGCAAACGGCGCAGGCAAGACCACCGCCATGCGCATGTTGTGCGGGCTCAGCTTTCCGACATCGGGCAGCGGAACGGTGGCCGGGTACGACATCCTTCGCCAAGCGGAGGAAATCAAACGGCACATCGGCTACATGAGTCAGAAATTCTCGCTCTATGAGAACCTGACGGTGTGGGAGAACCTGAACCTGTTCGCCACCATCTATGGCATGTCCTCCCAAGCTATAAAGGAAAAAACTGATGCCGCATTCCGGACATTGGGCATGGGAAACATGCGGAATTTGCCGGTAAAGGAAATCCCTCTCGGCTGGAAACAGAAGCTGGCGTTTACCGCCGCCACCCTGCACTCGCCTGATATTGTCTTTCTGGACGAGCCGACCGGAGGCGTTGACCCTTCTACCCGGCGTAAGTTTTGGGAAATGATTTACCGGGCTTCATCCGAAGGCATGACGGTCTTTGTGACTACCCACTATTTGGACGAGGCCGAGTATTGTCACCGCATCTCCATCATGGTGGACGGACGCGTCAAAGCATTGGACAGTCCGGAAGGATTGAAACGGCAGTATCATGCCGGAACCATGGACGAAGTGTTCCGCATTGTGGCGAAAGATGCGAAAAGAGGAGATTAAACAAACTAAAAAGCGAATGTCATGTCAATATTCCATTCACTCATAAAGAAAGAGATGCTACACCTCATGCGCGACTTCCGCACAATCACTGTAGTGCTGGTCATACCCGTTATGCTGCTGTTGCTCTTCGGATTTGCCATATCCACCGAGGTCAACAATGTAAAAGTTGTTACCGTGGTGGAACAGCATACAGATGAAACCAGGCAAATTATAGACCGTTTCCGCAACAATTCCTACTTCACGTTTGAAGGCATCGTGCCTTATCACGAAGTGGAAAGTCTTCTTCGGAAAGGCCGGGCAGATGCCGCAGTCGTGTTCCGCACGGAAGACGGGCGACTAATCCATCAGGTTATCGTGGACGCTTCCAATACCACTATGGCGCAGACCTCCACAGCTTACTTGGAGAGTGCCATCGGTTCTGCTATAGGCATCCCGGTCGTGACCAACACGCTCTACAATCCGCAACTGAAAAGCGCGTACAACTTTGTTCCGGGCATCATGGGCATGATATTCATCCTCATCTGCGCGATAATGACTTCCGTGTCTATTGTCAGCGAAAAGGAAACGGGAACCATGAACCTGCTGCTGGTGTCGCCGGTACGTCCCCGGACAATCATTCTTGGCAAATTGGTGCCTTACTTCCTGCTGTCGTGCATCATCCTGACGCTGGTGCTAACTTTAAGCTACACCGTGCTGGGCCTGCCTTTCTCCTTCAGCGTCATCAATGTGATATGGGTAACCATCCTGTATGTCATCCTTGCCCTTGCATTGGGACTGCTCATCTCCACCATCGCTTCCACGCAGGTATCGGCCCTGTTGGTTTCAGGCGTGATGTTCATGATTCCCGTAATCCTGCTTTCGGGCATGATATTCCCGGTGGAAAACATGCCGTTAGTCCTGCAATGGCTCACGTGCATTATTCCCGCGCGTTGGTACATCTCGGCCATGCGTGCCCTGATGATTCAGCAGCTTCCCATCGGGTACGTGCTGACAGAAGTCCTGATTTTAGCAGGAATGACATTGGCAGTATTGGCTTTGGCCATCAAGAAGTTTAATGCTAAAAAATGAAGGCTGTATGAATGCGAAAACATTGAAGATATTGCTCAAGAAAGAAGTGTCGCTGATGAAGCGAAATCCCATTATCCCCCGCCTGATAGTAGCGATGCCCATTCTGGTGATGCTGATAATCCCCCTTGTGGCGACACTCGACGTGAAGAACGTGGGGGTGGCCGTGGTGGACAATGACCGGACGGAGCTGTCGCGGCGGATGGTAACGGATATGGACGCTTCGGAATACCTGTCCGTAACAGGCAACTATTTCAGTTACGATGAAGCGTTCCGCCAGATAGAAGAAGGCGAGGCGGACGCCATCGTCACCATCCCGAAAGATTACCAGAAAGACTTGGCCAACGGCAAGAAGCCTGAACTGGACTTGAAGGCCAACGGAGTGAATGCGACCAAAGGTACGTTGGGCGCACAATACGCCACGATGTCTGTGGCGAATACTGTCATACGCTGGCAGGCAGAGCAAGGCATCAGCATGCCTGTGCAGAAATCCGCTGCGGTGAACTTATATAATCCGACGCTCAATTTTCGCAACTACATGATACCGGCCCTCATGGTGGTACTGCTTATCATCATCTGCGGATTCTTGCCCACCCTGAACCTGGTCAGCGAAAAGGAAACCGGAACCATTGAAGCTATGAACGTCACACCGGTCGGACGGCTGGAGTTCGTCTTATCCAAACTGATACCTTATTGGATAGTGGGCATCCTGGTGGTTACAGTGGGGATGATTATCGGCTGGCTGGTCTACGGGCTGGCACCTGAGGGGAATATCGTGGATATCTATTTGGCAGCCATCCTGTTCAGTCTCGTAATGTCAGGATTGGGCGTATTCATCGCCAACCAGTCAGGCACCATCCTGCAAAGCATATTCATGACCTTTGCCTTCATCGTCGTGTTTCAGCTGATGAGCGGACTGTTCACCCCCATTGCATCCATGCCACGGTGGGCGCAATGTATCACTTACGCCATCCCGCCGCGCTACTTCATTGAAATCATGCGTTCGGTCTATTTAAAAGGAGCTACCATGGCAGACCTTTGGATGCAATATGCCGCTTTATCCGGATTTGCCGTATTATTCAGCCTTGTAGCAGCCATGACATACAGGAAAAGAGTGTAAAAACATACTATCAACTTAAGAAAATGTCCAAAGAAAATATGGAACAGACTATATGGAATGCCGTCAAAGGGAAACAACGCTTTTCTTTTACGGAACTGAAAGAAAGGACAGGACTGAATTTTACCGAACTGTTTTCATGGGTCGAGCAATCAGTACTGAACGGGAAAATATCCCTGTCCGTAAGTGTCAATGCGGAAGCGAACTATGCACACCAATCGCGTGATGAGTATTTGTATACCCGTTTTATGGATTTGGTAACCATCCATTTTGCCGAAGACAGGAGCATAAGATTTTATGCTTCCAAGCTACGTATATCACCAAAATATTTATCGACTGTGATGAAAAACGTTTGCGGGAAAACACCCTCTTTACTGATAAAGGAAAAAGTAATGGATGAAATCAAATACAGGCTTTGCTGTACACAGGAAAGCATCAAAGAAATCGCATACGGACTTAATTTTCCCAACCTTTCTTTCTTCGGGAAGTACTTCAAGGCTGAAACCGGTTTATCCCCTTCCACCTACCGCACAATACATGCAAAACAAAAAAACGACAACCAACAGAATTCAACACGGTAAATAAGGGCTCAACCGGATAAAATAATGGTACCGTTTGGTATACATTACACAATAATATATTTCTTTGGAAGAACTTCTTAAACAGACTATGTTGGAACAGATAGAATTTGTCTGTGTCATTGGATGGATGAACCCATAAAAATAAAATTGTTATCTTTCAAAGGACGGGCATTCTTTATTTTAAAAGATACCACGAAACTTATCATTAAAATACATGAATAATAAAAGCCTGTTTAAATCTTATTCAGCCTTATTTTTGAGAACTGTTTCCGAGAGTATTCTTTCTGTTGTCAAGAGGAGGCGTAGCGGACTACATGAGAAATGACAACAGGAATTTTGTTCTTGCAATTGCTGCACATATCAGAACCTCTGGGACTGGTACGGAGATTTCATCGAAATTATATGCCCGGCCCCTATCCGAAAGAAGCTACCATAGCAGACCTTTTGGAACAATATACAACTTTTTCCGGCTTTACACAGCTGTTTTTGTCGCGTAGCAGCCGGAACATATAGAAAAAGGGAATGAGCGTTACCAGTCACACCCCAATCGGTCATTAGAGATTTTTTCTAATGACCGATTGGGGACAGTAGCGTTAAAAAAACAATTATCAAAGTTGTTTCTTCAATGCAACCAGACCTTCTTTCAAAGATTTGATTATACTTTCAGCATCAGCCTGCTTCTTACGTTCCAATTCAATTACAGCAGCCGGAGCATTGTTCACGAATTTCTCATTGGAAAGCTTTTTCAACACACCTTGCAAAAAGCCTTCCTTATGCTTCAGTTCAGCTTCCATACGAGCTATTTCAGCTTCCACATCAATCAGGTTCCCCAACGGAACAACATATTCCGTAGTCCCGACCATAAAGCCGGCGGCACCTTCCGGCTTGCACTCCACGACTTTTATGTCGGAAAGATTGCATATCTTCACAAGAACAGCTGTGAATGCGCTTATCGGATTGGTTCCGACAATCCGGAGTTCCAATGACTCTTTATTCGCAATATTCTTCTGAAGCCGTATGGAGCGTACATTGCCAATCACCTCCTTAACGGTCTCAAACGCTCTGACAATATCTTCGTCTGCATTACCCGGCACAGCCATAGGACTGACCATAAGACTTTCGCCTTCCTTACGCGCACTTATATGCTGCCACAACTCTTCTGTAATAAACGGCATAAACGGATGTAGTAGATGCAAGAGACTGTCAAAGAAACCTATTGTCCTGTCATAAACCTCTTTATTAACAGGACTTCCGTAGGCAGGCTTGATTATCTCAAGATACCAAGACGAGAACTCATCCCAGAAAAGCTTATAGACAGCCATCAAGGCCTCGCTCAGACGATATTTTCCGAACAAGTCCGCCACTTCAGCCGCCACAGCATTTTCTTTGGCTTCGAACCACCTCATAGCAAGAGCCGAGGCTTCAGGTACCGGAACATCGGCACAGACCTGCCATCCTTTTATCAGACGGAAAGCATTCCATATCTTATTGCAAAAATTCCGGCCTTGTTCACATAAGGCATCGTCAAACAAGATGTCATTACCCGCAGGAGCAGAGAGCATCATCCCCATGCGCACTCCGTCAGCGCCATATTTGTCTATCAGTTCCAACGGATCGGGTGAATTGCCCAAAGATTTGGACATCTTACGGCCAAGCTTGTCGCGTACGATACCTGTGAAATATACATTACGGAAGGGCATCTCACCCATATACTCATATCCGGCCATAATCATGCGTGCCACCCAAAAGAATATAATGTCAGGTCCCGTCACCAAGACTTCTGTCGGATAATAGTATTTGATTTCTTCATTGCCCGGATTGTTGATGCCATCAAAAAGCGATATGGGCCACAACCAAGAAGAAAACCATGTATCCAGACAATCCTCATCCTGACGTAAATCTGTCAACGCAAGCGTGTCATCTCCCGTTTTCTGTCTGGCCTGCACTAACGCCTCTTCAGGGGTCTCAGCCACGACAAACCCGCCTTTAGGCAAGAAATAAGCAGGGATTCGATGCCCCCACCACAACTGACGGCTTATGCACCAGTCCTTAATGTTCTCCATCCAGTATTTATAGGTGCTCTTATATTTTGACGGATAAAATTTCAGCTCGTCATTCATGACCGGCGGCAAGGCCATGTCGGCAAAATGTTTCATCTTGAGAAACCACTGCATTGACAGCTTAGGCTCAATGGGAACATTCGTACGTTCGGAAAATCCTACCTTATTCGTATAAGCCTCCACCTTCTCAAGCAAGCCCGCAGCATCCAAATCTTTTTCAATCTGCCTGCGCACATCAAAACGGTCCATGCCTACATAAAGCCCAGCCGACTCGTTCAACGTCCCATTGTCATTGAAAATGTCAATACTTGGCAGATTGTGCTTTTCGCCCAGCATATAGTCATTCACATCATGCGCCGGTGTCACTTTCAAGCAACCTGTACCAAATTCTGTATCCACGTACTCATCTTCAATTACGGGAACAACACGATTCACCAAAGGCACAATCACCTTTTTTCCACGCAACCACTGATTCTTCGGGTCTTTTGGGTTAATGCACATGGCCGTATCCCCCATAATGGTTTCCGGACGGGTTGTGGCCACTACGGCATAACGCCGGCCTTGGGCGTCACGGTGTACCACTTCTTTCTCATCACCGCTCTCCCCGCCCAGATCATCATCGGCCACATAATATTTCAAATAATAGAACTTTCCGTGCTCTTCCTTATAGATAACCTCTTCATCGCTCAAAGCCGTAAGCGCCTTCGGATCCCAATTCACCATGCGCACGCCCCGATAAATAAGGCCCTTGTTGTACAAGTCAACAAACACCTTGATGACACTCTTGCTGCGCTTTTCATCCATGGTAAAAGCAGTGCGGTCCCAATCGCAACTGGCTCCCAATTTACGCAGTTGCTTCAGTATTATCCCACCATGTTCCTCTGTCCAGTCCCAAGCGTGCCTCAAGAACTCGTCTCTGGTCAAATCTGTCTTCTTTATGCCTTGGGCAGCAAGCTTGCCTACGACTTTCGCCTCTGTCGCTATGGAAGCGTGGTCCGTACCCGGAACCCAACAAGCATTCTTCCCTTCCATACGGGCACGACGCACCAAAATGTCCTGAATGGTATTGTTAAGCATATGCCCCATGTGCAGCACACCTGTCACATTAGGAGGAGGAATGACTACAGTATAAGGCTTACGACCATCGGGTTTTGAACTAAATAATTTATAATCCAGCCAATACTGATACCACTTACCCTCCACATCGGCGGGGTTATACTTACTTGCTAATTCCATTGTAGTTACATCTAAAAATTATATGTTCTGGCATTTCATAGGAAGAGGTATCCTATATATCCCTTAATAAATAGGCCGCAAAATTAATAAATTAAATGAATATCCGCAAAGTTTGCTACCTTTGCAGACAGGTAAAAAACAACATATGGGCACAGTCCTTTCACCCGAGATATGGCTATTGGCGATATTCCTTTGAAATTCAACATATTGCTACATACGGACTCACAGCTTTCTGTGGACGGATCCGCACCCGGCTGTGAATGGGTCTGCAACATCCTGCATGTGGGTCCACACCAAGGTGCGAACAGACCCGCACCAAAGGCAAACGACACTTGCCCGGATGTCTCGCACACAACAGGAAAAGACAGCGAATGCCACGCATACTACATCAAGGAAATCACTAATCCGTTATCCACCTAATTAAATATGCATAACCTTATGAACACCAAATCATTCATCAGAGCTTCACTGCTTACAATCTTCTTCATCTGTCAAGTGGGAAAAAACAATTGCGCCACAGCCCAGACCGGACTTAAAGATGTGACAGACAACAAATTCCTTATCGGAGCCGCACTGAACATGTCACAAGTATCAGAAAGAGACAACAAGACAATCGAGCTGATAAGACGCCATTTCAATGCCATCACTCCGGAAAACTGCATGAAATGCAGCTTCATACACCCGGAAGAGAACCGCTACGACTTCACAGATACGGATAAGTTTGTAGAATTCGGCGAAAAATACGGATTAGAAATCATAGGACATTGCCTGATTTGGCATTCCCAGCTCGCACCATGGTTCTGCGTGGACGACAAAGGTGCTGACGTTTCTCCAGAAACACTGAAAGCACGCATGAAGAAACATATCAGCACAATAGTAGGCCGGTATAAAGGAAGAGTCAAAGGATGGGATGTGGTAAATGAGGCGATTTTGGAGGATGGAAGCTACAGGGAAAGCAAATTCTTCAAAATCTTAGGAGAAGATTTCATCCCGCTGGCTTTCCAATATGCACATGAGGCCGACCCTGAAGCTGAACTTTACTATAACGACTATGGCATGGACAACCCCGGCCGACGTAACGCTGTGGTACGTCTCGTACAAAAACTGAAATCACAGGGAATACGCATTGATGCTGTAGGAATGCAAGGACATATGGGTATGGACTACCCTAAAATAAGCGATTTTGAGGCCAGCATGCTCGCTTTTGCCTCCACCGGAGTAAAGGTCATGATTACAGAATGGGATATGAGCGCATTGCCCACAGTAAGCCAATCGGCAAACATATCGGAGACGCAAGACTACCAAAAAGCGTTGAATCCCTACCCTGACGGACTGCCGGAAAGCATCTCGAAAAAATGGAATGAAAGAATGCGCTCATTTTTTGAACTTTTCATAAAACATGCTGACATTATAGAAAGAGTAACCACCTGGGGGGTCACAGATGGCAACTCATGGAAGAACAATTTTCCTGTCTCGGGCCGCACGGACTACCCCTTGCTGTTTGACCGCAATTACCAGCCCAAGCCATTCGTAAAAGCCCTGCTGGGCAATGAACGACACCAGAATTGAAAAATCATAAAAAACCAACAATCCCCATCATGCAAGAAAGACACTTCAACCGTAAAGCTTATTTTGACGAACAACGCGCCACCTGCAAAGAGTTTTACCTGCCATACATACAACAAGCCATAACATTGGATGCGAACACACGCATATTGGAAATAGGCTGTGGGGAAGGAGGCAATCTGGCTCCCTTTGCGGAAATGGGTTGTCAGACAACAGGAATAGAACTGCTCTCCTGGCGCGTGGAACAAGCCCGGGCATTCTTCCAGTCCGAAAATCTACAAGGCACATTTATTGCAGCAAACATCTTTGACATAGACAGACATGACATGACTTTTGACGTAGTAATACTGCACGATGTCATAGAACATATCGTAGAGAAAGACCGGCTGCTAAAGCAGCTCCACAGATTCCTCAAGCCTGACGGTGTGGTGTTCATTGCATTCCCCGCATGGCAAATGCCATTTGGAGGACATCAACAGATGTGCCACAGCCGATTGCTTTCACATTTCCCTTTCCTCCATCTGCTTCCGAAGTCACTTTACAAACTGACTTTACAAGCAGCCGGAGAACCACCGGAAGGCATCAGTGAAATGCTCAACATTAAAAAGACAAGAACTACAATAGAAAATTTTGAACATAAGATACATGACTGCCAATTTGTGATAAACAGACGTACACTGTGGTTCATCAATCCCCACTATAAACAAAAATTCGGAATGTATCCGAGAAAATTATGGAAAGCAATAGGACACCTACCGTGGATCAGAAATTTCTTCTCCACGTCATGCTGGTATCTATTGAAAGAAATATAAAGATATACATCCAAAGCGAACAACCCTCTCTGTACAAAAAAAGCGAAGCAGAAAAGATACGACCCTTTCCTCTTCGCTTTTTATCTGTTTTCCCAATTTCGCACGACACCGGCGCAGTCAGTCAATCCCTTCAAACAGACGAAGACGTGACCGCAACCTTTGAATCTCCTTTTGCATCTCATCCATCCGTTTCAGCAAATGACGGATGGCGTCTATACCTTCCATATTGATAGACAATTCATAATACATCCTACTATACCTTTCAATATCAGGTAATTGAGAGAAAAGCAAGCAACGTTCTCCATCTTCTATCTCAACAGTAATGAGACCACCTTCCTGCAACAAATCAATAAATGAAGGCTCAATGTGACATTTGTCACAATAGTCTCTGACAATAACTAAATCACTCTGCATAATACGTTACCTTAATCAGTTCATCGATTGAATCTTACGGAACATCTCCCTTTGCTGTTCAGAAAGACTTTCCGGCAGTTTCACATTATAAGTCACAATAAGGTCTCCACACACCCCTTCAGTCTTATATACAGGAAATCCCTTGCCCTTTAAACGAACTTTCGTACCAGGCTGGGTGCCGGGTTTTACTTTCAGTCTAACCTGACCATCAAGGGTATTGACCAGCTGCTCGCCTCCAAGTATGGCGGTATAGAGATCAACGGTCACATCTTCGTACAAATCATCTCCTAACCGTTTGAACAAAGGATCATCGGATATCACAAATGTGATATATAAATCCCCCGCAGGACCTCCGTTCACTCCTGAGGCTCCATAACCCTTCAATTTAATGACCTGTCCGTTGGCCACACCGGCTGGAACGGTTATTCTCACCTGCCTGCCATTGACATCAAGTACTTCTTTATGAGTCTGTGCCGCATCACGCAACGAAAGATGCAGTTCCGATTGGTAATCCTGACCACGGAATCCATAGTCAGCCTCACCACTTCTCCGTGAACGATGTCCGAACAAATGCTCAAAGAAATCGGAAAAGCCATCGGCATTGTTACCGTAAAATTCCTGTCCATCAGATGAATACCAGTACGTACCGTTCCCGTCTGTGTGAAAGCCGCCTCCATTGCTAAAGCCACCGAATCCTTCAGTTCGTCCGGTTGCCTTTTTTTGAGCTTCAAACTCATCAGCATACTTCCACTGCTCACCATATTCATCATACTTTTTACGCTTGTCCGGATCTCCAAGAACTTCGTTTGCCTCATTAATAGCCTGAAATTTTTCCTTGGCCGTAGGATCATCCGGATTAAGATCAGGATGATATTTACGCGCCAATTTTCTGAACGCTTTTTTAATATCATCCTGTGATGCGGTCCGGTCTACACCTAAAACGTGATAGTAATCAATATAAGCCATAATCCATTATATTACCTTTCATGACCCGCCAACACAAATAATAAGCCAAAACTCTCTGCAAAGTAAACTATTTACCTTTGAGAGTCATAAAAAAAGGCAATCTCCTCTTAGAGCCTATTTAAATTTTGCCCAGTACTGTTTTGGGATGTTTTTCCGAGAATATTTTCCCGTTGTCGTGAGGAGCATACAGGCTACGTAACAAAGAGGAACGAGGAAAGAAACCGAAAAAAGGCTCAAAAACAGATTGAATAAAAAATCTTCAAGAGAAAAATTCAAATTGGCTCTTTTTTCCTGCCAGACTATATGTCCACTGACATTATGTCACTCATTTATACGCTGCCCCTTATCAAGTCTAGCTCGGAAAACCGGTTGCATCGGTATGTCTCATCATCGGGAAAAGTCAAACCACATGGCTTAGTAAGTTACACGACCACTAATCATCCACGTGTACGATTAGCAATCGTGCAAAGAAATCATTTATATATGTATCGGGGTATAATGTTCGTGCATTGTTTTCCACAACCGGTTTTCCGGACTGCCCCCTTATCCCCGATCGTACAAAACAAAAAAATCCCCCGTTAAAGGACGAGGGAACCTAATGTTTTCACAACGGATTACAACGAATGTTCCTTATTGTGACTTGCTTCAAATTAGTGAGGGCAGAGTTAATAAAAAAATAACGGATTACAATTTTTATAATTAAAAATTAGAGCAGACACATCTAAATTCCAATTTTCTGTAATAAATGTCTTTTCCTAATGACAAAAACATACCGATGCAACTGACTTTCCAGACTGACCTTCCAAAATCACAATATGCCCAAAAACTGAATTAAAGAACAGAGGCTGTCTCAAGTCTATTTTGAGACAGCCTCTTTAAATTAGATAATACGTTTATTCTACTTACACACGCATCTTTTTCCTAAAGAAAGATTCAAGCTTCTTCAGCAACTACAGTAAAGGGTATCTCAACGGAAACCTCCTTATGAAGTTTTATCAAGGCCTTGTAATCACCTACTTCTTTAACTGTATCTTTCACGACAATCAGTTTGCGGTCAATGTTGTGACCTAATTTAGCTAACTCATCAGCAATCTGAATGTTGCCCACAGAGCCGAAGATTGTACCCGTAGAGCTTACCTTTGTTGCAATGGTTAAAGAAACGCCTTCCAACTTAGCTGCCAATTCTTCAGCATCTTTTTTAATTTTTTCCAGCTTGTGTGCACGTTGTTTAAGTTCTTCGGCCAACATTTTTTTCGCAGACGGAGAAGCTATTACAGCCTTACCTGTGGGTATGAGGTAGTTACGGCCATAACCAGACTTTACATTTACTATATCGTTCTTATAACCCAGATTAACGACATCTTCTTTCAATATAATTTCCATATATACTTCTCCTCTTTATTATTTCATCAAGTCTGTTACATAAGGCAATAAAGCCAAGTGACGTGCACGTTTCACTGCTTGAGCTACACGACGCTGATACTTCAAAGAAGTACCCGTAATACGGCGTGGGAGTATTTTACCCTGTTCATTCAAGAACTTTTTCAGGAATTCAGGATCTTTATAATCTATATACTTAATGCCGCTCTTTTTAAAACGACAATATTTCTTCTTCTTAACATCTACTGTAGGCGGAGTTAAATATCTGATTTCCGACTGAACTTGCTGTGCCATGATTAATCCTCCTTCTTTGCTGATTTAATACTTCTTCTTTTAACAGCATATTCGGCTGCATACTTGTCTTGCTTGAATGTCAAGAAACGAATGACCCGTTCGTCGCGGCGGAAATTTATTTCCAACTTACTGATTACGGAAGGCTCCGCATCGAATTCAATGAGCTGATAAAAACCAGTAGACTTCTTCTGAATGGGATAAGCCAACTTCTTAAGGCCCCAGTTTTCTTCATTCACAATCGTTGCGCCTTCATTGGTAAGGATACCCTTAAATTTTTCTACCGCTTCCTTCATCTGAGCATCAGACAAAACGGGAGTCAAAATGAAAACGGTTTCGTAATGATTCATACTTTTGTTAGTAAAAAAATTATTTTAAAAATGCGGTGCAAAGGTAGGCATTAATTTTTAAACACCAAATATCCAGAATACTTTTTCCATGGACACCACAGCTATTTCATTGAGCATTTTACACGTAATACATCGTTTTTTCCTATTAGTCTGTTGAAAAGAACAGCGAGTCATTACAATATTGTTTAGTACAACCAAAATAATAGCAAACAACTGATTATTAATGTATTAACAACACCTTACCACATCTTAAACAAATAGAAAAAACAGCACTAGACCGATATGAGGCAATCATAGCCAATACGTTGAAGAATCCACCGGGCCACAAAGTTGGAAGTAAGGTGCGAGAACATAATCCTCGTCGTACCTGCAAACCGTTCCATGTGCTGCAACGCCAGCTCATAATTCCTCGCGTTGCGTTGTTGTCCCCGGTCAATCATGCGGTCTATGTGCTTGCGTGCATAG
>CASFQC010000022.1 GCA_949296415.1 uncultured Bacteroides sp. | reverse complement strand
GGTTAAATCTTCACCTTTTAGAATGTACCCCTAAAGGTTATGCCCATATTTCTGACTTATAACTCACAAAATATTGAGTAATAACTGGTTGCAAATACGCATATCCAAGGAACAGCGAAGGAACCATTAAAGAGAAAAATACTACAACTGCCACTATCGGTTTCATATCCTGTCTACTATATATATACATGTACATTGGTCTGCAAATATAGCGAAAAGCAAGCCAAGTAAATGATTGAAGACAGAGTTTTTGCAACATAAGAAAAAAGACGGCCGGAAACCAGCGTCCACATTGTGCCAGACTAACACAAAACTGGCATACGGAGGCAGCAGGACTTGCATACGTTGCGAACAATACTTATCTTTACCGCCATCCTTACATCATGCCTGATGATACAGGCCATCATGCACGATGATGGAGTACATCATGTACGATGATGTATACCATCATGCACGATGATGCTATGATATGACCTATATCCTCCTACCGGATGATGTATGGGGCTAACCCAATAAAAGACAGAAGTATGTATTACAAGAAGCAGAAGATTGGAAAGAAATGGTATCCGCGTTCGTTCACGGCAGGCACGTATGACACAAAAGACGTGGCCGAACGCCTGTCCGACATGTCCACGGTGAGCAAGGGTGACACCTATGCCGTGCTCATGGGGCTGGGCGAAGTGCTGGGCGACATGATGAAGACAGGCAACTCGGTGAAGCTGGACGGACTTGGCACCTTCTACCTGGTGGGCAACGCCAACGGACAAGGCGTGGACACACCCGAGGAAGTCAGCCCGAGGCAGTTCCGCAAGGTGACAGTGGCCTTCATACCCGAATACAGCCGGGCGCAGAACAATCAGGTGCGGAAGCGGACCATCGTCCCCCCGCAGGTGGAGTGGACGGAACTGGAGGGAACGGTGAAGAAATGACCGGTCCCGTGCACCCCATTTTTTTCACAAGCAGGCAAACGGCTTTGCGGCATAACCTGCCGTGACAGCAAGGAAAAAATACGGATTCAAAGGTCTTATCGGACATCATGAAAAAAAATAATGGGAAACATATTTCTCCGGTCCACATATTTTCCATACCTTTACCTCACCAAAAATACACAAAAGAATAATCTCTTTATAATATGGAAAACAGAAGTTTAGTCACCATTGCCGAACACAGCAAGGAAAAAATCCTCTATATGCTGGACATGGCAAAAGAGTTTGAAGCCCAACCCAACCGCCGGTTACTGGACGGGAAAGTGGTAGCGACCTTATTCTTCGAACCCTCTACAAGAACCCGACTCAGCTTTGAGACGGCAGCCAACAGGCTGGGTGCGCGTGTCATAGGTTTCTCCGACCCGAAGGCCACCAGCTCCTCTAAAGGAGAATCGCTGAAAGACACCATCAAGATGGTAAGCAATTATGCCGACATCATTGTGATGAGGCACTATCTGGAAGGAGCGGCACGCTATGCCAGCGAAGTGACCAACGTCCCCATAGTCAACGCCGGAGACGGCGCCAACCAGCACCCGTCACAGACCATGCTCGACCTGTACTCCATTTACAAGACACAAGGTACACTGGAAAACCTGAACATCTGTCTGGTAGGCGACTTGAAGTACGGACGCACCGTCCACTCACTGCTCATGGCTATGAGACACTTCAGCCCCACATTCCACTTCATCGCTCCCGAAGAGCTCAAAATGCCCGAAGAGTACAAGCTATACTGCGACGAGCATCACATAAGGTACGTGGAACATGCCGACTTCTCGGAAAAAAGCATAGCCCATGCCGATATACTGTACATGACGCGGGTCCAGCGCGAAAGGTTCACCGACCTTATGGAATATGAACGTGTGAAGAACGTATATATATTGCGGAACAAGATGCTGGAACACACACGCCCCAACCTGCGCATACTGCATCCGCTGCCCCGTGTGAACGAGATAGCCTATGACGTAGACGACAACCCGAAAGCTTACTATTTCCAACAGGCACAAAACGGGCTTTATGCGCGCGAAGCCATATTGTGTGACGTACTGGGAATCACTCTGGACGAGATAAAAGACATAAACCGTGCAGGCATAGTGTAAGGAGGACGGACAGACCAAGGCAAAAACCATACCTTAATTATATAAACACATACCATCAACCGCTTTCTAACAATGGACAAGAACAAACAAGAACTGCAAGTGGCCGCACTAAGAAACGGCACTGTGATAGACCATATACCATCGGAGAAACTGTTCACCGTAGTGTCGCTGCTCCGGCTAAAGGAGATGAACAACAACATTACCATAGGATTTAACCTGAAAAGCCAGAAGCTGGGCAAAAAAGGCATCATAAAGATTGCCGACAAGTTCTTCTGCGATGACGAGATAAACCGCATAGCCATCGTGGCACCCAACGTGAAACTGAACATCATACGCGACTATGAAGTGGTGGAGAAACGGGAGTTGGAACTGCCGGACGAGCTGCACGGCATAGTGAAATGCGCCAATCCGAAATGCATTACCAACAACGAACCTATGCCGACACTGTTCCATGTGACGGACAAGAAAAAATGTACCATAAAGTGCCATTATTGCGAAAAGGAACAGACCCGAGACGACATAGAAGTGATTTGAAAACGGAAAACACATACCGGAATGAGTAAAGAAGACTGGAAACCGGGAACCATGATTTATCCGCTGCCGGCCGTAATGGTAAGTTGCGGAAACGCTCCAGACAACTACAACATTGTGACCGTAGCCTGGACAGGCACCCTTTGTACCAATCCGCCCATGTGCTACATATCCCTACGTCCGGAAAGACATTCCTACCGGCTGATAAAGGAAAACATGGAGTTTGTGATCAACCTCACTACGAAAGACATGGCTTATGCTACGGACTGGTGCGGGGTACGCTCGGGAAGGGACCACCACAAATTCGAGGAAATGCACCTCACACCAGGCAAAAGCACTGTGGTGGACGCACCCCTCATAGAAGAGTCTCCCTTGTGCATAGAATGCCGTGTGAAGGAAATCGTCGCATTGGGCTCGCACCACATGTTCATAGCCGACGTGGTGAATGTGCGGGCCGACACCTCCCATCTGGACACCGGAACAGGCAAGCTCAAACTGGCCGAAACCAATCCGCTGGTCTATGTGCACGGCAATTACTATGAACTGGGAGCCAAGATAGGCAAATTCGGATGGTCTGTAGAAAAGAAAAAATAACAAAAGGAAGAGGACACAGATGAAACCGCTGCACATTCTGCCCTGCATACTGCTGTGTGTGTCCCCCGCCATATCGTGGGGAAGAGACAATACGGCCAAAAAGGAACAGACAGCCACACTGAACAACGGAGAGAAAGTGACCAATTTCGGCATAAAAGGCGGGTTCACATCATCACTGTTCATGATATCGGACTTCAGCATCAACGGAATACCTGTCAACGAGCTGCAGAACAACTACCAGACAGGCTACTTCGGGGCTTTCTTCATGCGCATAAATTTCGACAGGCATTTCCTGCAGCCGGAAATATCGTATAACGTAAACCGTTGCAACATCACTTTCATCAAGCCCTTAGACACCGAAGATGCCGTGGGCAGAGGAGAAGAAGCGTCCATCACCTCTTCCATACACAGCATCGACATTCCCGTAATATACGGATACAACATCATAAAAAACGGACCATACGGCCTGTCGGCGTTCGGAGGCCCCAAGTTCCGCTATATATGGAACAGACACAGCAGAGTGATTTTCGAGAACTTTGACCAGAAAGATATAAAAGAAAAACTGAGGCCGCTGAACCTGAGCTTTACGATGGGGGTGGCGGTGACGATATCGCGCGTATTCTTTGACTTCCGCTATGACATAGGCTTGCACAACATCTCCAAACAGGTAAGCTACACCCTGCCAGACGATGTCCAGCCCGGCGAGAACAATGAGATAAGATTCCACCGCCAAGACCACGTACTGAGCTTCTCTTTGGGATTCATCTTCTGACGCCTCACGGACACCAAAAACGGAAGCCACACGCTCCGGAAGCCAGGAAAAAGGATGCATGCCGAAAAGAAGTGCGTGCCTCGCATATTATTTCAAGTAAATAATCGTACTTTTGCAGGGCGAAATACATCAAAAACCCAACAACAAAGAACTACAAGCAATGAAAAGAGACGACTTGATTTTCGACATCATCGAGAAAGAACACCAACGCCAGCTCAAAGGCATAGAGCTTATAGCCTCGGAAAACTTTGTCAGCGATGAAGTAATGCAGGCCATGGGCTCCTGCCTTACGAACAAATATGCTGAAGGCTATCCCGGCAAACGCTATTACGGCGGATGTGAAGTGGTGGACCAAAGCGAACAGGTGGCCATAGACCGTATCAAGAAGATTTTCGGAGCGGAATGGGCCAATGTGCAGCCTCATTCGGGAGCACAGGCCAACGCTGCCGTATTTCTGGCCGTACTGAATCCGGGAGACAAGTTCATGGGACTGAACTTGGCACATGGCGGACATCTGTCGCACGGCTCCGCAGTCAACACTTCGGGAATCATCTACACCCCGTGCGAATATAATCTGGACAAGGAAACCGGACGTGTGGACTACGACCAGATGGAGGAAATAGCCTTGCGTGAGAAGCCCAAAATGATCATAGGAGGAGGCTCTGCCTATTCGCGTGAATGGGACTACCGCCGTATGCGTGAGATTGCCGATAAAGTAGGAGCCATCTTCATGGTAGACATGGCACACCCTGCCGGACTGATTGCCGCCGGATTATTGGACAATCCCGTAAAATACGCACACATTGTCACTTCTACCACACACAAGACTTTGCGGGGACCACGTGGAGGCATTATCCTTATGGGAAAAGATTTCCCCAACCCGTGGGGCAAAAAGACTCCCAAAGGCGAGATAAAGATGATGTCCCAGTTGCTGGACTCGGCAGTATTCCCCGGCATACAAGGCGGACCACTGGAACATGTCATTGCAGCCAAAGCCGTGGCATTCAACGAAATACTCCAACCCGAATGGAAAGAATACGCCATGCAGGTAAAGAAAAACGCCGCCACACTGGCACAAGCGCTGATGGACCGTGGCTTTACCATCGTTTCGGGCGGAACAGACAACCACTCCATGCTGGTAGACCTCCGCACCAAGTACCCCGACCTTACAGGTAAGGTGGCCGAAAAGGCACTGGTGTCTGCAGACATAACCGTAAACAAGAACATGGTACCCTTTGACACCCGCTCCGCTTTCCAGACTTCAGGCATACGCCTGGGGACACCCGCCATCACCACACGTGGCGCCAAGGAAAACCTCATGATTGAAATAGCGGAAATGATAGAGACCGTACTGTCAAACCACGACAATGAAGAGGTTATCGCCAAAGTACGTTCTCGTGTCAACGAAACAATGAAAAAATATCCGCTGTTCGCCTATTAAACAGACTTGTATATATAATAAAATGTGGAACCGTACAATAAACCACTGGAAAATAACGTGGAAAGGTACGGTTCCTTTTTTTTGCCTTATCGCACGGAATGCAAGGCAATCCTGCAAAGACCCCGCCAAAAAGTGAAAACAGACAAGGAAAGAGCCACACCCATCGTCCAAAAAAGAAAGGAAAAACTTTGCCTGTTGACAGAAAAAGCGTACCTTTGCAACCCGAAACAGTATATACAAAACATAAATAGCTAATTCATAGCAAGTTGATTTGTCTAAGTCCATGACAAGTTGCTTGTGGTGAAGTGAAACAAATATTTTTAGTAGTAACATTTAAATCATTTAAGAGTGGATACTTTAAGTTACAAGACCATTTCTGCAAACAAAGAGACTGTGACCAAAGAATGGGTCATCGTTGACGCCACCGACCAGATTGTAGGTCGTCTGGGCTCCAAAGTTGCAAAGTTGTTGAGGGGCAAGTATAAACCCAACTATACCCCTCATGTGGATTGCGGCGATAATGTCATCATTATCAATGCTGACAAAGTGAAAATGACCGGCAATAAGTGGACCGACAAGATTTATCTGTCGTACACAGGTTATCCCGGAGGCCAGCGTGAAATCACTCCCGCCCGTCTGATGGCCAAGCCCAACGGTGAAGACAAATTGCTGAGAAAAGTAGTGAAAGGCATGCTGCCTAAGAACAAGTTGGGAGCTAAACTGCTGCGCAACATGTACGTATATGCAGGCAGTGAACACAAGCATGAAGCTCAAAGCCCTAAGTTGATTGATATTAACGCACTTAAATAAGAGATAATGGAAGTAGTAAATGCATTAGGCAGACGCAAAAGTGCTATTGCACGCATTTTCGTATCCGAAGGTACCGGAAAGATTACCATCAATAAAAGAGATTTGGCAGAATACTTTCCTTCAAGCATTCTGCAATACGTCGTCAAACAACCGCTGAACAAGCTGGGTGTGGCCGAAAAATATGACATCAAAGTAAACCTCTGCGGTGGCGGCTTCACCGGCCAGTCTCAGGCATTGCGCCTGGCCATAGCCCGCGCTTTGGTTAAAATCAATGCTGAGGACAAAGCCGTACTGCGTGCCGAAGGCTTCATCACCCGCGATCCGCGCGAAGTTGAGCGTAAGAAACCCGGACGTCCCAAAGCACGCCGCAGATTCCAGTTCAGCAAACGTTAATTTGGGCTTGTGGGTTGTAAGTTCGGCAATCTCCTCCATTACCATATGGACGAATGGCCTCCACGGACAAGAGGCTACAGACTTACAGACTCAAATAAACTGAATGAAGCGTTTAGCATCTAAACTGCCAAGACTCTTGGTCTGATGAATGATAAAGGCTACCTGGCAGTTGGTTTAGGAGAAAACAAAAAAGAAAGTAAACGATTTTAAGAAGAAAAACAATGTCAAGGACAAATTTCGATACATTATTAGAAGCTGGCTGTCACTTCGGCCATTTGAAAAGAAAGTGGAATCCCGCTATGGCTCCCTACATCTTTATGGAGCGCAACGGCATTCATATCATAGATCTTAACAAGACTGTTGCTAAAATAGACGAAGCTGCTGAAGCTTTGAAGCAAATTGCGAAGTCAGGAAAGAAAATCCTGTTTGTTGCTACTAAAAAACAGGCTAAGCAGGTGGTAGCCGACAAAGCTGCTTCCGTGAACATGCCTTATGTGATAGAGCGTTGGCCGGGCGGCATGCTGACTAACTTCCCCACCATACGCAAGGCCGTGAAGAAAATGGCCACTATTGACAAGCTGTCAAGTGACGGTACTTTTGCCAACCTCTCTAAGAGAGAAATCCTCCAGATTTCGCGCCAACGCGCCAAACTGGACAAGAATCTGGGTTCCATAGCCGACCTCACTCGTCTGCCTTCAGCCCTGTTCATCATTGACGTGCTGAAAGAGAACATTGCTGTACGTGAGGCCAACCGCTTGGGTATTCCCGTATTCGGCATCGTTGACACCAATTCGGATCCCTCAAACATAGACTTTGTTATTCCGGCCAATGACGACGCGACCAAGTCTGTTGAAGTAATTCTTGACGCTTGCTGCGCCGCTATTCAGGAAGGTCTGGAAGAGCGCAAAGCCGAAAAGGTTGACATGGAAGCTGCAGGCGAAGGAGCTGCCAACAATAAGGGCAAGAGAAAAGCCTCCAAAGCCCGTCTGGACAAATCCGATGAAGAAGCTATCAACGCCTCGAAAGCTGCCGCTTTCATGAAGGAAGACGAAGAGGCTTGACTCTTTTATTGACAAGCAGCCGGAACAGCAGCATTAGCGATTTCTCCTTAACGACTATGCACACGGTGCAGGTTCTACGGAGTATCCCCCATACATATAGGAAAAAACTTCTGTCCCGGCCGCCTTTTTTTTTAACGATTAAAACATTTAGATTATTATGGCTGTAACAATGGCTGATATAACCAAGCTCCGCAAAATGACCGGCGCTGGTATGATGGATTGTAAAAATGCTCTAACTGAAGCCGAAGGCGATTTTGACAAGGCTATCAAGATTATTCGTGAAAAAGGACAGGCTGTGGCCGCCAAGCGTTCAGACCGCGAAGCTTCCGAAGGCTGCGTATTGGTAAAAGCGGTAGACGGATTCGGTGCAATGATTGCTCTGAAATGCGAGACTGACTTTGTGGCTCAGAACGCAGACTTCATAAAACTGGCTCAAGAGATTCTTGATGCAGCCGTAGCTCACAAGTGCAAGACACTGGACGAAGTTAAAGCCCTTACCTTGGGTGACGTTACCGTGGCACAAGCTGTCGTAGACCGCAGCGGCATCACGGGTGAGAAGATGGAACTGGACGGTTATCAGACTGTGGAAGGTCCCGCAATCTCCACATACAACCACCAGAACAAGAACTTCCTTTGCACTATGGTTGTGCTGAACAAAGAAGCAGACCCGAAAGTAGGTCACGAAGTGGCCATGCAAATTGCCGCAATGGCACCTATAGCTGTTGACGAAGCAGGCGTTCCGGCTGACATCCTGGCCCGTGAGAAAGAAATCGCCGCCGACAAGGCTCGTCAGGAAGGCAAGCCTGAAAACATGATTGAAAGAATAGCCATGGGTCGCATCGGCAAGTTCTATAAGGAAGTATGTCTTCTGAAGCAGGAATATATCCAAGATGCTAAGATGACAGTAGCCGACTATCTGAAGTCACAAGACAAAGACCTGACCGTACTTGATTTCAAACGCTACACATTACGTGCAGAATAAGCCATTACTGGGTATTCCAATAATGTGACAAATGACTTTAGGGAAAACCTGTCTCCACACGGAGGCAGGTTTTCCTTTTTCCCCACACTGCGGCTCCTGCCACACTTCCGGCATGGAATGAGACCGGGCCGACCTTCCCCCTCCGCCGCTCAGGCGTCATCAGCCTGCTTATTTCCCGGCCCTTCTATCAGCGCGTATGATAAGGATAGTGCCGCCCTTTACATCGGATCCACGTCATAATACACCACCAATGACTTGAAACGCTCGTCACCCACCATTTCTTTCTGTACTTGGACGAGCAGCTGACGTGCTTTGGACATGGAGGCATCCAACTCTATTTTCAGCACAATCTTCCGGATGAACAATGTCTGTATACGGGCTACCGGAGGCTTGTCCGGTCCCAGAACACGTGCTCCGAAGAGAGCGCGCAACCTGTCTCCCATGGCAGTGGCCATCTGCTCCAGCAACGATTCGTTCCGATGCTTCAGGTAGACGTATATCAGACGGTAAAAAGGCGGATAGCGAAACAGCTGACGTTCTTCCAGTTGGGCAGAGGCCATGCTCTCATAGTCATTGGCTATCACCTGGGCTATGATGGGGTGGTCTATGCTTTTTGTCTGGAGCACCACGCGCCCACGTTTCCGCTTGCGGCCGGCACGCCCGGCCACTTGGGCCATCAGCTGGAAAGCCCGCTCGTAGGCCCGAAAGTCCGGATAGTTCAGCATGGTGTCGGCGTTGAGTATCCCCACCACGCTCACATGATCAAAATCCAGCCCTTTTGACACCATCTGTGTGCCAATCAGTATGTCTGTCTTTCCCTCCGAAAAATCAGCGATGATACGTTCGTAGGCAGCGCGTGTGCGTGTGGTGTCCAAATCCATCCTGGCTACGCGGGCCTGCGGGAACAGTTCCTTTACGCTGTCTTCTATCTTCTCGGTACCGAATCCGTAAGGACGCAGGTCTGTCCCTTCGCATGCCGGACACTGGCGGGGCACCTGATAGACGGCTCCGCAGTAATGGCAGGTAAGCTGGTTGAGACCTTTGTGGTAGGTGAGGCTGACATCACAGTTCCGACACTTGGGCACCCACCCGCAGGTGCGGCACTCTATCATCGGGGCAAATCCCCGGCGGTTCTGGAAAAGAATGGCTTGTTCTTTCTGCTCCAAAGCCTCACGTATGTACTGCAACATCAGCGGAGAGAACGGGCCGCACATACGCTTTTTACGATGCAGCTCCTTTATATCCACCGGAATGATTTCGGGAAGCCGGATGTCCTGATACCGGGATTTCAGCTCCACCAGTCCGTATTTGCGGCCTTCCGTAGCGTTGTACCAGCTCTCTACAGAAGGCGTGGCAGTGCCCAGCAAGGTCTTTGCCCCATACATCGAAGCCAGTACGATGGCCGCGTTGCGGGCATGGTAACGCGGGGCCGGGTCTTGCTGCTTGTATGTGTTTTCATGTTCCTCGTCCACAATGACCAGCCCCAAGTCACGGAAAGGAAGGAATACCGACGAGCGCACGCCGAGTATTATGCTGTAAGGATGGTCCGAAAGCTGCTTCTGCCATATCTCCACCCGCTCCGCATCAGGATATTTGGAATGGTATACGCCAAGCGCGTCGCCGAACACCCGCGCCAGGCGTCCGGTTATCTGTGCGGTCAGGGCTATTTCAGGCAGGAGGTACAGCACTTGCTTGCCTTGTCTCACGGCCTTTTCTATGAGGTGGATATAGATTTCCGTCTTGCCGCTGGAAGTCACTCCATAGAGCAGGCACACGTTCTTTGTGCGGAATTGCCCTACGATGCCGTCATAGGCCGCCTGCTGTTGCGGGTTCAGCCCGTTCAGCGGACGCAGGGCGGCGGCCTGTCCGCCCAGTCTCCCCACTTCCTGACGGTAGGTCTGAAATATTCCCTTGGCTACCAATGCATTGAATATGGCCGGAGTGGAAGCGGAGCGTTGCAGCAGCTCACTCTTGCTTACTTCCTTGGGGTTTCCTCCCAGATATCCCGACAGTTCCAGATATTTCATCAGCAGGTCAAGCTGTTTGGGCGCCCTCCGTTGCAGCTCGTCAAAGAAGATGTGCAGCATGTGTTCGTCCGAAGCCTTCCCGGTCAGCCGCACGCGTGTCTCCGTCTTGGGCTTGTAGGCACGCTTCAGTTCCTCTTTCACAAAGATGGCCTCCTTGTCCAGCAACGTCTTCACCACGTTCAGGATATTTTTCAGCCCGCTGTCCTTCTCCAGTTTCGTCACGCTTTGCTCCGGCTCTTTGGCCAGAAGGTCCATGACCAGCTGTTCCCGTTCGGTCAGCGGAATGTCTGGCGTGAAGTCTTCGTTGCGCTCCACCACAGTCTCGCTTTCCAGCTTCAGCCCCGAAGGCAGTGCAGCCTTGTACACGTCGCCTACAGTGCACAGGTAGTAGTCGGCTATCCATTTCCAGAACTTGAGTTGCACGGGCAACAGTATGGGACGGGAGTCAAGCACGGCCGCCACGCTTTTCACTTCATATTCGGCAGGCTTGAAATAATGCACGTTGCACACGATGGCCGTATAGAATTTCTTCCTTCCGAAAGGCACCACCACCCGGCAGCCGTTCTGCACGTCTCCGTCCATGTCGTCCGGCAAGGCGTAGGTGAAGCTGGAGTGGAGCGGCAAAGGCAATATGACATCTACAAATTTATCCATGATAGTGCAAAGATATAAGCAAAATGCTGTTTTGTGTGCTGCAGGCGCGCAAATATTGGCGGAAGAGGCCTCTTTTTCGCAGAGGCGGGATGACCCGGAGGCACCTCCGGCACGAGGCGCATGCGGAGCGGAACGTTGCATGCGACGGTGGGATACGACGAATCCCGTACCGGTGTCCCTTACAGCTGAAGGGACCGGTACGGGATCCGTCCGTCTGCCTCACGCGGTGCCGTTGTCCTCAGAACATGTAGGCCACTCCTATCTTCCAGGTCTTGTTCTTGGTCCCCAGCCGGGTGTCCTCCAGGGTGAACGAGTCACCGAAAGGAATGTTATAGGCAAAGCCCATCTGCAAGTGGCGGAACAGCTTCACGCCGGCTCCCATGTTGATGCCCACCTGCGAACGCTTGCGCTCCAGACTGTTCTTCTCTTTCTTCAGGTCAAAGTAGAAGTCGGGGCCGGCGGCCAGATAGAAAGCCAGCATGCTGCCAAGTCCGATGGTGTACTTCAGGTTCACCGGTATGTCGAAAGCCTGCTGCTTGTAGTCATGGTCCCCACGCTGGTCATACAGCACGGCCGCGTCTACTCCAAGTCCGGCCAGGGGAATGGTCAGCTCGGCCATGGGGCCGATATAGAAACCTGTAGAGTTGTCCTTTATGTTACGGAATGTCACTTCCGACATGTTCACACCACCTTTCACACCGAATTTAAGCAGCTGTGCGTCAGCCGGCATGGCTATGGCCAGGCAGCTGAGGGCGACAGCCAACGCTCCGAATACTTTTTTCATATCAATCTGTCTTTAAAGTTTATACGGGACAAAAATAGATAAAACTATGGAATATCCGATGAAATCCGGCAGATTAATGCGACAGGAATCGGAAAGTCAGGAGAAAACCACGGCATACGGAAGGAATGGCACGCAGCCGTCCCCTACTCCAACCGCAGGCAGGGCGACCCGTTCCGCCGACGGGCGGCAGACACGTCCCTGCCTGCGAAAGAAAATATGGCTTTCCCCTTGGAGAAAAGTCAGACAGCAGCGCAGCAAAAGTCATCTTTACACTGTATGAATGTCGGAACGCCACAGGCGTTTTTATAAACGCCACTGTGGTTTATATAAACGGCTGTGGCGTTTTTACGAACGCCACAGCCGTTTCAAGATTCCGTCGGGAAGCTGCCAGTTTTTTCCGCCTATGCGGCAGACTTTTTATAGGCAGGCTTGAAACTTTCCGTCAGCATACGGACATCCTACAGATACGGTCATGGATACAAGGCACAGGAGGTGCGGGCATCCGCGACGAAAGCAAGGCGCCGCCCTACCGCACATGGGGCCGCATTTCATCCGCACTGCATGTGCAATGCCTCCATGAAACGCCTCACCACATCCGGATTGCCGGTATGCTTGCCCACATCCTCGCTTATCTTGCAGGTGTCGTTGTAAAAGGACCACGACTCCGTGATTTTCGCGGCAATCAGCTTGATGACTATGTTCAGCGGCCTCACTCCGTCGAAATCATTGGTGAAATGCGTGCCTATGCCGAATGAGGGCTGGCAACAGCCGGAGGCATAACGCTGTATGCCTATGGCGCTGTCGGTGTCAAGGGCGTTGCTGAATATCACCTGCTTGGTCTTGGGGTCTATGCCCAGCGAGCGGTATTTCTCCACTATCTTCATCAGCTGCTCATAATTGTCCCCGCTGTCCACACGGAGTCCCTTGAACAGGTTGGCAAAGTCTTCCGAGAAGTTCATGCTGAAGATGTCCCATCCGAAGCTGTCATAAAGATAGGTCCCCAACGCACCCCGGAACGTGTTCCGCCAGGAATTCATGGCAATGTGGTTGGCCATCTGGGGGCCATACATGCCGCCTATGGCACAGACAAACTCATGAGCCATGGTGCCCACCGGGAGCAGGTCGTGCTTCATGGCCAGATAGACGTTGCTTGTCCCCACAAACCGTCCGGGCCACTGCCTGCTGCGGTAGCAGTCCTTCAGGGCGGTGACTACCGTATCTTCCGCCTCGAACGAAGCCCTGCGGCGGGTGCCGAAGTCGCTGAACACGCACCCGGCGTCCAGCAGCCTTTCCCCTTTGTCATAGGTCTTCTTGTAATAGGCGCCATAGTCAAAACGGGCGTTGTCGCCCCCCATCAGGTAATAAAGCTCCGATATGATGGCCAGAATCTTCACTTCCAGCAAGATGGTGTCGGCCCAACTTCCTTCTATGTCCACATGCAGATGCCCGTCCGCATCCTGCCACACCTTCACCCACTCACGATGGAAGCGGTAGCCTTTCAGATAGTTATAGAACCATGCGGGGATATAGTTGCAGCGGCGCCGCATGAACTCTATCTCCTCGCCGGTAATCGTGACCGACTCCAGCAGCCCGATCTGTGCGGCCAGCTCCCGGGCGAAACCTTCGGGATACACCCTGTCGTCGCGGTCGGTAAACGAATATTTCACCTGTGCCCTGGGGAAGTTGTCTATCACGGCACAGCACATGGTGAACTTATACAGGTCATCATCTGTAAAATGATTAATGATTTGCTTCATGACAGTAAAGTCTGTTTTGCCGAATAAATCGAACTGGTTATGAACTTCCGGCAAAAATACACAATTTTCCGTATACCGACATCTGCCCGCCTGATTTTGCATGACACGGAGACAAGCGGAACTGTGAATAAAGCATAAAAGGCATCGGCCTGTCTCGTCCATGTCTCCCTTATCGCATACATTTGCCCGCCGGAACGCGCTGCCCCCCATGGTGGAAGACGGGCAGACGGGCGGCCTGCCCCTTTACCGGGGCGGCGCAGCGGTAACCATCAAAAAAAAGAAAGGAATAAAGGAACAATGAAGACAAGAATACTTTTTGTGTGTCTGGGAAACATCTGCCGCTCTTCTGCGGCAGAAGGAGTGATGAGGCGTCTGATCGGAGAGGCCGGGATGCAGGACGAGGTCTTTGTGGACTCGGCCGGCATATTATCCTACCATGAAGGCGAGTTGCCCGACCCCAGGATGCGCGCACATGCCGCCCGGCGCGGATATGACCTGACGCACCGCTCACGTCCGGTACGCACTGAAGATTTCTACCGGTTTGACCTTATTGTAGGCATGGACGACCGGAATATAGACGACCTGAAAGAGCGGGCTCCCTCACCCGAAGAGGAAAAGAAGATAGTGCGCATGACAGACTACTGCACACGGATGGCCCATGCCGACCACGTGCCCGACCCTTACTACGGAGGAGCTGAAGGCTTCGAATATGTACTTGACCTGCTGGAAGATGCCTGCGACGGCCTTCTGAAGAGCCTGTCCTGAAGTACGGCAGCAGCTGCTGCTATTGCACGTGATAGATGTCACCATAATGGTGCTTTTCATCATTCAGGCTGCACGTAGCGTCCACCCCCTGGGCACACAAGCGGGAAGCTATCTCGTTCAGGCTTTTACGCGGCGTGCGCCCGATGTAGAACAAATAGTAATTGTACTGCCTGTCAAGCACTTCCATGACATAAGTGAAATTAGGCTCACGCGCAAAATCGAAATTCACTTTCAGCAAATCCCGGTAAGCGAATCTGGCCGTACCCGCCAGACTGCGGATACGGATGCCCTCACTGTCCATCTGTACGTATCTGAAGCGGAACAGCAGGCCGTAAAGATAGGAAGCGCCAAGAAAGAATACGATGGCAGCCAACAGGGCGCAGTCCAGACGTGCCCATATGGCAATGCCACCGGCCATGCAAATAAGGAACATGGCAGTGTGCCAAAACATGTTCAACGAAAACCGGGCATACTTTTCCGCTTTCACCGGCCTGCCGTCTGAAGGTTTGACTGTCCGAAGGTTGTCAAAGGGAATGCCCTGCGCCATAAGGGCACGCACCACGGATTCCGGATGATGCCTCGGCTTCAATATCAGACACACATCCTTTCCCTCCACTGTATGGAGCGTCAGCAATCCTGCCCCATACTTATTGGACACGCTGTGATGTTGCGGTTCGGGAGTATAACGGGTCATAAAGCTGAAGCTCTTCACTTCGCCAACGGTAAGCTGGCATTGTGCCAGCAATTGTATAGTGCGCTGATTGTCCTTATAGTTGTCCATACGTTTTATTGTTCTTTTTCCACGACAGCCGTTCCGGGAGTTTTCACCGCCAGCGGAGAAACGTCTCCGCCGGAAGCTCCGTCAGATTGCTTCAACTCCGGATAACTGATGCGGGTATGATACATGGTTTTCAGTTTCTCCTTGAACACGGCCTTTACAGTAGCTATATCCTTAAAAGTTATGGGACAATTCTTGAAAAAGCCGTCATTAAGCTGTGAATCTATTATCTTCTCCACCAGATTGCTGATGCTTTCCTCCGTATATTCCGGCAGACTTCTTGAAGCGGCCTCCACCGAATCTGCCATCATCAGTATGGCCTGCTCCTTAGTGAAAGGATTGGGGCCGGGATAGGTGAAAAGAGCATCATCGGGCTCCTCACCCGGGTGTTCGTTCTTCCATGAGATATAGAAATACTTGGTTTTGCCCTTTCCGTGATGGGTAGTGATAAAGTCTTTGATGACTTTGGGCAAATTATTCTTTTCAGCCAGCTTCACCCCATCGGTCACATGGCTGATAACCACTTGTGCGCTTTGCTCATAAGTAAGACGCTTGTGCGGATTGATTCCACCCTGCTGGTTTTCTGTGAAGAACACCGGATGCTCCATCTTCCCTATGTCATGATACAAGGCACCTGTCCTCACCAGTTGGCTGTTGGCCTCTATGCTGTTGGCGGCGGCGGCAGCCAGATTGGCCACCTGCATGGAATGCTGGAAAGTGCCGGGCACCGTCTCTGACATACGCCGCAACAATGGTGTGTTGATGTTGGACAGTTCCACCAACGTCACATTGGACGTAAAACCGAAAGTCTTTTCCACCAAAAACATCAGCGGATAAGTGAATAGCAGGAATATGCCGTTTATGAAAAAGTAAGTGAACATGCTCAGATTCAATTTCGAGGCATCATTCTCAAGAATCAGTTCGAAAGCGAAATAGGTCGCCGCATAACTCAGAAAGACAAGAAGTGCCGTCTTGAACAGTTGTGAACGTTGTGACAGTTCACGCAGACTATATATGGCCACAAGACCGGCCACACTCTGCAACAAAATGAACTCGTGCGGATAGCGGAGACAAACCGAACATATCAGTATGGTGGTAATGTGGGCTATAAATGCCGTGCGCGAGTCAAGGAATACCCTGACAAAGGCTGGCAGCATGGCATAAGGTATGATATAGACATTGAACAATCCGTGAGATACCATAAATGCCGTAATGACGCAATAAAAGGTTATGAGCGTAAACAGTAAAGCCAGGCATCCCTTGCGTCCGTAATAATCTTTACGGAACAAATCAAGATAGAGCATGAAACACAGCATGAAAATGCATACAAACAATATCTGTCCTACCAACGTCAGCCGTTTCTGGCCTACGGTCTCACTCCGTTTGA
Source organism: uncultured Bacteroides sp. (assembly GCA_949296415.1). Lineage (GTDB taxonomy): Bacteria > Bacteroidota > Bacteroidia > Bacteroidales > Bacteroidaceae > Bacteroides. The sequence goes on along the minus strand of CASFQC010000022.1, from coordinate 17,760 downwards.
TGGACTCTTTCTGCAGGCTCAGCAATATGTCATAGGTCTCCGGAGTAACAATCTCTCCCCTATCTATGATTTTCTGTCCGCTTACGACAAGTCCCTTTGCCCATGGAAAATTATCCAGCAGTTCCTGCCTGGCCGCTTCGGTACGTGCCTTGTCATATACCAGATTGGGCAAGAGATAATCGTTCAACGAACATTGGCTGAGCATATAGGCAGGCAAATAGGCTGTGTCGGCATTCAACAGATAAGCATAGGCATTCTTCACCGAATGCAGCTCGCTCATGTTACGGGAGTTGGCCAGCTTTTCCTTGACAACCAGTACAGACAAAGTGCTGTCCTCACGCAAACGGTCAAGATCTTCGGTAGACAGGATGCCCGTGTCATACAACGCCGAAAGCTTGTTTACCAGATAATTCAGATAGTTCTCCGACGGCAACACTTTATAAAGCCTTGCCTTATAATTCTGCCTCAAGCGCAATATGGCCGAGTCTTTCACACTTGGGTCAAGCTGAAAATAAGGCTGGAATCTGGCCAACAGACTGTCTTGCTCATGCTTCACCACAGCATCACTCTTATAGATAGGAAAATCAAATGCGGCAATAAGCTGACCATACTTCCAAGGTTTGTTGATGTCAAATTGATAGTTGAACTTGCCGCCGCGTGGCATGAAATACACAACGAGCGCTACCGTAGCCATAAACAGCAGTGCTTTATATGACAAATCTCTATATGAAACCGCTTTTTTAGCCTTTCTGAACTTCATATGCTCCGAAAATTTCGCGAAAAGTACAAAAAAAAACATTAATGTGAAAAAAAAGGCTTACTTTTGCCGTCTAATTTAGAATTTAGTAAGGCTAAAATGACAGAAAAACGCGTCAGAGTCCGTTTTGCCCCCAGTCCCACGGGAGCTTTGCACATCGGTGGTGTGCGTACGGCTTTATACAATTATCTCTTTGCACGCCAACATGGCGGCGACCTTATATTCCGCATAGAAGACACCGACTCCAACCGATTCGTACCGGGAGCGGAAGAGTACATACTCAAGTCATTCAAATGGCTAGGTATCCCATTCTCCGAAGGAGTGAGTTTCGGAGGAGACCATGGTCCCTACCGCCAGTCGGAACGGCGTGACATATATAAGAAATATGTAAAAGTTCTGCTGGATTCAGGCAAAGCCTATATTGCGTTTGACACGCCGCAGGAATTGGACAACAAGCGCAAAGAAGTGCCCAATTTCCAGTATGACGCCTCCACACGTATGCAGATGCGCAACTCGCTGACGCTGTCCAAAGAGGAAACAGACGCGCTGATAGCCTCGGGCGCACAATATGTGGTCCGTTTCAAGATAGAACCGAATGAAAACATACATGTACACGACCTGATCCGAGGAGAAGTCGTCATCAATTCATCTATCCTTGACGACAAAGTATTGTACAAATCGGCCGACGAACTGCCTACCTACCACCTGGCAAACATTGTGGACGACCATCTGATGGAAGTTTCCCATGTAATCCGTGGCGAAGAATGGTTGCCTTCCGCACCTTTGCACGTACTCCTCTACAAAGCATTCGGATGGGAAGACACCATGCCGGAATTTGCCCATCTGCCCTTGCTGCTCAAGCCCGAAGGCAACGGCAAACTGAGCAAACGCGACGGGGACAGACTGGGATTCCCCGTATTCCCGCTAGAATGGCATGACCCGAAAACAGGAGAAGTGTCCTCCGGATACCGTGAATCCGGCTACCTGCCCGAAGCCGTCATCAATTTCCTTGCCCTGCTTGGCTGGAATCCCGGAAACGACCAGGAATTGATGACCATGGAAGAACTGGTCAGACTCTTCAACCTTTCACATTGCAGCAAGTCAGGAGCCAAATTCGACTATAAAAAATGTATATGGTTCAACCATGAGTACATCATGCGGAAGTCTGATGTCGAACTGGCCGAGCTGTTCAAGCCCGTACTGCAAGAACATGGAGTGGATGCGACAAAATATTCAGACGACTATCTGAGCAAAGTCGTGGGACTGGTGAAAGGCCGAGTGAACTTTGTCAGAGAATTGTGGGACCAGACCCGCTTTTTCTTTACCGCTCCCACCGATTATGCCGAGAAAGACGTAAAGAAACGCTGGTCGGCAGATACGCCACGCATCATGGGTGAACTGATGGACATACTGCGGAACATAGAAGATTTTTCTTCCAAACCTTCAGAAGATATTGTGATAAGCTGGATAACAGAGAAAGGATACCACATGGGCAATGTGATGAACGCGTTCCGGCTGGCCGTCGTAGGCGAATGCAAAGGGCCGCACATGTTCAATATTACCGAGCTCATAGGCAAAGAAGAGACATTGTCACGCATACAGCGTGCCATCAACATTCTGCACTAGAACCGCATATTCACTCATTTGGATAGAATCTCTTTATGCTTTACAATCTGGCAATAGCCATTTATGACATCATAGTGCATTTGGCTGCCCCTTTCAGCCGGAAGCCGCGCAAAATGATGAAAGGGCATCGGGTGGCATACAAGTTACTCCGCCAGCAGCTTGACTGCAAAGTGCGCTATATATGGTTTCATGCCGCCTCTTTAGGTGAATTCGAACAAGGTCGTCCGCTTATAGAGAAGATTAGGGCACTTCATCCTGAATATGGCATACTGCTGACCTTCTTCTCTCCATCCGGATACGAAGTGCGCAAGAACTATCGCGGAGCCGACATTGTATGCTACCTGCCTTTTGACAAACCACGCAATGTCCGCAAGTTCCTTGACCTGGTGAATCCATGCATGGCCTTTTTCATCAAATATGAATTCTGGAAAAATTATCTGGACGAACTGCACCGGCGCCACATTCCCGTGTATAGCGTATCGTCCATTTTCCGGCGCGGACAGATATTTTTCAAATGGTATGGCGGAACCTACCGCAATGTATTGCGTGACTTCGACCACTTGTTCGTACAGAACGAACGCTCGAAACGCTACCTTGCCAAAATAGGCGTCACCCATGTGACGGTGGTAGGCGACACCCGATTCGACCGCGTGCTGCAAATCCGTCAGGAGGCCAAAGAACTGCCTTTGGTAGAAGCCTTCAAGAATAATATGCTGACCTTTGTGGCCGGCAGCTCGTGGCAACCTGATGAAGACCTGTTCATTGAATATTTCAACCGCCATCCGGAAGTGAAACTCATCATCGCGCCTCATGTCATAGACGAGAGCCATCTGGTAGAAATCATCGGCAAGCTGAAACGCCCATACGTGCGCTACAGCCGGGCTGACGACAACAATGTGCGGAAGGCCGACTGTCTCATCATTGACTGCTTCGGACTGCTTTCTTCCATATACCGGTATGGAGAGATAGCCTACATAGGCGGAGGATTCGGTGCCGGCATACACAACACACTAGAAGCCGCAGTCTACGGCATCCCGGTCTTGTTCGGACCCAAATACCAGAATTTCCAGGAAGCAGTGCAACTCATTGAAGCAAAAGGTGCGTTCACTATAAAGAACGGAAACGAACTGAACGCCATACTTGACCGGCTGCTCACAGACGAACCGTTCCGCAAAGAAAGCGGTGAGGCTTCCGGCAGCTATGTCACCGGAAACTCCGGAGCCACAGACAAGATTTTGGAAACCATCAGATTACCCCACTCCTCTTAAGGACATCGGCCACCAGACGCAAAGCCAGCCTCCCGGCTATCACATCGGCTTTATGCCGGGCCATGTAAAGCGTATCGGAAGGGGATATCTTGTACTTCTCCTGATACAGTATCTCCCCTGCATCCGCCTCCCACGAGATGCGGTGCAGCGTCACGCCATTGACTCCCTCCTGCTCCGCCATGATGCCCGGCCAAGGATTCAGTCCCTTATGCTTGGGCAAAAGAGACGGATGCAGATTGTATGCCCCATAAACCGGTAAAGAGAAACAGGCTTCCGGCAACAGGCACGGACACCGGTAAGTCAGGATTATGCCGGGAATCTCTCTGCCGACCGTCTCCGCGACAAGCTGACGACAACGGCCGGAAGAAAGGCCTCCGACATCCAGCACTTCCAAATCTATGCCAGCACATGACTGCAGACTATGACACACTCTGTTAGGCAGTGTAGTGATGAGAAGGACGCGCATAAGGAAAAGAGACTAATAGGGTACAAAAGAAGACATGCGCCTGTCTCCTATCTCGCCAATCATGCCCCACAACAGACGTATGGCACTCTCCACATCGCTCTTGCTGCAGGTCTCGGCGGGCGAATGCATGTAACGGCACGGGATGTTCACATTCAGCACAGCCATCCCTCCGCACTGCAACTGCAAGGGCGACGCATCTGTCCCGCCGTAAAGAAAGCGTCCCAAGGTCTTCTGGAAAGGGATGCCCCGGCGGCGGGCCACATCGCAGGCCAGCTCTCTCAGTATCGGACTGTTGTCCGACTTCACATGAAGACCTACCCCTCTCCCCAAGTGCAACGCCCCCATCTGATTCTCATGCGGAGTCGGCGTGTCGGTGGCATAGTCCACATCAAGCACAAAGCAGGCGTCAAGCCTATGGAATGCGGCGGCCACAGCAGCCCCGCGCAACCCTACTTCTTCCTGCACCGTGCCCAGCGCATGCAGACATACCGCTGGATGGGGAGAACGGGCGAACGCCGTCACACATTCCGTCATGACGAACAGCCCCACACGGTTATCCATGCCGGTACCGCACAGGCAGTCACCACACATGTCGTTCAGGACAGGGCTGAGCACGGCCAAATCACCGACCTCCACTTGCGCGGAGGCCTCTTCATAGTCTCGCGCCCCGATATCCAGCCAGAGGTCATCGGGCACAAGACCCTTAGGCTGACCATATTGCGAGGTCGGGTCGAAGCCTATGACTCCATCCACACAGCCGTGCCCGGTCAATACCTTCATACGCTGTCCCAACAGCACGTACTGGCTCAGGCCTATGCTGCGGAACTGCATCTGTCCGCCGGGCAAGATGCGGGTTATCTGTATGGCCACCGTATCCATATGGGCAGCCAGCCCTACGTGAATGATCCCCGACGGGTTAGCCACGCCGTGAAGATTTCCCATCACGTCTGTCACGGTATCTATGCCGGCATCCGCCCAAAGCGTACGCAGACGGGAGGCCATAGCCCGCTCGTTCATGGAAGGCGAGATGACCTGCACCAGACTGCCAAGACGACCGCAAGCCGCCCCGTCAAAACACCAGTTGTCTTTCCTATTCATGATGCCGGTAGTACTTTACATTGTAATGTCTTCCGCTGATATGCTCCACAGCCTCCACTACCCGGGCAAACTCACTGTCAGTCATGGACGACACATTGACTATGGGACATCCGTCCTTCAGGAACTGCACCGCATCGGGTATCACCCCGTCACGGCGTGCCCTTCGGTAGAGCACCGAGCCGGGGAAAGCGATGATCATATCGGCAAACATGCGGTAGCGGCCACAGTTATTTCCGAACCAGTCCAGCGTCCATCTTGCAGTGTCCAGCGTCTCGGCCGAGTCGCCGAATATCACTCCCGAACGCGAACGCAGTCCGGCCTCCTTCAGCAGGGCAAGCGCCTCTTCTATCCGGCTCAGAGTGATTCCCTTACGCATACTTGCCAGCACCTGGTCGTGAGCGCTTTCTATGCCTACGAACACATAGCGGCAGCGGGTGCCCTCCAGCAGGCCTACCAGTTCCGGACTGATGCTGTCTATCCTCAGTTGTATGGACCAGTCGAAGTCGTAAGCCGCCACACGCTTGCAGAAATCGGCCACCCTGCGATTGTCAGTAGCGAACAGTTCCTCGCGCAGGGCGATGTAGGATATATCGTAGTGCGACACCAGCCAGTCTATCTCACCGAAGATGGAATCCAACGAACGCTGCCTATACGTAGTGCCCGACGGATGGAAGCAGAACGTGCAGTTGTACTTGCACGAACGCCCGCCGATAACCGATACCTGGGAGTAACGTTTGCCTTCGTCGCTCAGGTCGGGGTTGCACCTCAGATACTCTCCATAGCAGAATCCCTCATAATCGGGCAAAGGCAGGCTGTCCAAATCCCTTATCTCGGCGCGGCGGCCGGTGACATGGAGACGGCCTCCGCAACGGTAAATCAGGCCATCCACCTTTCTCAAGTCAGGACGTGGGCTGCGGGACAGTGCTTCCAACAGTTCCACGGACGTGACCTCGCCCTCGCCTATGATGCCATAGTCGGCCTCGGGAAGAGCCAGCATGGCCGGTCCGGCATCGGCTGTCACCAAGCCTCCGCCCACCATGATGGCCGCATGCGGACTGATGCGGCGGACGTATCCCACTATGCGGGCTATGTCGGCATACTCGCCCGACAGTCCGCCTGTGCCCACGACATCAATGCGGTGGGCCGATATGAAGGAGGACAGCACGTCGTACTCCGGGCCCTCCGTATGATTCAGGTTGAGGGTAAAGACATTGGCCACGCCGGCCCTCTTGACGTAGGCCGACACATAGAGCAACCCCATAGGCATGACGTAATGTCCGTCCATGCCATACGTGCGGTAACGGGGCACCACATAGAGTACATTCAGTTTCCTTTCCATAGTCGTGTAAGGTCAGATGAGGTGGTCGCGAAGACGGGTCTCCACACTGGCGTGCAGGTCCTGTCCGGTAGCCTGTCTGAAGTTAGCGGACAGCACGCCGAACAGCTGCCTCTTTAGCGCCTTGCGGGCAAAGCGGCACCTCACCTCCTCGTAAGCGGGAGGGAAGGACTGATGGAAGAGGCGGCATCCGCCCCCGCAGTTCCACCGGGCGAAGCAGCCGGCACACATGGGCTGCGTATGGATGTTGCTCTCCGCCATGATGCGGGCGAACTTCTCCTGGTCGAATACTAGCCGGCCGTCTTCTACCCTGCCGTACACATAGTCGCCGTAAAGGGGCTCGCGGGGAGACGATACCCGGGCGCAGCTTGATACGGTGCCCATGGGCGTAAGCACTATCTTGCCCTCGCAAGTGCGATCTCTTACCATGGACAGGGTCTCCACGGCCACACTCTCCACGCTGATGCCTTTCTCCTTGCCCAGAGCCTTGGCACGGTAGAACTCCTCCAGGAAGGTGTCGTAGTAGCTCTCCAGACTTTCAGGCGTAGGGAAGAGCGCGGGAGCCAGCACCGTGTCAAACACTACCTTCTTCAGCCGTGGAAAGCGCCGGACCAGTTCCTCTATCATAAGGCACATGCTGCCCACACTCTCCGGGGTGAAGGTAGTGCGTATGCCGAAGGGGTAGCCTTTGTCCAGCATCATGTCCAGATTGGCGGCCACCCTGCCGTAGCTGCCGCGCTCGCGGTCCTGCAGATGGGGCAGTATCTCGAAGGACACGGCCATGTCCACGTTGCGGCTGTGCAGATAGTCCGTTATCTCCGGAGTGATGAGGCTGCCGTTGGTCACCAGTCCCACATTATATATATAGTCTTTTCCCCGGCTCACCTCTCTGATATACTCCACGGTCTGCCTTATCAGCGGGAAGCTCATCAGGGGCTCTCCCCCGCCGCTGAAGTTTATGATGTAGGGATTTTCCTGCTTCTTGCCCGAGCAGAACAGATAGTCCACCACCGCTTTTACCTTGTCGAATCCCACCTGTCCCGACGAGCGTCCGGCGGCGGAATAGCAGTACACGCAGCGGAAGTTGCAGGTATAGTTCAGCAGGATATCTATCTGGTAGAGGTCGTGTGGCGACCGTGGCAGGCGGTGTACGGGCACCTTGCCCTGTGCCTGAAAGGCACTGAGGGCACGTAGCCGGTCCGTGTCGGCCTGGCCTCCGGCGGCGCAGCGTTCCAAGGCGTGCACATCGGCGGCGGCGGCCAGTGCGATGTGTCCGCCCAACGGGGCGTATATCATGTAGATTCTCTCAGGGTCCGTTCCCCAGAGGTCGCCTGCGGGAACGGCATATATGTCTTTGTCTGTCAGTGCGGGAAAGTCCATGTTCATGAGGTTTTGGTTCATAGTTTCTCGGCCATGTCGCGGTAGAGGTCTCCACCGGTGGCCCGTGCGTACCTGACGGCCAGCTCCTCCAGCAGGCTGTGGCGCAACATGCGCCGGTAGTGGGCGCATATGGCGGCGAATATCTCCCCGCTGTACACACGCCGGGAGCTGGGGCATCCGCCCCCGCAGTTCCAGCGGGCATAGCAGTCGCGGCACATGGGCAAAGTATGTATGGTGCCGCCCGTGACGCGGGCGAAGGCTCCGGGGTCGAAGTTTACGACGTTTCCATCCACCCGCCCTATGACGGCACCGGCGTAATCGGGCTCGCTGGGCGATGACACGTCGGGACAGGTGGTCAGCGTGCCGTAGGGAGTGAGGCACATCAGGTTGTAGCAGAAGCGCTCGCGCCGGGAGTAGTTCAGCAGGTGCGACGAGGAAGAACGCAGCTCCATGCCGTAGCCCGCCGCCAGTTCCGACGCCTGCCTGAAGGAACGGAAGTAGCGGTCGAAGAAGCTGTCCACCACCTCTACAGACGTGAAGTACGAAGCATCCACCACCTGCTGGCAGCTCAGTTTACGCACCAGGGGAAAGTGGCGGTGACAGTGCTCCACCATCTGGGGGATACGGTCCACGTTGGCGGCGGTGACGGTGGAGCGCACGTAGTTGTCCACCCCGGCCTCGGTAAGGCGCACCAGGTTGGCGGCCACCCGGTCGTAGTTGCCGCGCTGCTCCTCCTGTACGTCGGGCAGCACTTCGAAGGACACCTGCACGGTGAAACGGTGTTCCTTGAGAAAGCGCAGTATGTCGTCCGTCAGTATGGAGCCGTTGGTGGTCAGGGCCAGATGCAGCGCAATGCCCTGCGTCCGGGCGGTCTCTTCGGCATAGGCGGCGGCCTCCTCCAGCAGGGGCCAGGAGAGCACCGGCTCGCCTCCGCCCATGAACATCAGGGTGCGGTCTCTGGCGGCACGGCGGTCGGCCGACAGGAAGAAGTCGAGCACAGGCCTTATGAGGTCCATGGTCAGTTCGGCCGTGGAGCGTCCGCCGGCCGAATAGCAGTACTTGCAGTGGAAGTTGCACTTCTCGTTCAGCAGCAGATGCAGGGTGCAGAACGTGTCGGTGCTCACCTCCGTGCCCCGGTCGGGGAAGGCGGTCTGGTCCAGCAAGCGGGTCAGTTCGGGGGTAGTGGCGCCCTCCTCCAGAGCTTTCTCCATCCGGAGGGTCTCCTCCGGACGGGCCAGGAAGAAGAGGTTGGCCAGGGGAGAATATATCAGGTGGCAAGCGTCCGCCTCGCGTCCGAAGGCGGTGCCTGCAGGTATGGCGTAGACGTTGTGTGCGCCGAGCAGGGGGAAGTTTCCCATAGAGGACGGTATTATATGAATAATGCGTGTAAGATGTGTAGCGTGGTGTGAAGCCTGTGCGGCCGTGTCTGCGTACGTGCCGCAACGGAGGGTCGCACAGGCCGGCCTGTCAGGCTCAGCTGTTGTTGCATGCGCAGGAGCAGCCGTAGCCGAATACGTCGCAACAGCCTGATGCGCAGTTGCTGGCGTTTTCATTCACTGTGAAGATGTCGGTCAACATAGTACATGATGTTTGGGTATTTCTCCTACTCTGTCGGGGCTTTTCGGATTCCGCCCGGGCAGTCTTCCCCGTGTATCCGCACCGCCCTGTGGCGGGCAGGAAGGCCGTCCGTGCAGGAAGGGGGGAAGAGGTCTGCACCGTCATGCAGACAAAGATAGGATTTAAAGTGAAGTGCGGGGAAGGCCGGAGGTGAAAACAGCAGCAAAATCACCGGATACCGTGAGAACGCGCCCTACCGCTGTGTGGAGGCATAAAAATAACCGCCCCTGCCATATGCCGTCGTAAAAAAATTATAAAAAACCGTGGCATATAAGCAGGGGCAGTCTCATAATGAAAAATAAAACTTCTCGCGAAGTCCTTGATTATCGTCATCCCATGGGGTCTTCTCCCCCGCCGTCGGAACCGGAGCCTCCGGGTGTGGTTCCCGGCTGTCCGGCGGACAGGCCTTTGGCGGTCCTGTAGTCGGCCAGGGAGGCGTAGCTCACTCCGTCTTCCAGCACACCCGCGTTCTGGAACTGCAGGCCCTGGAGCACGCTTTCGCGGAACTCCTTGCTGGGGGTGAAGACTATCTTCGGGTTCTTTATCATAGAAGCGCTGAAGTCGTTGATGTCTTCCGCGCCCTCACTCTGTATGGAGATGCGCAGGGTTCCTATCTCGCCCACGCGCACTATGTGGCCTTGCTGCAGCTGCTGGCGGGCATAGTTGGCAAAGAGGTCGAAGGCGCCTTTCATCTCGTTAGGAGCGGTGGTGGTGTTCTCGGTGGCCGCGCGGGTCATGGCATTGACCGTCTCGGCCTTCTCGCCTATGGAGGTGGCATACCACTTCCTGGGCGCATCCTTCTGTTGAGGATTTACTTTCTGGACAAGCTTGTACTTATACATATTATATATATAGATTTATAGGATTTAACGCCGAAAAAATAATGCTTATTTTCCATATAAGCAAGTGTTTTGAATAAAAATGACAATATTTCCTTGTCGGAGACATACGTTCCAGACTGCTGATGAGATACGTATCTCACCGGTTATGACATACGTATCTCATGACGCATGACATACGTATCTCATGGGCAGTGACATACGTATGTCATGAGCACTCCTGTCCGCAGGTCATCAGCAGTTTTCATAATACTCTATAAACCAACAGGATAGCATTTCGCCCAAAAAACCTCCCTACCCCGGTTTCTGTAAGGAAAGGCGAAAACCGGCGGCGGGAAGGGGGAAAGACAGGCGGTGGAAAAAGTTTTCCGGATTAAGAAATATGCGGACATCGGCAGCCTGTATGAAAAGTGCGGGAGAGGCGCCGCACCGCAGTGCGTGTCTCCCCCGCTACCCTTGCATATGAAAGAGGTTGGTGATATGCGTTTACTCGGACCTTACCCAGCTGCCTTCTATCCAGGCGCAGGAGGCTATGGCCTCGGCCAGGGTGGGACGCTGCATGGAGGCGTCTACCGTGTTGCCCTCGGCGGCCAGGAAGTCGTCGTTGGTGTATATGCCTTCGGCGCTGTCCAGGGGTGCGCTGATGGTGATGCCGGTCAGCGTGGAGGTGCCGTCCTTCAGGGCGTTCTCGGTGCCTGTGGTCTCTACGGTGAGGGGCATGTCCTTGCCGCATATGGTGGCCTGGTCCATGCTGACCTGTGTGCCTTCGCGCAGGCGCACTCCGCGTGCCTGTTCGGCGGAGTTGTTGCCCACGAGGAGCAGGCGGCTGAGTACGGGATGCGATACGGGTGTGGCGGCGTTGTCGTTGCCGTTGTTGTCGGCCTCTATGAGGCAGTCGCAGTCATAGCCCAGGATGTCTTGGGTCTGCTGGTAGGCCATGAGGTCGGTGGCGGTGCCGTTCCAGCCTTCGGTCCAGTCGAAGGAGTCGTCGCTGCAGTCCACTACGACCATGTTGCTGACGTTGACGGAGCCTCCGAAGAACTCGAATCCGTCGTCAGAGCCTTGGTATGCCTGGCAGTGGTCCACGGTGGTTCCGCTTCCCACTCCGTAGAAGGATATGCCGTTGGCCTCGTGCTCTTCGTCGAAGGCAAAGCCGGTGTATTCCAGGCGGATGTAGCGCAGGGTGCCTGAGTTGTCGTCTTCCACGTTGCCTCCGTAGGGCGAGTTGCCTATCTCGGAGTAGCCTGTCCCGCCTTCGGCATTGGTGTGTGCGCGTCCGCAGATGTGTATGCCTCCCCATGCGCCGGCTTCTGTGCGTTCGCTGGTCATTACGATGGGCTGGTCGGCAGTGCCCTGTGCGTCTATCTTTGCGCCCTGTTCTATGAGGATGTAGTCTACCAGGTCGTCATAGCGCGCGATGAGTGTCACTCCCGGCTCTATGTGCAGGGTGGCTCCCTGACGCACGATGTACTGTCCGCTGAGGTAGTATGTACGTCCGGCTCCCAGGGTGACGTCTGCGCTTATCTCGCCCTGCAGCGTGCTGCCGTCGGCCAGGGCGTCGGCCGAGGCTTCTCCGGTGAGAGTCCATCCGGCGGCCCAGGGGCACTGGTCCAGTATGTCGCTGAAGGAGGCGTAGGGGTTTGCCTGGTTGTTCAGGTTGCCGTCGGCCAGGAACTGTTCGTTGGTGTAGGTGCTCTCGCCGTCACTCAGCACCTGTCCGCTGATGCGCACGTCCTTGAGGTGTCCGGGCAGCGCGTCGCCGGTCTGGCTGCTTTCCACATGGAGGGCGTCGCCCTTGCCGTATATCTGCACGTCATTCATGCTGACGTGTGTGCCACGGCGCAGGTGCACGCCGTTGCCGGCAGCCCCGTTGCCCACGAAGATGGCGTTGTTTATGGTGGGGTTGGAGACGGGTGTGGCGTTGAAGTCGTTCTCGTTGTTGTCGGCCTCTATGAGGCAGTCGCAGGCATATCCCAGAGTCTCTTCATCGGCCTGTGTGGCTATGAGGTTGGTGGCGGTTCCGTTCCAGCCTTCGGTCCAGTCGAAGGAGTCGTCGCTGCAGTCGGTCACTACCATGTCGCTGATGTTGACGGAGCCTCCGAAGAACTCGAATCCGTCGTCGGAGCCGCGGTATGCCTGGCAGTGGTCCACGGTGGTTCCGCTTCCCACTCCGTAGAAGGATATGCCGTTGGCCTCGTGCTCTTCGTCGAAGGCGTATCCGGTGTATTCCACGCGGACGTAGCGCAGGGTGCCGGAGTTGTCGCTGTCGTCATTGCCTCCGTATGCGGCTCCGCCTATCTCCGAGCTGCCCGTTCCGCCCTCGGCGTTGGTGTGCGCGCGTCCGCAGATGTGTATGCCTCCCCATGCTCCGGGCTGCTGCTGCTCGCTGGTCATGACGATGGGCTGGGCTGCGGTGCCCTGTGCGTCGATGCGCGCGCCTTGTTTCACTAAGATGTAGTCGACCACGTCGTCATACACGGAGACGATGCGCACTCCCGGCTCTATGTGTAGGGTGGCTCCCTCTTCCACGATGTACTGCCCGTTGAGGGTGTAGGTCTGTCCGGCCTTCAGGGTGACATCTTCGGTGATGCTTCCGCTCAGCTCGGTCTGTCCGCCTCCGGAGTTGGGCACTGTTGTTGTCTCGTCGTCGCTGCAGGCGGTGAACAGCACTAGGCCTGCGGCCATTGCCATTGAAAATAGTTTTCTGTTCATAAGTGAGTTTTTGGCCCCTTCCGTGTTCCTTCCCGCTTGTGTGCGTAAGGGGGGAAGGGGCGGGTTAGTCAATCAGTCTATGTATATATTATAATGTGTAGCTTATTCCTACCTGGAAGCTCGCGCCTTCCTTGAAGCGTTCCACTTCCACTGTCCCGCCGGTGTCGGGCACGTCTTGCTTGAAGATGATGGCGCGGTTCAGCAGGTCGTCCACCTGGAGGCTGAAGCTGAGGTGTGAGTTCAGGCTGTATGCCGCGCGGAAGTTCATGGTGTGGCGTGTCTGTTCCTTGATGTCGCCCAGTCCGGACACTCCCACGGCGTGTATCCGCCTGCCCTGGAGGTTGTAGAGCAGTGCCAGGCTGAGCCGGCGGTCTTCTCCGAAGGAGGGCGCGTAGGTGAGGTCGGCGTTGAACAGTATGGGCGAGGCGCCCTGGAGGGAGCGTTCCTTGTTGGTGTAGGCTCCTCCCTGTGGGAGCTTGACGTTGGTGTACATGTAGGACACGTTCGCGGCCACTTTGAGGTCGGGCGCCAGCGTCTTGCGCGCCTCGGCCTCGATGCCTGCGGCCATTCCCTGGTCGGCGTTCTGGAAGGAGTGCATGGTGGCCCCGCCCTGGAGGCGCTGTATGCGCTCTATGGGTTTGTCGAGGTGCTTGTAGTATCCGGTGAGGGAGAACATGTCGCCGTTTTCGGCGAAGCGTTCGTAGCGTATGTCAAGGTTGTAGTTATATCCGTTCTGCAGTTCCTCGTTACCGCGTATCTGGGCTGCCCCGTAGGATTCCTGGTAAAGGAAGGGCGCCATTTCGATGAACGACGGGCGTGTGACGGTGCGCGAGAGGGCGAAGCGCAGGTTGTTATGGTCGTTTATGACGTAGCGCAGGTTCACTGTGGGGAAGAGGTCGTGCTTGTCCATGTCGCGGCGGCTCTGGTACTTTTGTTGTCCTTCGATGGCATACTGTACCCACTGCTTGCCCAGCTCGTAGCGCAGTCCCACGTTGAGCAGGAGGGAGGGGAGCGGATGGAAGTCGGTCTGCGCGTATGCGGCGTATATCTGCATGCCTGCGCGATAGGTGTCGTGGGGCTGCATGCGGCGTTCTATGACCACGGTGCCGTTCTGCACGTTGTCGTAGTTGAGGAAGGGGTCTGTGTGGAACACATCGTCTATGGCGGGGTTCAGCCGGTTCACGTTGTAGTAGAAGCGGGTGCCCATATAGTCGCGGTTCTTGTCCTTGTAGCTGAATCCCAGCCTCACGTGGTCTTCCCCGCCCCACTTGTACTTCAGGGCCGCTCCGGCCACCCATTCGTCCTCGTCCAGGTCTCCGTAGTATCGCATGGTTTCCTGTCGGTTCAGCTTGAAGAGGCTGAGGGTGCCGTCAGTGTTCTTCTGGAACATCACCTGCCTACGGTCGGGCTCCTCGCTGCTTGTCTTGCCGTAGGAGGCGCCCCAGGTCAGTTCCCAGGCATCGCCCATGTGATGCAACCCGTTCAGCTGGTGGTTCTGCAGCGTGTATATGTGGGTTATGTCGTTGCTTCCTATGAGCTGGTGTCCTTCGGCATCCTCGCCCTCACGGCGTTGGTATGCGTCTTCGGCGTCGCGTGCGTAGAAGAAGGTGTATCCCACGCGGTCGTTCTCCCTCAGTGTGAGGCTGGCGGAGGCCAGGGCTGCCAGTTTCAGTGTGGCGGCGTACTCGTCATAACTGAAGTCGTCCTGCACGCTTCCGGTGGCCTCAAGCGTCTTGTAGAAGGCATCGTCCGTCACCTTGCGTTCGTTGCTTATGCTGAAAGATGCCAGCAGGCTGAGGGTCTGTTTCCCGACGGCGATGTCCTTGCCTGCCCCTATGTTGCCCGAGAACTCCGGCAGGGCTGCGCGTCGGCTCACCTCGAAGGTAGTGGGGAATATGTTGTGCTGTGTGACGTAGTTGTCGAAGTCGGTCAGACTCATGTCATATATGCTGCGGTCCAGTGAGGAAGTCTTGAAGAGCGAGCCTCGGTCCATCTGGTAGAAGTCCCTGCCCATGGCTCCGAAGTGTGCGCCCATGCCAAAGCCCACGCTGAAGAAGTCGTCGGTGGTGTTCTCCTTGGTGCTGATGTCAATGTGCGCCCCGCTGTAGTCGGCAAAGACCGAGGCGTCGTAAACCTTACTCACGGTGATGTTCTGCACGGTGCTTGCGGGAAAGAGGTCCAGAGGGATAAGCTTGTTGTCGGGATTGGGCGAGGCAATGGGGAGTCCGTTGAGTGTGGTGGTGCTGTAGCGGTCGCCCAGTCCGCGCACGATGAGCTGTCCGGCATCGGCCACGGATATTCCCGTAAGCTTGGTGACGCCTTCCTGCACGTTTCCTATGCCTTTGACGGCCATTTCCCTGGCTCCCATGTTCTCTATGGCCAGCGTGGCCTTCTGCCTCTCCACCTGCAGGGCGCGCTCGCTCTCCAGGTTGCGGCGTGCAGCCACCACCACCTCGCCCAGCACCTGCTCGTCAGTGTCCAGGGCGAAGTCCAGCGTGACGCCTTCTGCCTTGACGGTCACTGCGGGCATCTCCATGCTTTTGTAGCCCACGTAGCTTACGGTTATGGACCAGGTGCCGTCTGGCAGTTCAAAACTGTAGTTTCCGTTCACGTCGGTCACAGCCCCCTTGGCCGTGCCGGTGACCTGTACGGTGGCCCCAATAAGAGGCTCATCCGTGGCCTTGTCTGTCACGGTGCCTTTCACCGTACCTGCCATGGCCGACATGGCGGACAGGATAAGGAACAATAGTAGGAAGAGTATCCTTCCGGTGTCAATTTTCATACTCATCTTTCTTCTTTTCTAAATCCGCCGCAAAGGTGGGGCAAAGTTGTTACATACAGGATACGACGGACTGACATTGCCTTTACACAGAAGTTACAATCTGGTGACAGGCACCCAAAGGCGGGCAGACAGATAAAAGGGGAGATTCTCTTGCCTGCTCCCCGATTTTCTTTACCTTTGTGCAAGCTATAAAAAGACAAAGAGCCATGATAAATATTACCGCAATCGGAAAAGAGCGGCGGAACTATGCACTCACCGGCAAGCTGCTGGAAGTGTGGGAAGCGTCTGTCCGTGCCAGCCATCATTTCCTGACGGAAGCGGACATCGTCCGGCTTACCCCGCAGGCCGAAGAGGCCTTGCGGTACATTGATACCCTGTGGGTGATGGAAGATGACGAACTCCCCGTGGGCTTTATGGGCGTGCAGGAACGCAAGATAGAGATGCTCTTCCTCCACCCCAGCCACTTCCGTCGGGGACTGGGAAAGATGTTTGTGGAGCGTGCCTTCCGCGACCTGGACGTGGAGTACGTGGATGTGAACGAGCAGAACCCCGACGCCAGGAAGTTCTACGAGCGGATGGGTTTCAAGGTCTTCAAGCGCAACGCATACGACAGCGAAGGCAATCCGTTCCCTATTCTGGAAATGAGGAGATAAGTTGCCATTCTCTACATCAATCCGGTTCAGGCAATAGAGCATGTCATGGAAAATACGAAGGCCATGCGCACCGTCAAAGACTAGTACAGGCTCAAGGCTAACAACTTTGCAGGGAATATTCTTCCCATGTGCATGGCTTTGCATAATCTCAGGGTCAAAATCAACCCTTGAAACTATCACTAATTTACGTAAACTCTAATGAATATAGAAGATTTCAGAACTTACTGCCTTTCGTTCAAGGGCGTAACAGAGAAGATGCCATTCGACAAGGCGGCATCAGCATACGACCGGAACCTGTTAGTGTTTAGCGTGTCCGACAAATGGTTTTGCTTCGTGAACGTGGATGTGTTCGACTTCTGCGACATCAAGTGCGACCCGGAGCAAATCAGGGAATTGCAAGACCGTTACGAAGGCATCCGCCCCGGCTATCACATGAACAAGAAACACTGGATTAGCGTTTGTTTCAATCAGGATGTACCCGACAGCAAGATACAAGAACTCGTCCGCCAGTCGTATGACACCGTAGTCGCCTCGCTCACTAAGAAGCAGCGTAAGGAATTGGAAAATCCAACCGAAATATGAACGACTTCAGTCCATACTTCAAACACATACAATGAGTGCTCAAAAACGACCCATCAAAATAAAAGGTTATATGAAATTCAAGAAGTTATTCCCGTTGTTGTGCCTTTGCTTCCTAAGCAGCTGCTACACGTCCCAGCTTGCAAGCAAGTTCTCGGACACACAAATCAAATTGGGTATGCGCCAGGACGAGTTCGTGCAAAAGTTCGGCAAACCGTTCAATAAGGAAATGTCGTACACGCATGATAAACGCAAGAAAGAGACACTGTTTTACAAGGAAGACCTGTATCGGGGAAGCTGGTACATTGTCACCACGGCCTTCACCTTCGTCAACTCCGAACTGGTCAGCCAGGAGATAGTCAGGGAGGAAAGATTATTCAATCACGAAGAGTGCCCGGACAAAGGACATCCTCGCCGGGAAAAGCGTTAGCTTCCACCGCTTGTCCGCTTTTCGATTAAATCTGTCAAAGGGAAAGGGCAGAGGCCTAAGCTTTCTCGACTTCGCACCGACTGACCAAACGCATAACCGGCAATTTCACTCTTGACGACTTCGGGATATTCAGTAAATGTCCCTAAAAAGTAAGCTGGCATATAAAGTCGATAGAGTATAATCACTTTATATGCCATTATTATTGGCCTTTTTCTGT
>CASFQC010000021.1 GCA_949296415.1 uncultured Bacteroides sp. | reverse complement strand
CTCATCCATACTTCTGTTCACCGATTGCACCCCGAGAGGCGTTGTCGGAGCGTCAACTTCTTCAGTTATAAAATCATCATTCGTACACGCACCTGCCACTAGCAACAGGATCGTACATTTAAAAAAATTCTTCATAGCTTTGTTCTTTGATAAATTGTTAAAGGTATGCAAAGATAAATTATAAAAATATGACAATGTCATCTGGTTACGGCAAAATATCGTACGTTTGTTAAAAAGTCATAGATTGAACGATTCGTATAGGTCTCTTCATCGTCATAAGAATGGGCCTTCCCGGGAGCATAGACCTTGGTGGCAAAGAAACCGTTGCAGTTTCCATCCCATCCCCAATTGTAATGCAAGTATTCAACCGTTGTGGAACCAGCATCGGCATAATATTCCCAATCCAGTTTTCCGGCAGGTCTTCTCCATTCTTCTATACGTACAGTATAGCCATAAGCACCGTCTACGACCCAAGCATGTCCTCCGTGGCCTGCCGTATCGGTCCCTCGCATATATATCAACTCTCCATTCGCCAACTCCTTATCTAAGGCCTGGTCTGTATAACTGTTCAAAGCCGAAACAGTATATCCCATATTTGAAAAACTATTCCGCACATCGCTCGCAATGGTCGAAGTTCCTTTTGGCGAATACAGATACTCACTTTTATTAATCTCCCCCAACTGCCGTAACAGCTGACTGATGGCTTCATGCCCGGCCTCTGTGGCTGTACATCCTTTGTAGGCATGGTCTACCTCATGTTTTTCCATGGCAGTCCAATTCAGAGGTTGGGTGGAGACCGTTGCACCCTCATAAGTAATTGCGATGCTTTGCGGGTGATGGAAATAAGACATGATCTGTGCCATGGCCGTATTACTGCAACCAGACAATCCATTGGGGCAATACTTTCCTTCAACTCCGGACTGTCCCCAACGGACACGAACCATAGGTTCTACTTTGTTCTCATAGACCGTGTCATACACATATTTAAACTGGATTATTTCTGCCGGTTTCGTGAGGTCACCTCCCATTCCCGCATAGACTTTTGCCCGTTCCATAAACTCCGTGAAGCCCGGATTATCCGTATAATATTTCCCATCCACACCGTAAGAACCTTGTTCCGTCACAGCCAACAGTCCTTCCGCACTCCTATTAGCCGAAATAACCGCAAAGCCTTGTTCGTCCGCATAATTCACTATATATAATAAGGTGTCGTTTCCTCCTCCCGCCCGTGTAGTCGGAGCAACTACATATTGTGTAGCCATCGGGTCTATGGTTCTACCTACCGCACGGGTCTGCGGTCCCATCAACAGCCGAGTGGCGTTTTCCGCAATCTGCAGCACTTCGCCTATGCTTCTGGTGGCCGATTGTGTTTCCAGCATCCCTGCGGACACGTTGGCTTCTTCAGTCACGAAATCTTCATTTGTGCATGCTCCTGCCATCAGTAGCAGCAAGGCACCTCTCCACAAATTTCTCATAGGCTCTGAGTTTTTTATTAAATGTTTTTAATTCACTTGCAAATATAATAAATTAGATTACGGAAAACAAGTGTTTCTGTCTTTTTTTGAAAGGCTGAAATCCGTGTCGGCCTTTGCCAATACGTTTCGTGAACAGACGCATCAGGAATGAAACGACAAGCATCTGGAGTCGTTCGGATTGGTCACGTCTGACGGCATTGAATTGGGGCGAGGACAGCAGAATCCCCGTAGAAGAGGTGGCTGACAGGGTAAATAGTTCCCTCAAAAAGTACCCTGTAAATGGAGAAGGTTCGGAGAAAAAGTTCGGTGATTTGCAAAAATCTTCGGTGAAACAAAAGCGGTTAGGACGAACGGCCCAAAGCATTCTTGACCTTGTAATATCAGACGGTTCCATATTCCAAGACAGGATGGCAGAAAAGATTGGAGTCAGCAAACGTGCCATTGAAATGCAAATTGCAAATCTAAAAGCCAAAGGATTGCTTGTCAGAGAAGGAGCCGATTATGGAGGCTATTGGCGCATCATAGTAAAACCATAACAGCGAAGTATTTTTTTTATATAAGTAGAAAAAGAACCCATATGCATAATACACTCATAGACAATTCTATAGAGGCATTTTCGATGACAGCTACATTAAGGAAGTGCATCTCAACCGGTTATAATATAGAAGCCCTTTCCGCTCTTTCCCTCTCTCCTTATTCGACCGCATAGCGGCAGGGGGAGTCTTTCCTAAGCCAATTTTGCGTATCTTTGCCGGTGTAAAAACAGATTGTGATGGCCCGAAAAAGAAAGAAACCCCAACGTTCACGCGGATTCCTCTGGCTTGTGCTGGCGGTGTGCGTGGCATGTCTCGGCTATGAGCCGCTGGCGCAGACCTTGCAAGTGGGCTTGCCCGAAACGCTTCCCGCCTTTGTGGAACGGATAAAAGACAGGATGGCTTCCTCCAGCCCGTCCGCGCCTGCGGCCTCTCTGTCCGGGGGGAAGGACGTGTTGCTGCCCGCTCCGCTGAAGCAGCGCCCGGAGAAAATACTGGAACGGCGCACCTATACCGTGTCCTACAACACCCGGCTCAACCTGCCCAACTGGGTGGCTTGGGAACTGAACCGCGAGCGGCTGGTGGAGCGCGAGAGCCGCACGGACAAGTTCCTGCCCGACCCCGACCTGCCGCCGGCACAGGCCGTGACCACCGACGACTACAAAGGGAGCGGATACGACCGTGGGCATATGTGTCCGGCTGCCGACAACCGGTGGCACTGGCGGGCCATGCGGGAGAGTTTCTATATGACCAATATCTGCCCGCAGAACCACAACCTGAACCGTGGCGACTGGAAGGAACTGGAAGATGCCTGCCGCGACTGGGCGCAGCGCGACGGGAGCATCTACATTGTCTGCGGCCCCATACTCTATAACCGGAAACACAAGGTGATAGGGCGGGAACACCGCGTCACCGTGCCCGAAGCCTTCTTCAAGGTGGTGCTGTCCTTGGCAGGAGGCAAGCCCAAGGCCATAGGGTTCATCTATAAGAACACGTCGGGCAACCGTCCGCTCGACTCCTACGTCAACACCGTGGACCAGGTGGAACGCATCACCGGCATGGACTTCTTTCCCGGCCTGCCCGATGAGGTGGAGCGCGAGGTGGAGTCGCGGTACGACTTGTCGCTCTGGCCCATGTGACAGGCAGTGCATAAAATGTGTGCCGTTTGGTGGCTGATTTTATCCTCATGGCACATAAAGGCGGCTTTTTGGTAAGGAAACCGCTTTTCCCTCTTTGTCTGTTTGCATACTTTCCGCTAACTTTACGTGCGTTTGGGACAGTCTTGCGGGCATTCCGGAGCTTTCCACAGTCAAAGGATATAGATTACTTTTCTCTTACAGGCGGCATACTCCGCTTTGTGCGACTTGCCGCAAACAGGTATATTTTTTGTTTTCAAGGGAGGTGCGCCGTGGGGCGGATCTCCCTTTCCTTTTGTCGCCATCCTTCCCGCTGCCCTTGCCGTTCCCTGTCCGCCGGACAGGTTTTCCGACACTCTTTTTCTGCCTGCCTTCAGACGGCCGGCTGTGAGTCCGTCCGCACCGTGCTGTGAGTCCGTTCGCAGGAAGCGGTGAATCCGTCCGCACCAGGCTGTGAGTCCGTCCGCACCGGACCGCTTTCAGAGAGCCTGTCCGGAGGCTTCTTTCCCGTCCCGTTCCCTTTTGGCGGCGAAGGATACTGATGTTCCCTATATATAATAAGGTGTGGGCGTGCCGCATTTTCTGCCGGAGCACGGGGAAAATGCGGGTGCCATGCCCCTTGGAAAGGGCGTGTAGAGGCTTTTTTAGTGATTTTCGGATAAAATATATCGTTTTTCGATATTTTTTTTCTGTTTTTCTTGTGTAGTTCGAAAATTAGTGTTTCCTTTGTATATCGAAAAACGATAAATGATTATCGAAAAACAAAAGAAATACTAATCCCATAAAAACTGAAAAACATGAGAACAAAAGTAACGTACATCCTGAAAAACACCGTAGTGTTCCTGGCCAAGGCAATGGCAGTGGTTGTATTCCTGCTCTTCATGAGCGGAAAGGTGAACAATGCCTATATCGGACTGAAACACATTGTGGCCGACGCTTGGGAGGCCATCCGCTGACCTTAAAATCCATACCCTGAAAGACACCAAAACAACAATTACCAGAAAAACAACAATTACAGAAATCCATTAAAAACACTAAGATTATGAAAGCATTAGTAATGACAGCAGTTTTGACAGTGAACGCATTGATAGCAGTAGCCAACAACGGACTGGAGGGTTTTGCCTATAACCAGAAGACCAACAGCCACGAACAGATTACCTCGGAGACCGTGTACAAGGTGAACGACGGCAGCTACCTGAAGCATCACATGCAGTACGAATATGCCTACGACGAGACCGGCCGCCTGATTTCCAAGGAAGCCCTGAAGTGGAACGAGGCTACCGCTGCCTACGAGCCTGCCTACCGGCTGGACATCAGCTATTTGGCCGAAGGGGTGGAACTGAGGTACGCACGCTGGGACGCCAAGGTCGGTGCCTATGCCGCTGCGTCGGAGAAGACCCTCTATCGCCAGACCACGGAAGGCGTGGACTACCTGAGCTACCTGTGGTGCGAGCAGACCGGAAGCTGGAACCTGGAGCAGGAACACAACTTCGACGATGACAGACTGCTGGCCGTTGAATGAACCGTGACATATGACCCGTTGGAACATAACATCTAAAACATATCTCTTATGAAGACATCTGTAAAACTTGTAGTAATCTATCTGCTTATCCAACTGGCCTGTTCGCTTCTGGCCGGACCCATCATGGTGGCTTATGTCATGCTGAGCGGAGGCGACCTGAAAGCCATGGAGGCGAACGCCATGGAGGTGGTGCTTGCGCCGGTGATGCTGATAAGCATGGCGTTCATGCTGCTATACCTGTGGAAAGGCGGTTTCCTGAAAAAGATGGGGCCGGAGGCATGGAATCCCGTGTCGGCTTCGTACCTGGCATGGACGCTGGTGGCCAGTGCGGGACTCATCTTCCTGATAGAGTTCGTCATGTCGTGGCTTGACTTCCTGCCCAATCTGATGGAGAACACCTTTGTCGCCATGAGCGGCAACTGGCTGGGCATACTCTGCATCGCCGTCATCGGCCCGGTACTGGAGGAACTGCTGTTCCGTGGCGCAGTGACCCGCATGCTGCTCAAGCAGTACAGTCCTGTGAAGGCCATAGTGATTTCCGGACTTATATTCGGCATCTTCCACATCAATCCCGCACAGGTGGTCAGCGCGTGCCTCTCCGGCTTCTTCTTTGCCTGGCTGTACTGGCGTACACGCAGTCTGGTGCCGGGCATCGTGCTCCACATTCTGAACAATAGCCTGTCCGTGTGGATGATGGCCAATTATCCCGATGTCGATACCATGGCCCAGTTGCTGGGACAGCCTGAATACACCATCTGTCTGGTGGCTTCGGTGGCGGTGTTTGCCGGTGCGGTGTTCATGCTGAAGCGCAGACCTGTCGAGGCTGTACCCGCAGAGACCGTCGGGGCGTGTGCCATCCCTGTGCCGGAAAACGCGGAAAAAGAGAAATGAGAACCTTTCATAAATTCACTATATAAACAATGTATGGCTGTCAGCTCCCCGTTTCCCTTCCGTAGGAAAGGGACGGGGAGGAGCCTTTACCGGTATGAAAAAGAGACTGAACATATTGTGTGTCCTGGTGCTGTTGGTGCTGGGATGGTCGGTGATAGAGGCCGGCTACTATTTGGTGATGGGCGCCAGCCTTGGCGTGAAGACCGGTTACGCGGCCGCCGAAGCCGAGGCGGAGAAACGGCAGACGGATGCGGAAAAACTGGCCCGTCTGGCCCAAATGCAGAGTGTGCACCTGGTGCCCGACTTCTTTGCGGGACAGGATTTGGATTTCCTGTCCGACTCCGTGTACAATGAAAAGAGCGGCAGCAGCGTGCCGGCCTCTTATCTGCAGCTTGCGGTCTGTGTGGACCGGGCCAAGTCGCCCGGCATGTCGGCATTTCTCGGCCTGTTGGGGATACTCAGCCTGGCATTCTGCATATGGGCCTTGGTGCTGTTCGTGCGGCTGGTGGTGGCCATCAACCGGTCGGATATCTTTATCTGGCGCAACGTGCGGCGGCTCCGCCTGCTGGGCCTTGCTCTGTTGCTGGGTTACGGATGCAGCCTGCTGTCGGCGTGGCTCAGCCTGCGTGGGTTGGAGAAAGTGTTTGCCCTGGAAGGCTACGAGCTGAGCATGTCGGGCGAGGTGGGGAGTACCGCACTGGTGCTCGGACTATGTTCGCTCATCGTAGGCGAGGTGTTTGCCATAGGCCTGCGCTTGCGTGAGGACCAGGAACTGACCATCTGAACTGCGGATAACGGAACTGTAAAATGAAGAATCATGGAAAAGACAACTGTAGAAAAGGCTTCCCGGAGCCGTAAGAAAGAGAAAAAGGAATTGGAGTTCATCATGACCTGCCTGGCGGTGATATGCGGCTGCTGTCTGTTGGTCACCCTGCTGCGCGCGGGACTTATGGCCTACAGAGTGGGGACGGAAGCTTCCGGAGACCTCAGTCCCGTATGGAAGGCGCTGCCCGACATGGTGACGCTGGCCGTAATGTCGGCGTGCAGCCTTATCATCTGCCTGATACTGTTCTATGTGCGCCGGGGCGAAGTGTTTACCCGGCTCAATGCCAATCTGCTCATCGTCATAGGCGAGCTGGTGGAAGCCAACGGACTCTTCCAGATGGTGTACTACATGCTGGGGCCGGGCGGAGGAATACAGAATTCCGTCTATCTGATATACATCCTGCTGGGCGTGTTCTTCCTGTTTATCGGCTGCCTGTTCAAGATGGGCGTGCATATGAGGGAGGAGCAGGAACTGACCGTATGATTGCCCGGCGGACAACCGGAATATTCAAATGAAAACCGAACAAACTGATAAACGATGAAGAAGATTAAGATACTGGCCTTGCTGGCCATAGTGGTTTTTCTGGTGCAGGACATGGGAGACATGTTCCAAGGCTTTGCCGACGGATGGGAAGCGGCCGGAGACCGTACCGAGTTCAAAAGTTCCATGTCGTTGGCTGTGCGTCCCACTGCCACGCTGGTGCCCGACAGCCTGCAAAATGCGGCAACCGGCGGAAAGGCTCCTTTCTGGGCTTCCCAGATAGAGTCGGACGCCGAGGTGAAGCCTTCTGCGGGCATGGTGGTATGCGTGGTGGGAGCCATTCCCATAGGGCTGTTGCTGTTCTACGGCATCTATTGCCTGGTAAGGCTGGTCATAGCTGTGGTGCGCGGCAGTGTGTTCACCCGGCCTAATGTGCGGCGCATGCGCTTTTTTGTCTACGGTGTGGTTGTAGGAGGCGTATGGTTTGAGCTGTTCCGCTGGTTCAGTTATCTGGCTGTGACCGGAAGTGTGGACATTCCCGGCTATGAGGTGGCGTACGACGGGCTGAAGTATTCGTGGCTGTCCTACATCCTGTTGGCTCTGTTCACCGAGATATTCGCCGCAGGCGTGAAGATAAAAGAAGAGCAAGACCTGACCATTTAAAACCTGAACCGGATATGAAAAAGACAACAATACGCAGACTGAGAGCCGTCCTCTGCATCGTAGCGGGGTTCGTGCTGACCATGTGTGTGGCCGAAGTGCTGTTCCTCCTCGCCTTGTACAAGCCTTTTCTGAAGGAGATGTCCCTCTGGGTCATCTATCTTCACATCGCATGGCTGTGGGGCGGCATGTATATTTTCTACCGCATCACCAAGCGGCGCACCTCATGGTGGCGCGACCTTGACCCCGTCCCCTCGGACGGACAAGACGGGAAAGGAGGTGGCACATGCCGATAGTGGTCAATCTGGACATCATGATGGCCCGCCGCAAGATTTCCCTCGGCGAGCTGGCCGAGCGCGTGGACATCACTCCCGCCAACCTCTCCATCCTGAAGACAGGCAAGGCCAAGGCCATACGCTTCTCCACGCTGGAGGCCATATGCAAGGAACTGGACTGCCAGCCGGGCGACCTGCTGGAGTATAAGGAAGAATAAACAGATGAGGAATCAGCAAGCGGACGGAATTCGTCTGACTGTTGATTCCTCATTTTTTCTATATGAATCTCTGTATTATAGCGGATTGTTGTGAGTCCGTTCACGGTATGCGGCCTTTATGCAGGCCGGTGTGTGCCGTCTGTGGTGTCGTGTTATGCCTTCTCCTTGGCCTGGAACGCCAGCGCGTACATCCTTATCTGCTTCACCATGGCCAGCAGTCCGTTGCTGCGTGTGGGAGACAGATGTTCGTGCAGTCCGATGCGGTCTATGAAGTAAAGGTCGGCATTCAGAATCTCGTCGGGAGTATGTCCGGACAGCACCCGTATGAGCAGGGCGATGATGCCTTTTACTATCAGTGCGTCGCTTTCGGCACGGAATGTCAGTTTCCCGTCTGTCTCGTCGGCCTGCAGCCACACCCGGCTTTGGCATCCGTCTATGAGGTTCTGGTCCGTCTTATATTTTTCGTCCAAAGGTTCTTGTTCGCTTCCCAGGTCAATGAGTAGCTGGTAGCGGTCCATCCAGTCGTCAAGTTCGCTGAACTCGGCGATGATTTCGTCTTGTGCTTCGTTGATGCTCATAACTTTCTTGCTTGTATGTTTTCTTTTTCATTTGCTATGACTATGGCCCCGTTTTGCGGAATCTCTATCTTTACTTCCAGTTTTCTGTTCAGCTTCAGGGTCTTCAGGCTTCCGTTGAGGTTCTTGTCGTCGCTGTAGCAGCGCAGGTTGTCCACAGAGGAGAACATGGGTAGGTAGAGGATGGTTTTCAGCGGTTCTTTCCTTGCGTTGATGCCGGCTATGTACCAGGTGTCGGCCTTGCGCCGTGCCAGGATGACGTATTGTCCGGGATATCCGTCGATGAACTTCACTTCGTCCCACGTCGAAGGCACCTCTTTCATGAAGTCCATGGCCCATGCCGGAGCGTCCTGCAGGTTGTTGGGTGCCAGGGCGAAGTGCTGTACCGGACTTTGGAACAGCACGGCGGTGGCCAGCGCGAACACGTCGGAGGTGACGCGGCGGCTTCCTCCCGGCTGGTTCTGCGCGTTGTAGTACCTGTTCAGTGCGCTGCCCCCGAAGTCCATGCTTCCCACCGTGTTGCGAATGAAGGGGTGCAGGCAGGCGTTGCGGGCTTCGTTGTCGCAGCTGCTTTGGTTGAAGTTCAGGTTCTCGCTGGCCAGTACGGCTTCGCTTGCGGCATAGTTGGGATACATCCGTTCCCATCCTCTGGGCAGGGTGCAGCCGTGGAATATGACCAGCAGGCCGAAGTCGTTGGCATCGGTCAGAATGTCTTCGTAGAGCTTCATCATCTCCTGCTTGTCGCTTCCGAAGAAATCTACCTTTATGCCGCGTATGCCTATGCGCTTCATCCAGGCCATTTCCTTCCGTCGGGATATGGTGTTGTCCATGATGCCTTTTGGAGTCTGCGGGGCGTCGTTCCAGTATCCGTTGGAGTTGTACCACAGGTAGAGCGCCACGCCTTTCTGTTTCCCGTACATAGCCAGTTGCTCTATGCGGTCGTAGCCTATCTGCTTGTCCCACCAGGCGTCTATCAGTACCGACTGGTAGCCCATGGCTGCCGAGAAGTCTATGTAGCGCATCTGCTCTTCGAAGTTCGTGCTGGCGTCCATGCCGATAATCCAGCTCCACGAGCCTTTCCCGTACTGGTATGTCTGCGAGGCTTTGTATTTGGGGCTTACCACGTCCCATGCCACGGTGGTCTCCACTATGGGAGCCAGGTCGCGTCCCACGGTGATGGTGCGCCACGGTGTCTCGGCGGGTAGTGACAGTCCGGGGTTGGCGCTTCCCAGTCCGTTCATTTCGGCGGCTTGGGGGAAGCCTATGGTATAGAGTCCGCCTTCTTGTCCTATGAGCCGGCAGGCGCAGTATCCGCTGTCGGTTCCGGTTTCCGATATCAGTACCCATCCCTCGTCGCCGCACCGGAAGAGGCAGGGGAAGGAATAGCCTTCGCCTTCGCCGTTCTTGCCCATGATGTCGTCGGGGACATAGTTGGTCTCATAGCTGGGCCAGGTGCGTGCGAATCCTCCCATGGCCTTGCTCTGCGGGCAGAGGAAGGTGGTGGTGCCCTGCGGCAGTACGAATCCGGTGGCCTCCTTCAGCATCACGCAGCTGTGCGAGTCGCCCTGCGGATACAGGCGGTATCGGAAGGCCACGTCGCGGTCGCTCACTTGGAACACGATGTCGAAGCGCCGTTTCCCGTCCTGTGAGAAGGTGAAGGACTGCCGGTTGGCCTTGTAGGCTGTCCATCGTTGTTTTATGGTAGGCAGTTCGTACCGCTTGTCCAGGGAGGCCACGCCGGTGGCCTCGGTCATGGTCATGCCTTGGCTGAAGTCGCCGAGGCTGGTCTGCATGCCGAGGGGTGAGTCAAGCAGGAACGTGGTCCCGTCATAAGCCACGCTGTACGAGGGCTTTCCGTTGCGGTCCGAAACGGTGACCGACAGCTTCCCGTCGGGACTGTGCAGTGTCTTGTCCGTAGCTTCTGCCTGTAAGGCCAGCAGGCAGGCGGACAGCAGCAGATAGATTCTGTTCATGGTTCGTATATGTGTTGTAAAGGGTAAGATTTGCGTTGTCGCCAGGCCGGTCCGGACTGGCCTGTACTTATTTCTCGTTATACACCACCTGCATTACGGTCTGCCCTACGGCTTTCAGCGTGTTACGGTCTATGGCGTCCATGTCGTCTTTCACGGTGTGCCAGTGTTCGAAGAAGCCTTCGCCCTCGCTGTAGGGTATGATGTCTATGGTGGGAATCCGGGCATATCGGTTGATGAAGAGATGGTCGTCGGTCACCGCGCCACCCCCTTCGGGCACGAAGTATCCGGCATATCCGGCCGTCTCCGCCGCTTCCCATACCTTCCGGTTGATGTCTTTGGCATGCTCCTCGCTTATCCATTCGTATCTGAAGGTGGCTCCATGCCCGCCCACCATGTCGAGCAGTATGCCGAAGCGGGCGTTATATCCTTGTACGTGCGGGTTTCGTGCCCAGTATTGCGAGCCCAGACACCAGTATTCCTCAAGGTGCTGGCCTTCGTATTCTTCGTGCGCTCCCCGGTCCTCGGCGTCAAGCAGTATGAGGTCTATGCCCAACGCGGGCTGTTGCTGCTGCAGCTGGCGTGCTATCTCCAGCAGCACGCCTGCCCCGCTGGCTCCGTCATTGGCTCCGGGCACGGGCTTGTGGTGGTTCTTCGGGTCGGGGTCATGGTCGGCCCAGGGACGGCAGTCCCAGTGTGCGAAGAGGGCCACGCGCTTCCTGCTTTCGGGCTTGTAGCTGCCCACGATGTTGCGTATGCGCAGTGTCGTCCCGTCGTAGCCTGTCACGTCGGCATATTGGTTGTAGACTTTGGCTCCGAACTGTTCCAGCTTTCCGGCCAGATAGTCGCCGCAGGCCTTGTGGGCTTCGGTTCCCGGCACACGCGGACCGAAGTCCACCTGTGCCTTCACGTAGCTGTAGGCACTGTCTGCGTTGAATTGGGGCACGTTTACCGTGTTGTTTCCGTTGTCCTGAGCGTTGTCCCGGGCTTGTCTGTTGGCGGTGTTGCAGCTTCCTGCCGTGAGCAGCAGGGCGAGCAACACGGCAGATAGGGATGGGGTAATCTTCATGTCTTGTTCTGAAAAAATATGAATGGTATGAATTGTGGTCACATATGTTCCGCTTTTTTGTCCTCAGCCTGTGCCTGTCCGAAACGCAGGCTTACCTTCCGGCTTCCCACTTCGAGGGTGGCTTCCGCCCCGTTTACCAGCGGTACGTTCATGGTGGTGTGTCCTACGGGGAAACCGAAACACACCGGCATGTCGTAGGGGGCCAGCACATCGGCCAGGGCGGCGTAGAGTTCCTTGCCCAGTTGTTTCTTTTCCTCGTACTCGGTGAACTGTCCTATGATGAGTCCGGAGAGCCGTTCCAGCACTCCGCCCAGCTTCAGGTTGTAGAACATGCGCTCTATGGCGTGCGGGCGTTCGCCTACGTCCTCCAGGAACAGTATGGTGTCCTGTGGCGGGATGTCGTAGGGAGTTCCCCTCAGTCCGTAAGCCACGGCCAGGTTGCCTCCGCGCAGCACGCCGTGGGCTGTACCCTTGTGGTTCAGCCGGTTGGCTTTGCAGGTGTAGCCGAAGCTGCCGTCCGTCAGGCTGACCTTTCCCCAGAGCAGGTCGTGCAAGGCTTGCGTGCACGGGTCGTCGGCGGGCTCCACAGTGAGGTGGCGGGCCATGGGGGCGTGCAGCGAGGCGAATCCGTGTGCCTGGAACACGTTGTGCAGGGCGGTGATGTCGCTGAAGCCTATGAGCCATTTGGGATGCTGCGCAAAGTGCCCGAAGTCCAGCTTGTCCGCCAGGTGCACGGCTCCGTATCCTCCCCGGCTGCAGAGTATGGCCTTGGCCTGTCCGTCGTCCATGGCCTTTTGCAGGTCGTCCAGCCGTTGGCTTATGCTTCCGGCATAGTTGCCATGTTCGCCTGCGGCGTGCCGGCCCATGACCACTTCCAGGCCCCATGACTCCAGTCTGGCTTTGGCTCCTTTGAGAAACGTCTTGTCTATCTTTCCCGATGGCGAGATGATGATGATGCGGTCTCCCTCCTGCAGGTGCGGGGGAAATGTGAGGCTGTCCATAGTTGGTGTGTACCTTACGTTATTCCGGGCAAATATACATATTTTATCTGTGATATGAAAATGCGTGTTTTGCATGTCCTCCCGTCCGGACGCAAAGCCTTGGCGTGCGGCGGTGGGGAAGGGAATGTTA
The DNA here is from genome assembly GCA_949296415.1 of uncultured Bacteroides sp. GTDB lineage: Bacteria > Bacteroidota > Bacteroidia > Bacteroidales > Bacteroidaceae > Bacteroides. Next base: position 22,317 of record CASFQC010000021.1, on the reverse strand, counting down.
AGGAATGTTCCGCTGCTGACGTTATGTCGGCACATCGTGCGGTTTTCTTTTCTTTTGGCGCGTAAAATGCTTTTTCCGCTTACAAGGCATTTTTTCAATATGTGCGGAATCCGGAGATTTTATCAGTTGGAGTGTGTATGTATGTTAAACGTGCTGGCGTTTTCTTTTGTAAATGTATAAATATGCTAATAAAACGGAGCGGAAATTCCTTCCCCTTTCTGCCGATGACCTGTTGTCAGCCTGCGTATTATAGGTCACCACCGTCCTGGCAACCTATTGCCCGGTCGGTGATGACAGGTCATCCGCCGGTCATTTGTATGGTTTTCTCCTCCAGAAAGTCTTTTTGTGAAGAGTTTTCTTTCTTTTCTGCCGTAGATGAGGTTCTGTGAAGTGTTAAAATTCGGGCTATTCCCTTTGTTTGCTGGAAGATAGCCCGGATTTTCTTTCGTTCTTTTCCACCAGACCTTCCCTTGGCCGGAAATATGCACCGCATTTGCGTTAAACTTTGTAAAGTGTCAGAATGTCATTTGCCGTCAGACAAAGTTTTTGTGCCTGTATGGTGCTGTTCGCAGAAAAACAGTTACTTTTGTAAAAACAAGGCAGGTATGGTTGACCGTAGCCTGTCTCTTTTCGAATTTATTCTATTTATTAATGACATGAGAAAGATTCTTTTTATTCTTCTGCTTGCCTGCTTGGCGGTTTCCCACGTCCAGCACATCCGGGCTGAACAGACAGACGCCGACAGCAGAAGGCTGTCGCTGCGTCAGGGAAATTTTGTCCTGGTGGTGCCCGAGGCGGAATGTGGTCCTGTGAGGCTGGCCGCCGAAACGCTTTGCCGGGACTTTGAGAAAGTGATGGGTTGCAGGCCTGTGATAAAGGCCGCTCCTGATGCCGGAACAGGGAAGGACATATACATTGTGGTGGTGAACGACGCCACGCCGGGTTCCGGCAGTCTGCTTACCCGGGATAAGGCTCTGGACGGTTTCGAGTCACACCGCATGTACTGCGACGCAGCCAGCCGCCGCATCTTCCTCAGGGGAAAGGATATGCGGGGGACCATTTACGCCATCTACGCTTTCAGCGGGCAGATGCTGGGCGTACCCCCACTGTGGTACTGGTGCGACTGGCAGCCGGAGAAGAAGAGGCGCATTGACGTGCCTGCTTCGCTGGACTATTACCAGCCTTCGCCCACCGTGCGCTACAGGGCATGGTTCCCCAATGACGAAGACCTTTTTGTGCCCTGGCGGAGAAAAAGCCGGGAGAACAACGAATTGTGGCTGGAGACCATGTTGAGGTTGAGGCTGAACACAGTGGAACATACGGCCACTGTAACCACCGGGGGCACGTTGAGCCGGGAGGCCATGCTCTATAAGAAATACGGGCTGGTGCTGACTTCACACCATATGGTGGCGCTGAACAACAGCTTTGCCAACTGGGACAGCTACTGGAAGAAGGTGAGGCACACCGCTCCGCCTGCACTTTCAGTAAAGGACACTGCCTCGCTCCGCGAGTTCTGGCAATACTCCATAGACGCCGTGAAGAACAGCGGAGTGGAGAATCTGTGGCAGGTGGCTTTCCGGGGGAAGACCGACCAGCCGTTCTGGACAGTGTTCGGGGACGCGCCCAAGGACGATGCCGGACGTGCGGAGGTCATCAACCGTATGGTGCGGATGCAGTATGACATGATATGCCGCTCCACAGGAGAGAGTAACCCTTTTGTGCGCATGACGTTCTATGATGAGATATCCTCTTTGCTGGCCAAGGGACTGATACAGCCGCCCACGGCCACCAACATGCTGTGGACTTTCGTGGCCGGAAGGCGCGACCATTATCCTTACGACGATCTGGTGGCCTGGCAGAACACCGGTCACGTGAAGCTGGGTTACTACATGAACTTGCAGTTCTTCTCCACCGGCGCCCATCTGGCTCCTGCCGAAGGCCCGTGGAAAATGGAGGCCAATTACCGCTATGTGCAAGGCAAGGGACCGCTGACCTTCAGTGTGGTGAATGCCGGAAACCTGCGCGAGTTCCTTATGGAGCTGAGCGCCAACGCCGCCATGATGTGGAACTCCAAGGCTTACGATACCGACCGTTTCCTGCTGGACTTCTGCGCTACCTATTTCGGGAAGGAACATGCCGCCGAAGCGGCCGCGCTCTACCGCGAATACTATGAGGCCTATTGGAACCAGAAGAAGTCCGACTTTCCCGGAGGAATGGACCGCCAGTACGTGTTCCAGGACTTGCGCCATGCGCAGGTCATCCGCCACATATCGGAATGTTGGGACCGTTTCAGCCCCAATCCGTTGAAGGAAATAGGTTACGAGAGTGTGCCGGGGCGCACTTACCGCATAGAAGGCGGCAATCAGGTAGACAGCCTGCTGCAAGGCATGCGGAAGGAGATGGAAGCCTTTGGCCGTGTGGCCGCCCGTTGCGATGAATTGCAGAAACGTCTGGCAACCGGCAAACAGGCGTTTTTCTACGACCACCTGGGAGCCTATGCCCATTACATGGCTCATGTAAGCCGCTGCATCTACCACTTTGTGCATGCTTATAAATACAAGGACGGGCAGGCCGGAGACCTGTCCGTCGCGTTAGGCGAGCTGGAGGCTGCCCGCAATGCCCTGCTCAAGTCGGAGCATGGAGTGTTCCGGGGCTGGTACGATACAGACGATAAGTTTGACATGCGGGGCAAGATAAATACCCTTCGTCATCTGCTGGAAAAAGCTCAGTAAGACACACTTACGCCGATGCCCGCTCCGCGCACCATGTCGCCTATGCGGTCCAGCTCCTCATGGCTGGCCTTGCGCAGGTCGTGGTCGGGCGTTTCGCGGTCTATGGTATATATCATCACCTGCTGCGGGGCTATTTCTTTCACCCGCTGTAGCCAGGGAAGCACGTGGCGGTCGGTGGTGTTGTCCATGTCTGTGCCCTTGTAGCTTCCTTTCAGGAACATGGTCTGCACGATGCAGTGCCCATGGAAGGCTTTCATGCCCTCTATGATACGTTCTGCGGAGTAAGGCACACAGGGACGGTCCAGCAGGCGGATATAGTCATCGTCCACGGTGTCCAGCTTCAGAATGTTGTTGTCCACCCGCATCAGGGCATCGAACACATCGGGCTTGTGGATGTAGGTGGAGTTGCTCAGTACGCTCACCTTGGCATCGGGAAAATGACGGTCGCGCAAGGCCAGCGTGTCGCCGATGATGGCGGCAAACTGCGGGTGGGCGGTAGGCTCTCCGTTGCCGGCGAAGGTCAGCACGTCGGGGGCGGGACCGTTTCGCTTCATGTCCAGCAGGCGGGCTTCAAGCGCGGCGCGCACTTCCTCGCGTGTGGGGCGGGGGCGGCGGGGACGGAAGTCCTCGTTGAAGCCGCATTCGCAATAGATGCAGTTGAAGGTACATATCTTGCCGTCGGACGGCATGAGGTTGATGCCCAGCGACACGCCGAGACGGCGCGAATGCACAGGGCCGAAAATGGGAGAAGGATAGATTACGGTCATGATGTAGCTGTGTTTTGATGTCAGTATGGCCGCAAAAATACGGAAAGAACCGGAAAGGACACATACAGACAGCCTGAAAATGCCTAACTTTGCCCGCGCGAACCAAGGAAACTGAACAGACAATGGATATAAAAGACTTTGAGATAATGGCTCCCGTAGGCTCCCGCGAGTCGCTGGCGGCAGCCATACAGGCCGGGGCAGACTCTGTCTATTTCGGCATAGAGAATCTGAACATGCGTGCCCGTTCGGCCAGCACCTTCACTACAGACGACCTGAAGGACATAGCTACTCTCTGCCGCCGCCATGGCATGAAGAGCTATCTTACGGTGAACACCATTATCTATGATGAGGACCTGCCGCTGATGCGCTCCATTGTAGACGCCGCCAAGGCCGCCGGCATATCGGCCGTCATCGCTGCCGACGTGTCCGTGATGGCCTACGCCCGGAGCATAGGGCAGGAAGTGCACCTCAGCACCCAGCTGAACATAAGCAACGCCGAGGCGCTGCGCTTTTATGCCCCCTATGCCGACGTGGTGGTGCTGGCGCGCGAGCTGAATCTGGACCAGGTGGCCGCGATACACCGCCGCATAGTGGAGGACCACATTTGCGGACCGTCCGGACAACCCGTGCGCATAGAGATGTTCTGCCACGGTGCCCTGTGCATGGCCGTGAGCGGGAAGTGCTACCTCTCCCTGCACCAGATGAACAGCTCCGCCAACCGGGGAGCCTGCATGCAGGTGTGCCGGCGCTCATATACAGTACGCGACAAGGAGACCGATGCCGAGCTGGAGATAGACAATCAGTATATCATGTCGCCCAAGGACCTGAAGACCATACATTTCCTGAACAAGATGATGGATGCAGGCGTGCGGGTGTTCAAGATAGAAGGACGCGCCCGCGGACCGGAATACGTGCGTACTGTGGTGGAGTGTTACAAGGAAGCCATACGCGCCTATGTGGAAGGTAGCTTCACCGATGAGAAGGTGGCCCGGTGGGACGCGCGCCTTGCCACCGTCTTCAACCGTGGGTTCTGGGACGGATACTATCTGGGACAGCGGTTGGGCGAGTGGACCAGCCACTACGGATCGGCGGCCACGGAACGTAAGATTTACGTGGGCAAAGGCGTGAAATACTTCTCCAATATAGGCGTGGCCGAGTTCGTGGCCGAGGCGGCTGAAGTAAGCGTGGGCGACAGGCTGCTGGTGACCGGCCCCACAACCGGAGCCGTGTATCTGACGCTGGACGAAGCCCGTGTGGACCTGAAGCCTGTGCAGACCGTGCGCAAGGGCGAACACTTCTCCCTGAAGTGCGGCAAGATACGTCCCAGCGACAAACTGTACAAGCTGGTGTCCGTGGAAGAGCTGAAAAGATTCAAAGGACTTTCCTGACCATGAAGATAAGAGACATAGACTTGGGAGAGCGTCCCGTGGCGCTGGCTCCCATGGAAGACGTGACCGACCCTGCCTTCCGCCTGATGTGCAAACGGTTCGGAGCCGATATGGTCTATACGGAGTTCGTGTCGGCCGACGCGTTGGTGCGTTCCGTCAGCCGTACCGAACAGAAACTGAACATAAGCGACGAAGAACGTCCTGTAGCCATACAGATATACGGGCGCGATACGGCCACTATGGTGGAGGCCGCCCGCATCGTGGAGCAGGCAAGACCCGACATTCTGGACTTGAACTTCGGCTGTCCCGTGAAGCGTGTGGCCGGGAAGGGCGCGGGCGCGGGCATGTTGCAGAACGTGCCCCTTATGCTGGAGATAACCCGTGCCGTGGCCTGTGCCGTGAAGCTGCCCGTCACCGTGAAGACCCGCCTCGGCTGGGACGAGAACCATAAAATCATTGTGGACTTGGCCGAGCGACTGCAAGATTGTGGCATAGCAGCCCTTACCATACACGGACGCACCCGCTCGCAGATGTATACAGGCGAGGCCGACTGGACCCTTATAGGTGAGGTGAAGAATAACCCGCGCATGCACATACCCATTATAGGCAACGGCGACGTGACCACTCCCCAGCGTGCCGCCGAATGTTTTGACCGCTATGGCGTGGATGGTGTGATGATAGGTCGTGCCAGCTTCGGCCGTCCCTGGATATTCAGCGAGGTGAAGCATTATCTGGCTACAGGCGAAGAGCTTGCAGGCCTTACTCCCGAATGGAAACTGGATGTGTTGAGACAACAGGTGGAAGACAGTGTGTCGCTGCTTGACGAACGCCGTGGCATACTGCATGTACGCCGTCATCTGGCAGCCAGTCCGCTATTCAAGGGCATACCCAACTTCCGCGAGACCCGCATAGCCATGCTCCGTGCCGAGACCAAGGAGGAAGTGTTCCGCATATTTGGGGAGATATTGCCGAGGCTGGAAGAGTCCTGTCATGCGCATTGTCCGGCATGACGGGCTGTTAAAGCCATTTATTGTCCTTGTACCAGGCTATGGTCTCGCGTACACCGAGTTCCAGGTCATATGCCGGGCGGAATCCCAACTCTTTTTCAGCCGGTGTTATGTCACATTGCCAATTGCGTTGTTTCATTATCCTATACTTGTCGGGGTTGAGCACGCTGACGGTATGCATCCGTGCTGCCACCCATCCAACCAGCAGGGATAATGCTTTTAAGATAAATAAGGGACATTTGATTCGTATGACGAACGGATTACCCATTTCTTTGCGTACCAGGTCGGAGAAAGTGCGGCTGGCGTACACCTTGCCGTCAGACAGGAAATAGGCCCGGCGCACATCTCCTTTCTCCATGGCCAGGAATACAGCCTGCACCACATCGGCTACGTAGACAAAGGTCAGATCCTGCCTGCCCAGTCCGGCGGAAAAGTCTACATGGCGCCTGATGGAAAGGGCCAGCTGGTAATAGTCGCGTTCGCGCGGGCCGTATACTCCTGTAGGGCGCAGGATTACGTAAGGAAAGTCCGTGAGTCCTTGCAGATATTGTTCGGCTTTCAGCTTGCTTTGTCCGTAGGCTGTGTCGGGACAGGGAATGTCGTTTTCGCTTATGGGGCGTGAGTGGTCTTCGTGTACAGGACCATACACGCTGAGCGAGCTGAGGAAAATGAAACGTTTTACGGGCATGTGCAGGTCGCGCAGGGCATTGACGAAAAGCCTGGTCTGTCCGTAGTTCACCCGTTCGAAATCGTGTCTGTCGGCGCATTTGGTCACTCCGGCACAGTGTACCACATAGTCTAACGGTCCGTTTTGGCGTACATGTTCTTCCAGACGGGATTTCAGACGATGTCCGTCGGTATAGTCCAGTTCCAGAAAACGCATGCCTTTTTCCTGCAGGAACTTGCGGCTGCTGCCGTGTCGCACGCCGGCCCATGTGTCAAATCCGCGCCGCAGCGCTTCTTCGGCTATGAAACTGCCAATGAATCCACTGGCTCCTGTGATAAGTACGGATGGCATAGATGGTCAGTTATTAGGGTTGGATATGGTCTTTTTGTCGGGTTCCACATGGATGCTGATGTAGGTCCCTTCGCCGAATTCCTGCCTCAGCTTGTGTTCTATGGTCGTGGCTTTGGCATGAGCCTCTTCCAGGGTAAGGCGGCCGTCCATGCGCACATGCACCTCTATGGAATAGTGGCTGCCGATACGGCGGGTACGCAGATGGTGGGGCGAGGTCACGCCGGGAGAAGCCAGTATGGTGTCCGTGATGCGGTTTTCCACCTCTGCGGGTAGTGATTTGTCCAGTAGTTCGTCCATGCACGGCGCCAGCAGCTTGACCGACACCTTCATGATGAAGAGGCTTACCACTACGGCGGCTATGGGGTCAAGCACTCTCCAGTTGTCTCCCAGCAGGATGGCTCCTCCTATGCCCAAGGTGGTTCCCACGGAAGAGAAGGCGTCGCTCCGATGGTGCCAGGCGTTGGCCACTACCGCTTGCGAGTCAAGCAGCCGTCCTTCGCGCACGGTGTAGCGGTAGAGTATTTCCTTGGACAGCACTGATACTATGGCCGCAACCAGTGCCAGCATGCCGGGGGCCTGTAGCGTGCCGCCGTGGATTACATGCCATATGGAGGAGACTCCGTTCCAGAACACGCCTGCGCCGACCAGCAACAGTATGAGACCGATGATGGCCGTGGCCAGTGTCTCGTATTTCCCGTGGCCGTAGTCGTGTCCTTCGTCTTCGGGCTTGGAGGATATGCGCACGAATACGATGACTATGATGTCAGTGATGAAGTCCGACAGCGAATGCACGGCATCGGCCAGCATGGCGGCACTGTGTCCGGCAATGCCTGCAATGAATTTGAAGACCAGCAGCAGGAGATTCACCACGCTGCCCAGTACGGTGATCTTATAGATGCGCCTTTCGCGCCGTTCGGGGGTAATTTCCATCTTGTTCATGATGATGAGAATGGAGAACAGACTTTTAATGGGTATGCGGATAAATTGCGGCAAAGATACCTCATTGTGCGTAAAAAAGAAAAGTTGTATGGAAAAAACGCAGGCAAAAAGACAGAATGCCGGGCGAAAGGCGTATTTTTGTGGCATGAATGCCAGATTGTTCATATCCTTGTCGGTCGCTTTGGCGCTGTGTGTCTCTGTCACGGCCCGGACGCGGCAGCCTGCGGAAAATCTTCCGCTGCAGACAGATACTGTCATAGACAAGATGTTGCCCACCATCTATGTGTATCCTCCTTTGAAGTTCAAGAACAAGCGTCAGGAGAGACGCTACAACAAGCTGGTGCGTGACGTGAAGATTGTGTTGCCCATTGCCAAGGAGGTGAACCAGATTGTCATCGAAACCTATGAATACATACAGACATTGCCCGAAGGGAAAGCGCGGCAACGTCACCTGAAAGCTGTGGAGAAAGGGCTGAAGGCACAGTACATGCCTCGCATGAGAAAGCTCACCTTCTCGCAGGGAAAGCTCCTGATAAAACTTATCGACCGGCAGACTTCGTCCACTTCCTACGAGTTGGTCAAGGCTTTTCTCGGCTCTTTCCGGGCTGCCTTCTACCAGGCTTTTGCCGCCATGTTCGGAGCCAGCCTGAAGAAGGAGTACGATGCCGAAGGCGATGACCGGCTGACCGAACGGGTCATTACGCTGGTGGAAAACGGACAGCTGTAGACGGTTGTCCGACGGACACATGACCGGTGCCGGAACCAGTTTTCCAGCTGCGGAGAGGGAATATGCGTACAAAGGTTTTGCCGTTTGTGGTAAAATAGCTTTCTTTGTGCTGATAAAATCAAGACAAGCGCTTATGGATTCCTCCAACACTTCTCGCCCTGCCGGCTGGACCTCATGCCTGCTTCACGCTCTGGTCTATCTTGTTTCCCTTTTGCCTTTGTGGTTCCTTTACGGCCTGTCCGACCTTTTTTTCCTGTTGGCTTATTACCTCATAAGATACCGCCGCCGTATAGTGCGCTCTAACCTGTGCGGTTCTTTTCCCGAAAAGACAGAACGGGAGATTGTAGCCATAGAGCGCCGTTTCTACCGCTTTTTCTGCGACTATATGGTAGAGACGGTGAAGCTGTGTTCCATGTCCGACCGCGAGATGCGCCGCCGCATGAGGTTTGCCGGCGTGGAACAGATGGTGGGTGCGCTGGAACGTGAGGGTAAGCTTTTTGCCTTTATCTACCTGGCTCATTACGGCAACTGGGAGTGGGTGTCGTCGCTCAGCGCAAGGGTGCGCGAGGTGAATCCCGGCATTACGGGCGGGCACATCTACCATCCGCTGCGTAACAAGCCGTTCAACCGTCTTTTCCTCCGCATGCGTAGCCGTTTTGAAGGGGTGAACGTGCCCATGAAGGAGACGTTGCGCTTCATCCTGCAACAGCGGGCCGGAAACCGTCCCACCATTCTGGGGTTCATCGCAGACCAGGCACCCAAGTGGAGCAGCACCCATCACTGGACCACTTTCCTGAACAGGCAGACGGCCGTGTTCACCGGCACCGAACAGATAGCGCGCAGGGTAGACGCTCTACTGTTCTATGCCCGTGTGGAACGTGTCAGGCGCGGACATTATCTTTGCACTATAGAACGCATGGAGGGCAATCTGGAGCAGACGCCGCAGTTCGGCATGACCGACGGCTATTTCCGCCTGTTGGAGGCCGATATATGCCGGTGTCCGGACATATGGCTGTGGACGCACAACCGGTGGAAACGCACTTATGAACAGTTCCTGGCCATGCAGAAGGTTTCGCGAGACCCTTCACCGGCTGTTTCCGGTGAGGAAGCGCGGAGCGCGGAGCGCGACTGACAGACATTTTTTTCCGCGCTTTCCCTGTGGGGATATTCTTTTTATCTCTTATATTATATTATGGATACGTTAAAAGCAATCATCGGCGGTCTGTGCCTTTTCGCCGCCGTGGGCTGTACGCCCGGCACACAAAAAACAGCGGAACAGGAAACGGCCAAGGCCGCAGACAAGTCCGATGTCGTGGTGGAGAACATCATGACGCGCCGCAGCATCCGCCAGTATGAAACCAGAGCCGTGAACCGTGACACCATGCAGATTATCCTGAACTGCGGCATCAACGCGCCCAACGGTCAGAACAAACAGTCGTGGGAAGTGCGTGTGGTGGACAATCCGGAGTTTATCAACGGACTGACCGACATCTACAAGCAGAAGAATCCCAAGGTCGCCGAAGACCCCTCGTTCAGGAACATATTCCGCAATGCGCCTACGGTGGCGTTCATAGCCAATGACCCGTCTTACGGCTTTTCGCAGGTGGACTGCGGGCTGCTGGGTGCCAATATGGTGCTTTCGGCCTGGTCTATGGGCATAGGTTCTTGCTGTCTGGGCAGTCCTGTAGGGCTGCTGAAGTCGCCCGAAGCCGCCGCATACCTTGAACGGCTGGGCTTCAGCGAAGGCTACGAGCTGCTCTATTGTATAGCCTTTGGCTATCCGGCCGAGACTCCGGAGGCCAAGCCGCGTATGCAGGAGAAGGTGAGGTTTGTTGACTGACCTCGCGCCATCTGTGTGGCACAGCCTTTGAAACAGCATGGCGGGCTCTCCGCATCTGCCCTTTCTGCGGGATTTTTCCCTTGGAAGGCAGCGGAGGGTCCGCCATGTATCTTTTCGGCCGTAGTCTGCGGAGGCGTCAGTCTTTCTCTTCGGTGCTGTCCTCTTTCGCCTCGTCCAGCCCCTCGTCCAGCCCTTCAAGGAATCCGTCCATAGCGGCGCCTATCTCCTTCAGGCTGTCTTTGAACTTCTTGCCCTGGCTCTTGAAGGCCTGTGCGGCATATACGCCTTGCAGCTTGGCTACCTCGGTCAGCTCTTCTGTGCTGAGGTCGTCGTAGCTTTCCACTTTCTCCAGCAGTTCGCTGAACTTCTTGTTGGCTTTCTCCCACTGTTCCTCACTGTACTTCTCTCCGTCTTTGCTGACTTCTTCCACAAAGTCTTTCAGGTCGCTTATGCGGCTTTCCGATGAGCCGCACGCTCCCAGCAGTCCTACGCCCATGGCGGCGAACATAAGGCTTACAATCTGTCTTTTCATATAATCCTGTATTTCGTTTTTCTGATTTACAAGGCAAATATACGCTTTTCCCGCAAGAAAACCGCAGGACATGTGTGTCAAACCATGTTAACGGAATATCACTTTGCCTGCTTTCCCCTTTGTTTACTGACATGACGGGCGGTTTTTCCTCATTACGCTTACAATCGCTTTCTTCAATTTGCGTGGGAGAATGGGATTCTATAGGCTGAAATATATAAATGAGCCGTATGCTTCGGTAATGTATAATATTGGACGGGAAACTTTTTTCTGCCTGCTGATGACTTGTTGTCCGGCCGGTACCGGCAGTTTGGCTGCTTCCGTTTGATGCCGTTTTTCCCCGGAGTGGCCTTTTTATGCGATTTTTTCTCTTGTTTTCCTCAGATTCCGGCAGTTCGCAAAGTGTTAAGATTGGGCCTGTTGCTTTTATACGCAACTGTTTGTATCCGAAAATTCCGTGTTCTTTCCCGCCAGGTCTTCCATTGCCTGGAAAATAAGATACGCATTTGCGTTAAACTTTATAAAGTGGCATTTTGTCGGGATGGTGAGAAAGCTCTTTTTTTTGAATAAAAACTGTGTTTTCCGGATAAAAATCCGTAAGTTTGCACTTGCGGCGCAACGGACTGCACCATTTCCGTTGGCTATACATAATTAATATTATACTCCCGCACGGCATCTCCTCTGCAGGTGTTTGGGCGGGAAATTGACATCAAGATACTATGGATACCAGAAGTTTTGCTTTGGCCGTCACCTTGTGTGCCGCAATGTTCGGCACTTGTCGGCCTGCCGGAGCCTGCACCGGCATTACCCTGAAGAGTGCGGGCGACACCACCATTGTAGCCCGCACCATAGAGTGGGGCGGAAGTTACCTCAACAGCCAGTATGTCATCGTACCTCGCGGATATGCCCAGCAGTCAATGACTCCCGATGGGGCAGGCGGGATGAAGTTTGTCTCCCGTTACGGCTACGTGGGCCTTTCCGTGGAGCAGAAAGACTTTGTGGCCGAAGGACTGAACGAGGAAGGCCTTTCCGCCGGACTGTTCTATTTCCCCGGCTATGGCAAGTATGCCGACTATGACTCTGCGCGCAAAGAGCACAGCGTTACCGACCTGCAGCTTCTCTCCTGGCTGCTCGGGCAGTGCGCTACCATAGACGATGTGAAAGCCGCCATTGATACGGTGACGGTTATAGGCATTGATCCCCGTGCCTCTACCGTGCATTGGCGGTTTGCCGAGCCTTCCGGACGTCAGGCGGTGTTGGAATTCATCGGCGGACAGCCCCGCTTTTATGACAATCCGTTGGGCGTGCTTACCAACTCGCCCGGCTTTGAGTGGCAGCTCACCAACCTGAACAACTACGTGAACCTTTTCCCCGGTTCGGCTCCCGACCGGAGTATGGGTGGAGTGGGACTCTCGGCCTTCGGGGCGGGAAGCGGAGCCTTGGGACTGCCCGGTGACGTGACGCCTCCTTCGCGCTTCGTGCGTGCGGCCTTCTACCAGACCACTGCCCCCACACAGCCCGACGCGCGCTCTACGGTGCTGCAGTGCTTCCAAATATTGAATAACTTCGACATTCCGGTAGGCGTGGAGTTTCCACTCGGACAGGTGCCCTCAGACATACCCAGTGCCACACAGTGGACTTCGGCCACGGACATGTGTCACCGTATCCTGTATTTCCGAACCATGTACGACAGTACCATACGCTGCATTGACCTGAATACGGTCGATTTCGCTTCTGTGTCTTACCGTGCGGTGCCTCTTGATCCGGACAGACGGCAGAAGATAGAAACTGTAAAGTTGGATTGAAAGCATTTTGTAGCTTGCAAATGGGGCTTTTGTGCTTTTTTGGTCTTTTAGTGATATGTTTTCCGTACAAAATTTGTGATTAATTAAAAAGATGCTTTAATTTTGCGCATTCAATCAAGTTGCATTAAGAATGGCTGACGATTCTTTATTCCTGATAGACATAGACAGAATACTGCGCGAGAAGGCATCCGGAAAGGCAAAGTATGTACCCCGGTTCGTTGTCTCCTATTTGAAGCGCATTGTCCATCAGGATGAACTGAACGAGTTCCTCCGCAGCTCGAAAGACAAGTCAGGGGTGGATTTCCTGAAAGCCTGCCTTGACTTCCTTGATGCCCGCATTGTGGTGAAGGGCAGGGAGAATCTGCCCGAGGGCGGACTGTACACCTTCGTGTCCAATCATCCGCTGGGAGGCCAGGACGGGCTGGCGTTGGGCTATGTGCTGGGCAGCCATTACGGCGGGAAGGTGAAGTACATGGTGAACGACCTGCTGATGAACCTCCGGGGGCTGGCGCCCTTGTGCATCCCCATCAACAAGACAGGGAAGCAGGCCAAGGACTTTCCCAAGCTGGTGGAGGCCGGGTTTTCCTCGGACAACCAGCTCATCATGTTTCCGGCCGGACTGTGTTCGCGACGCCGTCATGGGGTGATACGTGACCTGGATTGGAAGAAAACCTTCATCACCAAAAGTGTGCAGTATCACCGGGATGTGGTGCCCATACACTTTGAAGGACGTAATTCCAATTTCTTCTACAATCTGGCCAATGTATGCAAGGCGCTGGGCATAAAGTTCAATATCGCCATGCTTTATCTGGCCGACGAGATGCTGAAGAACAGGCACAAGACCTTTACCGTGACCATCGGAAAGCCTATCCCGTGGCAGACGTTCGACAAGTCGAAGACGCCTGCGCAGTGGGCGCAGTGTGTAAAGGAAACGGTCTACAGCTTGCCCCATGCGACCGACAACAACAGCTGACATGCCCGGTATGGCGATAAGGCGTAAGGGCACCGGTTTCCTGACATCCCCGCTCCTTGTCCTGTACGGACGCTGTCATAAAACCATAGAAATAGAAAAGGATTCAACTGAAAGGAAAACACGGCGTCTGCCGGGTAAAGGCGTTGCCGGACCCGGTGCTGCTGCCGTCAAAGTTTGCTTAAAAAGATAACTTATGGAAGATATTATTAGACCGGTAAGCAAAGATGTGCTGAAAGCGGAACTGACGGAAGACAAACGCCTGCGCATGACCAACAAAAGTAACAATCAGATATACATTGTTACGGCGCAAGACTCGCCCAATGTGATGAATGAGATAGGACGCCTGCGCGAGATAGCGTTCCGGGCCGCAGGCGGCGGCACAGGAAAGGCTCTGGACATTGACGAGTACGATGTGATGGACAATCCTTACCGTCAGCTGATAGTATGGAATCCTGAGGCCGAAGAGATTCTGGGCGGATACCGGTATATCCGTGGCACCGATGTGCGTTACGACAGTGCCGGAGTGCCTTTGTTGGCCACGGCCCATATGTTCCGTTTCTCGGAGAAATTCCTGAGGGATTATCTTCCTACGACCATTGAGCTGGGACGTTCTTTCGTCACTCTGGAGTATCAGTCCACACGTGCCGGAAGCAAAGGACTCTTTGCCCTGGACAATCTCTGGGACGGGTTGGGCGCGCTTACTGTGGTGATGCCCGATGTGAAATACTTCTTCGGGAAGGTGACCATGTATCCCAGCTACAACCGGCGCGGACGCGACATGATTCTCTACTTCTTGCGCAAGCACTTTGGCGACAAGGAGGAACTGGTGACCCCGTTCGAGCCTCTGAAGCTGGACACCGATGAAAGGGAACTGGAGGCCATCTTCAACAAGCCCGCTTTCAAAGACGACTACCGCATCCTGAACAGTGAAATCCGCAAGCTGGGGTACAATATCCCGCCGCTGGTCAATGCCTATATGAGTCTCAGCCCTACCATGCGCATGTTCGGCACGGCGGTAAATTACGAGTTCGGCGATGTGGAGGAGACGGGTATCCTGATTGCCGTGGACGAGATTTTGGCAGAGAAACGCATGAGACACATCCAGTCTTTCCTGGAGAACGAGCTTGACGCTTCCGAACTCACCTCATGGGGAGGTTCCAAGATTTTCTACCATAGGAAATAACTTTTCTGACTTTACAGGGCAGGCAGACTGTTGCCGTTTATCTTCCGGTAAAGGTCAAGCGCGAAGACGTCTGTCATGCCCGACACATAGTCAAGTACGGCCTGTATACGCTCAAACAGGCCGGGATGGTGGATGGCATACTGTCCGGACACTCTGTTGATGAGCAACTGTGAATAGGCTTTCCCGGGCGAGCGCACGGCATCTATCATCAGCCGGAGCAGGGTGCTTATGATGCGGAAACCGGCCAGCTCTATGTCCACTACATCGCGTGAGCGGTAAATCTTTTCCATGGACAGCGCCGCGCATTGCCGGTAGGCCGCTGCCGGGAGGGGTGTCATGTGCGATATGAGTGTGCCCTTGAACTCGCCCCGCAACAGAGCGTCCTCATTGTCCAGAAACACACGGGTACATTCGTCTACCAGACATCCTATGACACATGACCGCAGGTAGGCCACTTGCTCGTTGGTGTCGTGTACTATCTTCAGCGTGTTTTCCATGCGGGCTTTCCGACTGTCGTCAAAGTAGCCCATCATCAGCTCTTTGGTCTCGGCGGCGGTCAGTATCTTCAGCTTGTAGGCATCTTCTATGTCCATGAGCTGGTAGCATATGTCATCGGCGGCCTCTACCAGATAGACCAGCGGGTAGCGCACGTAATGTGCCGGACTGTCGTTCAGCCTGATGATACCCAGCTCCCCGGCGATACGTCCGAACGCTTCTTCCTCTGTGGTGAAAAAACCGAACTTGCTCTTGTTGCCCGCAAGGCTGGAGGCATAGGGGTATTTCACTATGCTGGCCAGTGTGGAGTAGGTCAGCACGAAGCCTCCTTTCCGTCTTCCTTCGAACTGATGGGTGAGGAGGCGGAAAGCGTTGGCGTTGCCTTCGAAGTGGGTCAGGTCTTCCCATTGCGCGGGGGTGAGCAGGGGTTTCAGCACGTGTCCGTCGCCTTCGGAGAAGAAGGTAGATATGGCCCGTTCGCCCGAATGCCCGAAGGGAGGGTTGCCCAGGTCGTGTGCCAGGCAGGCCGCCGACACGATGGAACCCATCTCGTCCACATAGCTGCTGCCCAACTCGGGATGCCGCTTCAGCAGTTCCTTTGACACGTTGTTGCCCAACGAACGCCCCACACACGACACTTCCAGGCTGTGTGTCAGACGGTTGTGTACAAATATGCTGCCCGGCAGTGGAAATACCTGCGTCTTGTTCTGCAGGCGGCGGAAGGGGGCAGAAAAGACCAGGCGGTCGTAGTCGCGCTGAAATTCGGAACGGTTTTCATGCCGGTCTGAATGAAACTCTTCCAGTCCGAACCGTTTGGCCGAGATAAGGGTGTTCCAGTTCATCATCTTGACGTCATGTTATGTTTGTTTCCGCCTTGCCTTTACGCGCCTTGATACGGACGGATTCACAGTCCGGTGTGATTCCGTCCACACCGGGGTGTTTCCGGACACAGCCTCCGACGGCCTGCCTTCCGGACAGGTGGAAAGGGGCTTTGCGGTCTCATTGTTATTATTTAACTGCAAATGTATGACTATTTTGCTTCAAAAGCAGTATTTTCGCCCGTCAAATGTAGATATATCCTTGATTATGACTGTACAAATCATCAATAAGTCCAAACATCCGCTGCCAGCCTACGCTACCGAGCTGTCGGCAGGCATGGATCTTCGTGCCAATCTTGACCAGCCCATCACGTTGGCGCCCTTGCAGCGTTGCCTTGTCCCTACAGGGCTGTATATAGCCTTGCCCGCCGGATTTGAGGGGCAGGTGCGTCCGCGCAGTGGGCTGGCGCTGAAACATGGGGTTACGGTGCTCAATGCTCCAGGCACGGTGGATGCCGATTACCGTGGCGAGCTGCGGGTGATTTTGGTGAACCTTTCCGACAAGCCTTTTGTGATAGAAGACGGCGAACGCATCGCCCAGCTGGTGGTGGCGCGTCACGAACATGCCAGGTGGGAAGAAACGGACCGGCTGGAGCAGACCGTGCGCGGCGAGGGCGGATTCGGACATACCGGCGTGAAGTGAATCCCTAACTATCCGGGCCTCTCCATGGCTTTCTGCCAGAGACAGGACGGAAGAACAGAACAAGACAATGAAAAAGAACATCAGAAACCTGTTATTCGGACTGGCCGTGATGCTTGTGCAGGCAGGGCAGTCCGTTCCGCTCATGGCCTCCGGACCGGAAAAGGCATCTCCGCCTGTGGCGGAGGCTGCGGCCGATACCCTTGGCGACGACACTCGCCGCCGTTTTGACTACTTCTTCCTGGAGGCACTGAGAATGCAGGGAAAAGGCGAGAATGATGCTGCGTTCGAACTGCTTGCCCACTGTCTGGCCATGGACCCGTCTTCGGCACCCGCACAGTACCAGATGGGGCAGTCTTACCTCAGCCTGAAGCAGATGCCTGCCGCCATAAAGGCCATGGAGACGGCTGCCGCAGCCGATCCGGCCAACTACTGGTACAGCATCGCGCTGGTGAACCTGTATCTCAGGCAAGACAGTCTGGACCGTGCGGCTTCCCTGCTGGAGGACATGTCCGTGCGCTTCACAGGTAAGCTTGACCCGTTGTACGTCTTGCTTGACATATACAACAAGCGGAAAGACTACAGCAAGGCCATCAGCGTGCTGGAACGTTTCGAGGAACGCATGGGGAAGAACGAGCAGATTACCATGGAAAAATCGCGCGTGTACTTCAGTATGGGCGAGGACAAACGGGCACTCCGCGAGATAGAGGGACTGGTGAAGGAATATCCCAAAGACCTGCGTTACAAGGTGGTGCTGGGCGATGCCTACATGCAGAAGGGCAAGCGCCGCGATGCCTACAAACTCTACAGGCAGGTGCTGGACGAGGAGCCGGACAATGCCATGGCCATGTATTCGCTGGCCGACTATTATGAGCTTACCGGCCAGCAAGAGGAATATGAACGGCAGTTGGACTCGCTCCTGCTGAACAGGAAAGTGTCTCCGGACATCAAGCTGCAGGTGATGAGGCAGCTCATCGTGCGGAACGAACGCGAGGATGGCGACAGCCTGAAAATCATGGGACTGTTCGACCGTGTCATAGCGCAGGACTTGGGCGACCCGCAAATCCCCATGCTCTATGCCCAGTATCTTCTGTCCAAAGGACTGGACAAGGAAGCCTTGCCGGTGGTGAGGATGGTGCTTGACATTGACCCTACCAACACCGCTGCCCGCATGATGCTTCTGGGCGAGGCCATACGTACGGAAGATACGGCCGGACTGATAAGCCTCTGTGAGGCAGGAGTGGAGACCAATCCCGACATGCTGGAATTTTACTTTTATCTGGCTATAGGATACAATCAGGAAGAACGGACAGACGATGTGCTGGAGGTGTGCCGCAAGGCTCTGGAACATGTCACTGCGGGCAGCCGGAAGAATATGGTGTCCGATTTCTATACCATCATGGGTGACGCCTTCTTTTCGAAGGGCATGAGCGGCGAAGCCTATGCCGCTTATGATAACGCCTTGAAATACAATCCCGACAACATAGGGGCGCTGAACAACTATGCCTACTACCTATCGTTGGAACGCAAGGATCTGGACAAGGCCGAAGAGATGAGCTACAAGACCATAAAGGCCGAGCCGGGCAATCCTACCTATCTGGACACTTATGCCTGGATTCTCTTTGAGAAGGGCAATTATGCCGAAGCCCGCATTTACATAGACGATGCCATGGTTGATGATGGTGCCAAGAGTCCCGATGTGGTGGAACACTGTGGCGACATCTATTATATGACAGGCGATGTGGACAAGGCTGTCGGGTTCTGGCAACAGGCTCTTGATTTGGGAAGCCAGTCGGAAACGCTGCCCGAAAAGATAAGGCAACGGCGTTACATCAGTAAGGAGGAACATGCGGAAGACCGGTGAACATAGCCTGTGCTTACTCCGTCCGTGTGTGTGGCTGCGTGTGTGGTGTCTGCTGTTGGGGATGGTCTTGCTGGCCGGATGCCGCACGGCACGTATGGACACGCCCTTGTCGGCCGACGGGATCTCCGCACGGTTCAAGCTGGCCATACCTTACAGGAATGCGGTATATACCGTAAACGGAACCATGAAACTGGTGCGTGGCGAATGTCTGCAGCTTTCTTTCCAAGTCCCGTTGGTACGTGCCGAGGTGGCCCGTATGGAACTCACCCCTGACACCTTGCTGCTGGTTGACCGTATGGACAAACGCTACGCCCGCCTGTCAGTGGAGGAACAGCGTCGGCTCTTCGGCAAAAGCACCGATTTCCATAGCGTGGAAGCCTTGTTGGTACGGGCTTCGGCCACACGGGGAAAGGCTTATGTGGAGGTCAGTGACCTGGGTATTCCCATGCTTGACAAGGGAAACGTTGAACTTTCCGACTTTACGGACGGACCGTTGCGCATGTCGCCCACCCGTCTGTCATCCCGTTACGACAGGGTAGAAGCCCTGGAACTGCTTGACTATCTGATAAAATTGAGCCAATGAGAACAAGACTGCTCTGCATACTGTGTATGTGCCTGTACGGGATGACACCCCTGATGGCACAGTCGGACAAGCTTATCCGGGAACTGGAGGACAGGCGTGCCCGGTTGCAGAAGCAGATGGCCGAGACCGAAGTGTTGCTTGACTCCACACGCCGGACCACAGCCGGACAGCTCAACAGACTGGCTCTGCTGGCCGGGCAGATGGAAGAACGCAGGCGTTACATTGTTGTCATCAATCAGGACATAGAGACCGTGGACCGCGAGATGCAGGCCGCCGACGACCGCCTTTCCCGTCTGGAAGAAAGTCTGCGGGAGAAGCGCGACCGCTATGCCGCCTCTGTGCGTTATCTGTATCGCCACCGGAGCATAGAGGAGAAACTCATGTTCATCTTTTCCGCCAAGGATTTGGCACAGATATATCGCCGTTTACGCTATGTGCGCGAATATGCCGACTACCAACGCATGCAGGGTGAGGCCATTCTGAGACAGCAGGAACGGGTGAATGAGAAAAAGGACGAGCTGGCCCGCGTGAGACAGGCCAAGCAGGCGCTTCTGGCGGAGCGTGGTAGGGAAATGCAGGCTTTGGAGTCACAGGAAAAGGAACAGCGCGGGCTGGTGGACGCATTGCGCAGGAAACAGCGGAGCCTGCAGAACGAGGTGGCACGCCAGCGTAAGGAGGCGGCAAGACTGAACAGCCGCATTGACCGTCTGGTGGCCGAGGAGGTGGAAAAGGCCAGAAAGCGTGCGGAAGCGGAGGCAAGACGTGAAGCGGAAGAGCGGAAGCATCTGGCGGAGCCCCCCAGACAGACCGCCGCCGCACCTCCAAAGCTTGACACCGCAGACCGGAAACTGTCCGGCTCATTTGTCAGCAACAGAGGCAAGCTGCCCATGCCCATCACCGGTCCGGCTGTCATCGTGAGCCATTATGGGCAGTATGCAGTAAAAGGACTGCGTAACGTGAGGCTTGACAATAAGGGCATAGACATACAGGGACACCCCGGGGCACAGGCGCGCGCCATATTCGGGGGGAAGGTGGCCGCCGTGTTCAGTCTGGACGGACTGTTCAACATCCTGGTACGCCACGGCGCTTACATTTCGGTCTACTGCAACCTCTCTTCTACGCTGGTCAAGGTGGGCGACGACGTCAGTACGCTCCAGCCCTTGGGTACAGTGTTCACCAATGCGGCCGACGGTAACCGTACCGTGCTCCATTTCCAACTGCGTAAGGAAACGGCCAAACTGGATCCCGAACTCTGGCTGGACAAGTGAAGACCCGACATAAGGTTTCGGAGGTACGGGCTATTCTTCCGGCCAGCATGCTCCTGCGTGGTATCCTTTGCTGCTTCCTGACTTTCCGTGTCTCTTATAGTTCTCCTTCTCCTATCAGTTGCAGGTATATCTTGATGGCCTCTTCCATCTCTTTGACGAAGATGAACTCGTCGGTGGTGTGCGAGCGGCTGCTTTTTCCCGGACCTATCTTCATGGAGGGGAAGGGCATAAGCGCCTGGTCCGACAGGGTGGGCGAGCCGAACGGCGTGCGTCCCAATTCTATGGCCCGGCACACCATAGGATGGTCGGGTGACACATGAGAGGAACTCAGGCGGAAACTGCGGGCGTTGGCTTCGCATTTCAGGTGGGGGACAATTTCATCAAACAGCTCGCGGTTGGTGTAGCACTCGTTGCTGCGTATGTCCACCACGAAGGAGCAGCGGTCCGGAATGACGTTGTGCTGTGTGCCGGCGTTTATCATGGTGACGCTCATCTTCACCGGACCCAGCAGGGGCGATACCTTTGGGAAACGGTAGTCGCGGAACCAGGCTATGTCGTCCAATACCTTGTAGATGGCGTTGTCGCCTTCCTCGCGTGCCGCATGTCCGGCCCGTCCGGTGGCTGTCACGTCCAGCACCATCAGACCTTTCTCGGCTATGGCTGGTTGCATTTCGGTAGGCTCGCCCACTATGGCGAAACTTACGGGTGGCAGTTGGGGCAGTACGCTCTCTATGCCTCCCTTTCCCGACACCTCTTCTTCGCACGAAGCCAGGAACAGCAGGTTGTAGGGCAGGGTGGTGCCGCACAGTTGCAGGAACACTTGCAGCAGGCTTGCCAGACTTCCACCCGCGTCGTTGCTTCCCAGCCCGTACAGCTTTCCGTTGGTCTCCAATGTGGGGACGAAAGGTCTCTTCCTCCATCCTTGCGTGGGCTTTACCGTATCAATGTGGGAGTTCAGCATCAGGGTGGGTTTGTCCAGGCTGAACATGGGGCTGAGGCACCACACGTTGTTGCCCAATCGTCCGGTCTCCATGCCCCGGCTTTCTATATACTGTTGCAGAAAGTCAGCTGCCTGCTCTTCCTCACGGCTTGGTGAAGGGATGGCTATCAGTGCCTTCAGCAGGCTTACGGCTTCTGTGGTGAGATTGGAAATGTCTGATGTGTTCATATGCTTTTCTATGTTTCTGTGATAAATGGCGGGTGAGTGCGCTTGGAGCGGCGCACACTGTTCCGTGCCATGTACTTGCTGCAAAGTTAGCACATTTATGTCATTCATCTGGAGGAATGGGGTGAAAATCGGTGCTTCGTCATGGTAATCCCTGCGCCTTTCCACATGTGTCGGTTTTTCCGAAGCTTCCGGCTGGATGAGCAAAATGGTCAATTGCAGACATTCGTATATATAATGTATATGTTTTATAATTGAGAGAACGGTAGTTCTTGAATAGAGTAAATAAGCTGTTAGTTTTCAGTATGTTTTATATCTGACTAAAAAATAGCTCGAAAATAATTTCAAAAACGCTTGTTTGTTTTCAAAACAAGTCATATCTTTGCAATGTTGTTAAGCTTGACACACGAGAGAAAGACAAAACCAACCATTAATTTAAAACACGAACGATTATGCCAGTAATTTACAAAGGAAAGCAATCGAGCATTGCGAACAAGGAAGGCGAACGCCTGTATT
>CASFQC010000020.1 GCA_949296415.1 uncultured Bacteroides sp. | reverse complement strand
CTTCAGGCGGTCGGCGTCGTCTGTTCGCACGAAGCACAATGCTGGCTGAGCCGGCCCAGACCATCGAAGGAATGACCATCACCTCACTCTCAGAAAACACCAGCCGGACGGGGCTGCCGGCCGAACATGGCCTGAGCCTGCACATCCGGACGGACGACGTGCGGCAAATACTTTTCGACATGGGGCAGGGCCGGCTGTTTGCAGAAAACGCAGAGAGACTGGGCGTGGATTTGTCCAAAGTGGAGCTGGCCGTCGTGTCGCACGGCCATTATGACCACGGCGGAGGACTGGCCCACTTCCTGCGCGTCAACAACACGGCCACGGTCTACGTTAACCGCTACGCCTTCGAACCGCACTATTCCCTGCGGGGACAGGCCCTGGCTTACATCGGCCTCGCCCCCAAGCTGGAGAAAAGCGGCCGTGTGGTATACTGCGAGGGAACAACCCGCATCGGCACGGGAATGCTGCTTTTCAACGACGTACGCAGAGACAGCCCGGCTCCGCCCGGCAACCGCTGGCTCTTCGGCCCTGCGCGCAACGTACACGACGACTTCCGCCACGAGCAAAGCCTGCTCATCATAGAAGGTGAAAAGACCGTGCTTTTTGCCGGATGCGCACACAGCGGGATAGAAAATATCATAGCGGCCGCAACACAAGCGGCAGGACAGCCGCCAACACACGTATTCGCCGGCATGCACCTGATCAAAAGCGGTCTGACCGAGGCTGAGGAAGCGGAACACATCCGGGCCTTAGCCGGAAGATTGGCCGCTCACGAGTCATGCCGCTACGTCACCATGCACTGCACCGGCCTTCCACAATATGCCAGGCTGAAAGCGCTGTTGGGCGATGCCATTTCCTACCTGAGTTGCGGAGACCAGATGGTCATTTAGGCCCGTCGGACCGGTATTTGTCCCACAGATTGCCGGTCCGGGACAACTTATTTTATTAATAGTTCGCCGATTTTACCGTCATCTGTAAATAAATGCGTAATTTAGCGCCGGAGAAACGGCCACCGGCAATAGCAACCAACTGCCCCGACCGGCACCGACAAAGACTGGAAAATCATGAAAACGCTTTGGTATGGCTGCATCGCACTGATGCTTATGGGATGTGGCGGTAGCCAGGGGAAAAAGGATGCGTCCCCCTCTGCCGCCGCGGGAACCGATACGGCAATTATAAATACCGTCCCGAATTGGAGCGACCCGGACTCCACGATTTACGGATATTCTGATGGATTTGGACAGAGTGCCTTCACGCTGATTACCAAGGACGGCGAAGAGTACGACTTAGCGCTGACAGCCACGGACGAGGCGGATCCCTACGGCAAAATCTACGGAGACAGGGAGGACAGCGCGCAGTACGCCCTGACTACGCGCGACGGCGAAGAAGCTATAGGCGTGCTCATCAACCTCTCTCAGCTGAACAAATTCACCACGCATTACTCCATCTATAACGGGCATCTGATTCTGGAAGAAGGGGGCAATCGCGACTGGGTGGAAATCCGCGAACTGAACGACACCGTGTTCCGCGCCGTGGGCAAAAGCGGAAAAATGTACGAATACAAGCGCTGAACGCGGCGACGTGCCTGACCTATTGTCCAACCGGCTAAGCGTTCGGCGAACCGGCCGTTCTCACCACCGGCTGCCTTCCGCCCCCATCGCCAAACTGCCAAACCGGGAGTCGTCCTCCCGTAACGCCTGCGCCAGCCGATGCTCACGGAAGCGCGACTGCTCAAAATGAAACTGACTTACGTTTTTCACAGTTGCTTTATCCTCGAGACGGATCGATGCGTCATCGTGTTTGACTTCTGGCAGGATCCGGCAGGCGTTGTCCCCAGCCTGCTGCGCACGGAAAAGCCGCTGTACGTATTGTCCAGCCATTTCCACGAAGACCACTTCAACCGCGACATCCTGTCCTGGCGCTCAGTCAAACAGGACATTACCTACATACTGTCCAAAGACATTCTAAGGCACAGACGGGCAGGGAAATGGGAGGCCGACGTATGGATAGCAAAAAGCGGAACCTGGCACGACCCGTTTCTCCGCGTCACAGCTACAGGAAGCACAGACAGTGGGGTTTCATGGATAGTGGAAACCGAGGGAAAACTTATCTTCCACGCCGGCGATCTGAACAATTGGTACGCCCGCTTCCTGACCGACGACTATGCAGGCGGCACAGCGTATAGCCCGGAGTTCGGGACAGAAATTCATCCCGACAGAGAAGAAAAACGCTACTTAGGCGAACTGAAAGACATCCGGAAGGTGACAGACCATTTCGATATTGCCATGTTTCCCGTGGACGCCCGCATCGGCAACGGCTATACCCGCGGCGGACGGCAATTTATCGAACGCTTCCGCGTGGGTTTGTTCGTCCCCATGCACTTTGTAGCGAGCGGATTCCATTCGGCATGGCGGATGGCCGAAATTACGGGAATGAGCGACATTCCCTTTTGGCGCATCAGCCACGAGGGAGAAACGATAGACTGCTGATATTTCTGATTTTATACGAATAAAAACCCGTCAAATCTTGCCGGTTGAAAAAAATAGCGTATCTTTGCGCCGTCTTTTCAACCAACATAAAGTCCAACCGTTTAATAACTTAATCATTTCAACAACTTAATGGAGAATTTAAAGAACATCGCTCCCTTGTCCGATTTCGACTGGAACGCGTTTGAGAACGGCACAGCCGAGAATCTTCAGAGCAAGAACGAGCTCGAGAGCATCTATGACAAGACGCTGGGCCACGTTCACGAGAACGAAGTCGTGGAAGGCAAAGTCATTTCCATTGACAAGCGCGAAGTCATCGTAGACATAGGCGCGAAGAGCAACGGCATTATCCCCGCCAACGAGTTCCGCTACAATCCGGACCTAAAGGTGGGCGATATGGTCGAGGTCTACATTGAAAACCAAGAGGACAAAAAGGGACAGCTTGTCCTTTCCCATAAAAAAGCCAGAGCCAGCAAGTCCTGGGAGAGAGTCAACCAGGCTCTCGAGAACAAGGAAGTCATCAAGGGCTATATCAAGTGCCGCACGAAGGGTGGCATGATTGTCGATGTATTCGGCATCGAAGCCTTCTTGCCCGGTTCGCAGATCGACGTGAAGCCTATCCGCGACTACGACGTCTTCGTCGGAAAGACTATGGAGTTCCAGATTGTCTCTGATCGAAGCCGAGCTCGAAGCCCAGAAGCAGGAAATCATTTCCAAGCTCGAGAAAGGCCAAGTGCTCGAAGGCACCGTCAAGAACATCACTCCGTATGGTGTATTCATCGACTTGGGCGGCGTAGACGGTCTGATTCACATTACCGACCTGAGCTGGGGCCGCGTGAACGATCCGCACGAGATCGTTGAGCTGGACCAGAAGTTGAATGTCGTTATCCTCGACTTCGATGAAGAGAAGAAGCGTATAGCTCTTGGTCTGAAACAGCTGACTCCGCATCCTTGGGATGCGCTTGACCCGAACCTTAAGGTAGGCGACAAAGTCAAAGGCAAAGTGGTAGTCATGGCCGACTACGGTGCATTCGTTGAAATCGCCCCGGGCGTTGAAGGCCTGATTCACGTCAGCGAAATGAGCTGGAGCCAACACCTGCGCTCCGCACAGGAGTTCCTGAAAGTCGGCGACGAAGTTGAAGCCGTAATCCTTACGCTCGACCGCACTGAGAGAAAGATGTCGCTCGGCATCAAGCAGCTCAAGGAAGACCCCTGGAAGGATATTGAAGTAAAATACCCCGTTGGCTCGAAGCATCACGCAAAAGTCCGCAACTTCACGAACTTCGGCGTATTCGTAGAACTGGAAGAGGGCGTAGACGGTTTGGTACACATCTCCGATCTGTCTTGGACGAAAAAGATCAAGCATCCGTCCGAATTTACCCAGATCGGTGCCGACCTCGAAGTCGTTGTGCTTGAAATTGACAAGGACAACCGCCGCCTGAGCCTCGGCCACAAGCAGCTGGAGGAGAACCCTTGGGATGTATTCGAGACCATCTTCACTGAAGGCAGCGTACACGAGGGTACTATCGTCCAGATGTTGGAGAAGGGTGCCGTTGTACAGCTTGAATACGGTGTGGAAGGCTTCGCTACGCCTAAGCATCTTGTGAAGGAAGACGGCAGCCACGCCGCTCTAAACGAGAAGCTGCCCTTCAAGGTTATCGAGTTCAACAAAGACAGCAAGCGCATCATCCTCTCCCACAGCCGCACGTTCGAAGATGCTCACCGTGCAGAGGCTAAGGCTGAGAAGAAGGCCTCCCGCAAAGCCAACAAGAAGGAAGAAGCCACGCCGGCCATTCAGAACCAGGCTGCATCCACCAGCCTTGGCGACATCGACGCTCTCGCTGCTTTGAAGGCTAAGATGGAACAGGAAAATTCTTAATCCCCTGTGATCAAATAACTTCAGACCTAAAGATGCCCGGATACGAATCCGGGCATCTTTTTTTTATTAATCATCCCACGCATTGTGCTGCGGACATCGCAGAAAGTTCTACGGGAAACAACTGCGAGGCTTATTTCTACAGAAAATAATAGAATAAGAAAGACGGATTTCTCCGCCTCAAGCCAAAATTGCATTAATTTTGCGAAAACATTTGCCAATAGTATGTTACGAGTAAAACTCCATATCATCCTGCTCTTGGCGGCCTGCCTGCTTACGGCCTGCCACGCGGGGCATTCCGGCCCCGACGCGGACGGGCGCGACAGCGTGTACACCGCCGGATATATAGAGGGCATTTCATTCGAGAAGCCGGAGGAAGCCCTCGCCCTGCTCGACACGGCGGAGGAAAGGCGGCTGTTCACGCCCTTCGAGACCAATATGCTGCGCTGCCTTGTCAACCACAACGGCCTTTCCCGTTACAGGGCGGCCCTGTTCTACGGCCGCAAGGCTTACGCCGACCCGGAGGCGCGGAAGCACCCCGACAAACTTTTGTCGCTGCTTTCCTACATGGCGGAAGACAGCCATACCAACGGCGACTATGACGCCAGTGTACGCTACTGCGCCGAGGGGCTGGAGCTGGCTAGACAGCAGGAAAGCAAGACCTACGAGGCCGACTTCCACGTCACTTGGGCAAAGACCTTGATGCTCATGGCGCAGCACGGCGAGGCGTTCCGCCATTTCGACATCGGCATAGGCCTTCTCGACGAGGAAGCCCGCAAGAACTCCGGCTACCATGCGTGGGACGAACTTTTCTATTCCATCGGGCTGAAACTGTCCGCGCTCTACGAGGTGGACCGCAACGAGGAAGCCTACGCCCTGGCCCCACGGATGGAGGAAGCCCTGAAAGGCCTGGAGGCGAGCAAGGACGTGCCGGACGGATTGGCGGAACTGCGACGGGCCGAGCTACTGGCCGTACTTTGCCCCGTTGCCTATTCTACCGGGCGCAAGGCGGATGGCGACAGGCTGTTCCGCCAGTTGGAAGCCAACCCGGTGGCTTCCACGCCTGAAGGCGAATACATCCGCATCCCCGGACTGGTGGCAGCCGGACGCTTCGACGAGGCTCTGCACTATGTGTATCGGGAGAAGAAATTGCTCCAAGCGAACACGGACACCGTGAATTGGGACTATATCAATCCGCACCTGCAGTCGGAACTGGAAGCCTGGCAGGGCAAGGGCGATGTCGGCGAGGTAGCGCGGGTGCAGGCCGCCATGCTGGCCCTGACGGACACGCTCCGCCGCAGGGAGCGCATTGCCGACGCGCTGCAATGGTCGGAAATCTACGAGAGCGAGGAAAAGGACGCACAGATAAAGAAGGAACAGCAGAACGCCGACCGGTGGATGGTCGTCGCGATAGCGGTCATCGTGGTGATGGTGGTGGGTGGAAGCCTGGGCTACGTCATCGTCCGCAAGAACCGTGACATCAGCCGCCGCAGCCTGGCCTTGGTGGCGCAGGTGAAACGCCAGTTGGCCGACAGGCGGGAGCTCGACAGCAAAACCGGGGAACTCCTCGCCCTGCACGAACAGCTGGCACGCCTGGAAAGCCAACGGGGAGCCGCCGACACCCCAACCGACCAACAGGAAACGGGGAAGGAAAGCGGCGCCCCGTCCGCCCAGAAGGAAGAAAACGGCAACAAGCAGGCAGAAGCCGACCGCATCCTTTTCGACCGCATCGTCTGCGAAATAAAGAACAGGCAACTGTTCCGCAACCCCGGCTTCTCCCGCACGGAGATGCTCAAAATCATCCCCGTGCCGCAAAACAAGTTCGCCCGGCTATTCAGGGAATTTGCCGACGTGCCGTTCACCACTTACATCCAAGACTTGAGATTCAGCTACGCCAACGAACTTTTCATCGAACATCCCGACTGGTCCACCGACGCCATCATCAAGGCCTGTGGCATGTCGCGCACGTCTTTCTACGCATCATTCGTCCAGCGCTTCGGTGTGAAGCCGGAAGAGTTCCGAAAAAGCATCCTAAAAGGGAATGGGAGCAAAAAGCATATAACAAACTGACAACAAGCGCATTAAAAGGAATCGCGTGAATAAATGGAACACCCTGCATGAAAAAACGGGACAACAAATGCCCGGGAAGTCATGGCCGAAAACCGCTTCCCCCTTAACTTTGCAAAGGCATACGGTTCGCCATGCGCCCGACTGACAACCCGAAAACCATCATGCAGCACGGACACTTTTCAGCCCTACTGCAGCCGGGGCAGACAGCCATCGGCCAACGTCGTAGCCACCACACGAAAGCTACGACGCCCTCCGCCTGCGGCAACCCGCGCAAAAACTTCGCTGGAAATTTGCGTATGTCCGTTTCTTGTGTAAACACACACATTTGCCTCGCGCGTCAAGATAAGAAAAAGCGCCCTGACAGCCAACCTTGCGCATCCCCCTTTCCGCCACCGCGTAAGGAGAAGATCTTTCCCTTTTACTTTTACTTTCACTCCCACGGCCCGGCCGGTGTCTCTCCCCCATTTTCCCGACATCGGCCCGGCCCGTGGCCGGCTTTTGCCAGCCGCGGCGGCGCTGCGCCCTGCCATCTGGCCTCGGGGGAGAGTTTGCATTCACTCAAAAAATACGAAACTATGCACCTATTGAAAAAGATGCTTTGCGTCTGCTTCCTGTTCATGGCGGCCATCCCCATGTCCGCGCAGGAGAGAAACACGCAAGACACGGAAGACAATCCTTCCTGGTACATCGGCCTGCAGGGCGGTGTGCCTTTCGGAATAAGTACGTTCAGCAGCTTCGGGGCCGACAAGACACGGGCGGGCTTCGACGTGGGCCTCTACGGGGGCTACCGCTTCAATCCCGTGCTGTCGCTGGAGGCGCAGGCTGCCTGGGGACGGGTGAACCAAAGCGCGCAGGACTGTTGCGCGGGCTACTGGCTGGCGCAGGCTGCCTGGGGACGGGTGAACCAAAGCGCGCAGGACTGTTGCGCGGGCTACTGGCTCGGCGCGGACGGCCATCGTTACGAGGCTGCCGTGGCAGGGATGGACGGTTGGCGCTACGCCGACCTGAAAAGCGGCACGTTCACGCAGCGTTACGGCCTGCAACTGAATGTCAACCTGCTCGGTTTCTTCCCGAAGACGAAACATAGCCGCTGGACATGGGTGCTTTCGCCGCATATCGCGGCCATAGGTACGAAATCCACGATACAGACCGTCAGCGGCGGCACGGACGCGCTGAAGGGCGATACCCGTTGGCACCTCGGCGCGGGCGGCAACGTGCAGGCGGCTTACCGCGTCACACGGTGTGTGTCCATAGGCATCTATTCGGGCCTCACTTATCTTACGGGCGACCCGATGGACGGGATGCCGGACTACCGCCACGACAACAATTTCATCTGGGAGAGTGGCATCCGCCTCGGCTTCTCTTTGGGCGGCAGGAAAGCCCGGAAACCGGCGGAAATCCTGTCTGCCACGCCGCTTGAACCGGCCACGCCCGTAAGGACGGAGTGCGACGAGCGCGTGGAGCAGCCCGAAGCCGCCCTCAATGTGGAGGAAGAACCGACAAAGACGGACACAACGGAAACCACCGATAAGGTTTCCGTAAGCTCTCCCACGGAGGAAGCGGCGGAGGTTTCCTTCCCCGTCATCTATTTCCCCTTCGACGGCACGGAGATAACGGCTTCCGAACTGCCTAAGGCGCGCCAAATACTCGCCATCCTGAAGGAGAATCCCGGTATGGCTGTCACCCTCACGGGCTGGTGCGACACGCAGGGCAGCCGGGCGGTGAACGGACGTGTGTCGCTCCGTCGCGCCGAGGCGTTGAAGGCATGGCTCGTGGCACAGGGCATCGGAGCCTCGCGCATCCGCACCGTGGGCAGGGGCAGCGACACGCAGGCTCCGTCCGCAAAGGAGGCAAGGCGTGTAGTGACAGACTCTGGTATGAACTAATAGAGAAACATGATAAGAATGAATCGGATACATGAAATGAAAGGATTGTCATACGCCTGCCTCGTGCTGTGCGTGGTCTTGGGTATCTGCCTGACGGCCTGCGACGGCGACGCGCACGAGGGCGAATATTCCTTGCCCGAAGGACAGGGGGCGATGATTATAGGACTGGAAAGCAACGCGGAGGTCACGGACCTCACGCTCTACCTTTTCGGCAGCGACGGCACCGCCGTCCTCTGCGAGACTTACGACAATCCCCGTGGGCTGGCTTCGGGGTATATCCCCGTCCCGGCGGGCAGCTACACGCTGGTCATCGTGGCCAACGGCGACCCGGCGGACACGAAAGTGGAGCCGTTGCCGGAGGAGACGACCATCCCGGACCTGGTGGAATGGCTCAAGGCCCACGCCGCCGACTTTCCCTATATGCTCACCGCCTCGGAGCAGGTGGAGGTGGCATCGGGCGACATTGAGCGGCTGCACCTGGTGCTGACGGACGGCACAAGCGGCATCCACCTTTCCACGGTGCGCCTTGCGCTCTCCGTGCCTGGGCTTGATTTGCCGGCTTACACGGCCACCCGTGCTGGCAGTGAAGGCAAGACGTTGCGCTGCGTGGCGGAGGTCTATCAGGCCGGAACGAGCAACCGCGTACACCGCCGTGTGCAGGACTGCGTCTTGCAGGCGGACGGCACATTCTTGGCTGAACTTTCCCTGATGCCGGGCGATTACGACCTGCGCCTATGGGCGGACTGGAATGGCGGCTACTACAATGCCGACGACCTCGGCAAAGTCCTTGTCCTTACCGATAACTATGTGGCCAATGGCGATACGGGCAAGAAGGATGCGTACTATTCAACTACTACGTTGAGCGTTCCAAGCTCCCCCACGGGGGAAGTTGAGGGGGCTGTTTCTTTGGTGCGTCCTTTCGCCAAGTACCGCCTGATTGCCACCGACGTGGAAGCGTATTATAACTTGATAAACAAGGGCGAGGCACTGCCGCCCATTGAGGACTTGCAGGTGCGCGTCACCTACGAGGGCTACGAGGGCTTCTTCCCCACGGGCTTCAACGTGGCCACGGGCAAGCCCAACGATGCGCTCAACACGGGCATACATTACACCTCCGTGCCTACCGTGGCCGAGGGGTACGATGCAAAAGTGAACAGACAGGTAGGCGCGGACTTCGTGCTGACCAACGGCGAGGAATCGTTTGTTACCGTCACCATAGAGATGATTGACACCAACACGGGCGAGGCAGTCGCCACCGTGCAGCACGTGAAGATACCCTACAAGCGGGGCCACCTCACCACTGTCACGGGGCACTTCCTCACGGCTGGCAAGACTCCGGGCGGTGTGCAGATTGACACCGAATGGGGCGAGGATATTGTGATAGAGTTTTGATTGATTATTTATTGAACTAAGGGAAATAAAATGAAACAACTAAGATACATATTCATGGCGTTTGCGGTGGCTTTGTTTGCCACTTCTTGCAGCCAGGACGAGTTGCTGGAGGATGGCGGAGATGCTCCTGTCACAGGGCAGACGCAGACTTACACATTCACCGTGTCGCCCGACATTGTGATGGAGGGTGATGCCAAGACACGCACACCGACTGCCACGACAGACGACCAACCGACACGCTGCTATATGCAGGTATATGACGCGGCTGGCGTAACGAAGGTGACAGACCCCATTGCAGGAACATCAAGTAACGATAACTACACTTTTACAGTTGAACTTGCTTCCAACGCGGAATACACTTACCTGTTTTGGGCGGATAATGGAAATCAAGACATCAGCAACCTTACTGCGGTGCCTTACCAAGCAGGAACTGTGGCATACGCTTATCACACCACAGGTACGCCGGAGGAGGTAACTGGAACAACCGTCAGTCTGAAACACGCCGTGACTAAGCTCACCCTGCAAACGACCACGGAAACATCAGCCGAAGCCGGGGAAGCAGTCCGTGTGACCGCCACCTGCGCCAGTTCATACAACGTGGCTGCCCCTGCCAACTCTACATTCTCTCAACAGACGTTGGTCAAGACTTTTGAAGGACCTACCAATGTTGCAGCTAATAAGGAAGTGGCATCTTTCTATTTCATTTCCAAAGACGAAGCGCAAAGTGTGGACGTGGAATTTCATTTATTGAAGCAGACCATTGAAAGTGTGCCTCTTGCCGCCAATACCCACGTCTATCTGCAAGGCGACTTGTCGGAAGACAATCCCAAATGGGGAGCGACAAGTAAATATGTAGAGAAACAAATCGACTTCTTTTTCAAAGACGAAAATGGCATGTCTGAAGGAACTACGGAAGGCGGTGTCGATAGATTTTATTTGCCAGAAGGAAACATAAAAGATTTGGAAGCGGTTTTAAGTGTTATTTTTCATAAAAACGTAAAACTTGACCTTACTACTACTGGCGGCAATATTTTCAATGAAGTCTTGGATGACAATTACACTTTTGTGATAAGGCATAATGATATTTCTAAAGCTCTCTATATTTATATAAACGAGAATTCTGCTTATCATATTTATTATGATTCTGGTTATAAGGGTGTCTATAATGATTTTTCAAATGTTTCAGATAAATTGAATAGTCCGGCTGAATAGGCATACACAAACAAGCGAAGATGTGAGGCAAACTGCATTCATAGCCGACTGCTTCCAAATATAAAGTGACAACGATTTATTGACAAATAAAAAATGATGAACAGAAAAGCAACAGTTTTGATGTTGGCGACCGCAGCGTTGCTGGCATCCTGCAGCCAAGACGACGGGCTGCAAAATACAGTGAACAACAACGAGGGTCTGAAGCCGATGACCATCACCGCCTCCCTGCCCACGGACGGGATGCAGACACGCGCCGCAGGCGATGTCGATGCAACGCGCTGCTACGTGCAGATACTCAATGGCGATGGCTCGGAATTGGAGGACAACAATTCCGATGTGAAAGAAATGACACTTTCCACAGACGGCACTTTCACCACCACGGTGTACCTCAAGGAGGACGCGACCTACGACTTCCTCTTTTGGGCGGACACGGAAGCTGACGGCACTGCCGCTCCTAAAGACTTGAAAGCGGTGGAATACACCAACGGGCAGACCATCGCATGGGCAGGAAAAGACTTGGATAAGCAGTGGAGCGCGGAAGGCATAAACGTGACCTTAAGCCATGTCGTTTCCCGTGTGACCGTGATGACGGAATCGGATTTCACCGTCAGCGACGCATGGCCCCTTACCGTCACCGTGCCTAACGTGTACAGCATGTACAATGTGGAAACGGGTGCAGTAGTGGCAGATTCGGAAGTTTCCGGCGGCTATATGCTCGATGTCACTGACGGAGAATATGAAGCCAATGCGGAAGTAGCCCATTTCTACGTTTTGGGCGACGGCAGCACACAGAAACTTGCCTTGCATTACGACGGTCCGTTAGAAAATCCGGCCATTGACATCAATGACGTGCCTGTTTCAGCCAACACCCACATCACGCTGACGGGCGACATCTACCACGCCGGACTGGTTTGGGGCAATATCAAGGCCACAGTGAGCGAGGATTGGACCGAAGAGGACAAACCTTTTTAATTGATTGCACATGATTGACAAATTCAAATTCCGAACACTCCCGGTGCTGGCAGCCGCCGTGCTGCTGGCATCATGCAGTCCGAACGAAGTGATGACGGACACGGGGCATGACGGCCTCGTGCCCGTCACCCTCTCGGCCGCCGTGGGCGACGGTGTGCAGACGCGCACTGTCAGCGCGGACAAAGATGAAGCCCCGACACGCTGCTATGTGCAGGCCTTCACAACAGATGATAACGGTAAGACCTTGACACCTGCGTCGGGCGACCTTGCCAAGCCGCTGGATATGGGAGAGCCGACAGCGGAAGGGACTTTCTCTCTTGCAAACGTTTACCTTAACCCAAATGAAACCTACGTATTCCTGTATTGGGCGGATAATGTGAAAAAAACTGACGCCCCTGAAGGTTTAACCGATTTAAGGTACGCTGATTATTATAAAGATATAATTGCTTGGGCGAAGCGTAGCGAAATATGGAAGTACCAAAAATCCGAACCTACAGAGATAACGGCTGAATTGAAGCACGTAGTGACGAAAGTGACGCTGAAGACCACAACGAATGTGGAGGCAGGCAGTAAAATCACCGTCACCGTGCCGACCACCTACACGGAATACAATGTAGCCGATGAAACCGTTATGAAGGTAGCCGAAACCAATGACACTTCTTTTGAACATATAGTGGGCAATCCCATCACCGGCACAACGGATGGCGCGGAAGTCTTTTCGTTCTACGCCTTGGTGGATGAAGTCAACCAGGATTTGACCCTTGCCAACGGCACAAACAGCCAGCAAGTTACCAACGTGCCGCTCGGCCCGAACAAGCACACCACCCTCGTGGGTGACGTGAAGAACCTCGGCCTGACCAACGTGACTTTCACGGCAAGCGTTGATGGGAATTGGGGCAGCACGGCAACAGAAATTATCGGACTGGATATTGCCGATGACGGCAGCACATACATCGTGTCTTCCCCTGCGGCCTTGCAGGCTTGGGCGACAGCCGTACAAAACAATCCGTCATTGAACTGCACCCTCGCCGACAACATCACCCTGTCTGAAGTAGCGGAGGGCGGCAGTAACTGGACAACCGTAGGAAATTTTGCGGGCACTTTTGACGGAGCAGGGCACACCATCACAGGCTTGACGGGTACAGCGGGTTTCTTCGACAAGATAGATATAAATGGTGTAGTGAAGAATCTGAGATTGGAAAACGTACAGATAACAGAAAGCGGTTGTGGTGCAATAGCAAGAGAAAGCTCCGGAACTATCACCGCTTGTTCGGTAAGCGGTTTTATAGAGGGTTCTTCTAATTCAACCACTCAGGGTGTCGGCGGTATAGTGGGATACAACAATGTTGGCTCTGTCTCCGGCTGTTCGATGGAGGGCACTGTGACAAATTCAGGAATGTATGTAGGCGGAATAGTTGGACTATGTTATAATGGGAGTGTTATCAATTGCCATTCTTCCGCCACGGTTACAGGCACTGCTAGTGTTGGTGGCATTGTAGGGAGGCAATACGGAACTAACCCTAAAGTTATTGCCTCTTCTTCCACTGGCGATGTAATCTCCACGAGAACCAACGATAATTCTTATGTCGGCGGAGTGGTTGGACATGCCAATGGGGGTTCCATTATTTGCTGCTATGCCACAGGTGACATAAGTGGGGAACATCAGCAGGTCGGCGGTGTGGTTGGTTATAACAATAGTACCATCATCGCCTGTTATCATGCAGAAGGTAACGTTTCCGGAACAGACAACGTTGGTGGAGTGGTAGGCTATGCCGACCGTGGTACCGTAACCGCCTGCCATTGGAGTGGTACCGCTACCGATGGTATCGGCAGCGGAACCGGCGAAGCCACGAAAGTGGAAGACAACTGGACAGATGCCGTATCAAAAATGAACGCCGCCCTGACTGATTATGACTGGGAGTGGAGTCTTGATACGACTAATCCCGATGCGTTGCCGATACCGGTAAAGAAAGAGACAAATTGATTTTGAGGCGTTATGAGAAAGCTCATTGAAAGAATCTCGTTCTACATCCGCTATGAAATGACCGACACGGCTAAGATGCGGATTTGGGCTAACGATGCGGCTTCTCATTTATAACCCGGGCCACTACGCCTGAAACATATTCAAAGAGGAACAGCAGAGGAGAACGCTCCGCAAGTTCCTGTTGTTCCTTCCATATGGCGGGTGGTTCGTCCTTCACCGTCGGGAAGTTCTACCGGGCAAGACCAGCTCACTTGTAGTCTTTCGTATGCCCGTTTCTCCTTGTCGGTTCCCGTTGTCCATGTCTGAACACGAACCGCACCAGCAGAAAATTCACAGGCACAGCTATGGCATACACGGGCACGGGCGCATAAACTTTAGAGATACCAGCCCAAAGGAAGACGTTGAGTAACAGCATATGAAGAAAGTAATTGGCGGTATGCGCTCCGGCAAATCCAGCAGCTTTCCTCCACGACGGACGGCTGTGGAAGGTGAACCATGCCGTAAGGTAGAAGTTGGCCACAAAACTGAGGGCATAGCCTACGGTGTAGGCTGCATTGACATTGATGCAGGTCTGCAGCAGAAGATAAAAGCCATAATGGATAGCCGTGGCTATAACGCCCACCAAGGCAAAACGGAGAAACTGGCGACAGGGAAGCATAGATGGGATGGGTTTGGCGGATGACGGTTAGTATTTCGTGCAAAAGTAGACATTGTTGCAGAATAATTCGTACTTTTGCCCGCAAAAACTGACTCACATAAGTTTTTCTATGAAAGACATGACTTGGAACAGAGAAAAGACATTCTGGCTGGTAGCCGCAGTGAGCGCACTGGCCGTCCTTCCTTTTTTGGGCGAAACCATATTTTACTCCAAAGGGGAACCGCGCGAGGCCATAGTGGCTGTATCGATGCTGCAAAGCGGCAATTGGATTCTGCCTGTAAACTATGGGGCGGACATTGCCTATAAGCCACCCTTCCTGTATTGGTGCATTGCTGCCGTGTCCTGGCTTTTCGGGGGAGAGGTCAGCGAATATACGGCACGTTTTCCGTCGGCCGCCGCTTTCCTTGCCATGCAACTGGTATTCTTCCGGTTTGTGGCAAAGCGGAAAGACACCGCTACAGCCTTGCTTTCCGCCGTGTTGCTCCTTACGTCATTTGAAGTACACCGGGCTGCCGTAGCCTGCCGTCTGGACATGCTGCAAGTGTCGTTCATTGTAATGTCTCTTTGTCTGCTGTTTCGTTGGGACGAGAAAGGTTGCCACGGCGTACCTTGGGTAGCTGTCGTACTTATGGCGTGTGCCACGCTGACCAAAGGTCCTGTAGGCTCCATCTTCCCCTGTGTGTGCATAGGCATCTACCAGCTACTGCGTGGACGCAGGCTGGCTTCCACTTTCTTCTCACTGTTGGGTATAGGATTGCTGACACTGGTTCCACTTGCCTTATGGTTCTGGGCTGCTTACCGCCAGGGTGGGGATGCCTTTATGAATCTCATGCTGGAGGAGAACACCGGGCGTTTCTTCAATAAAATGTCTTACCCTTCACACCACAATCCTTTATGGTATAACTTCCTCACCATCATCTGGGGATGGATACCTTGGACGCTGGTGCTGATTATCTCGCTTTTTGGATTGAAATGGAAAAAAATACACTTGAGGTCGGCAGGAGAATCATGGAAGGAGTGCCTGCGTCACGCATGGTGCCGTTTCCGTTCGCAGCCCCCTTTGCAACTTTTCGCTTGGGTAGTGATATTGTTCATATTCATATTCTACTGCATTCCAGAGAGCAAGCGTAGCGTCTACCTGCTTCCCATTTATCCGTTCATGGCCATGCTGCTGGCACAATATCTTTTAACAGAAACCGGTCGCGATACCAGAACATTCCGCATATCGGCCTGGCTATTCGCCACACTGGGAATCGTGCTGACGTTGGTTTTCGCACTGGTACGGCTTGACCTCATACCCGAAAGCCTGTGGGGAAACGGACGGCACGCGGCGGAGAATGTGGCTTTCATGCACGCACTGCGTGACACCTCGTTCTCCTTTTCGGAATGGCTGATTGTTCTTTTGCCTGTGATAGCCGCTGCATGGAGTATAGTAGCAGTATGGCGGAAAACTTCGGCAACCCGCCTGTTGGGAGGCGTGGCCGTATGTATGCTGTGCATATTCATGGCACTTGACGGAGTGTACCAGCCTACAGTGCTCTCAGTAAAATCAGACAAGAAACTGGCCGAATGCTTTGCAGGGTATGTGCCCGACGGTCCCATATATTCGTACACAGACCGGCTCATACGTTTCTATTGCGCCAATTATTATCTGAATGACCGCATGCGCAACTTTTCGCTGGAAGAGCCGACAGGAACCGGTTATGTGGTGCTGTCGGCCAAGGTTAAGGACGGATTCCTGCAGCACTACAGCCCGACATACCGGCTGACCGAAGTATATACCACCCCTTACCGCAGCTGCGACTTGCGTGCCAACATATTGATATACAAATTCGAAAAAAAATGAGCCCTATATCATCGCCACTTAAACTGATAGACAAATATTATCCTGAAGACAACGAGTTAAAACGGATTCTGACCATACACAGTCGTCAGGTGAGTGACAAAGCCCTGTGGATAGCCGCACGACATCCGGAGCTGGGGCTTGACGAGCAGTTCCTATACGAGGCGGCCATGTTGCACGACATTGGCATCTTCAAGACCAACGCCCCCGATATACAATGTTTCGGCGACAAGCCCTATATTTGTCACGGTTACTTGGGTGCCGACTTAATGCGCGCGGAAGGATTTCCCCGCCATGCTTTGGTATGTGAGCGTCATACTGGAGCTGGACTGTCACTAAAACATATAGAAGCCGATAATCTGCCCGTTCCACACCGTGACATGATACCGGTAAGTATAGAGGAACAGGTAGTGTGCTTTGCCGACAAATTTTATTCAAAGACCCATTTGGACAGGGAAAAGACTGTGGAGAAGGCACGCAAAAGCCTGGAACGTTACGGTGAAGACGGCGTAAAGCGGTTTGACCACTGGTGCGAACTGTTTCTGTAAGTATACTAAAAACAGGCATTCGGTCTTGAGTAAAAATCAAACAGGCTCTAAAAAGTATTTAAAAACAGAATTTATCCACATAAAATACTTACTTTTGCCCCCCGGAATACAACATAGCTCCTGACTCTCATTGAAACAGAATACATACACATCGCTAATCATACTCTTCATTATGCTGCTAGTAGCCGGCAATGCAGCCTCGCAACGCCGAAGGGGACGCGTCCAACCTACACCGGAAAGCATAAGTGCGTTGCATCAGCAAAACGACACGCTGAGCAATGACTCATTGTCCGTAATGCCGGGTGACACATTGGGCAGAGATTCCGCTGGTCCTAAAAAACAACCATTGGAAGCCCCGGTGGTATATGAAGCCAAAGATTCCATCGTATTTACCCAAAGCGGATATGCACATCTGTATGGTGAGGCCAAAGTGACCTATCAGCAACCTAAGCCAATTGAACTGACAGCAGAAGTCATTACCATGAACATGGACAGCAGCACCGTGTATGCACATGGCGTGGAAGATTCATTGGGCAATCTGGAAGGCATGCCTGTATTTAAAGATGGGGACACACCCTACGAGACAAATACCATACGTTACAATTTCAAAAGTAAGAAAGGATTGATAAGTAACGTAGTGAGTCAACAAGGTGAAGGCTATGTCACGGGTAACAATGCCAAAAAGGGAACAGACAACGAGTTCTATATGCGGACAGGCATGTACACTACATGTGATAACCATGAGCACCCGCATTTCTACCTCAAGATGAATTATGCCAAGGTGCGTCCTAAAAAGAATGTGGTGACGGGACCCGCCTATCTGGTGGTGGAAGATGTGCCGTTGCCTTTGGCCGTACCCTTTTTCTTTTTCCCCTTTTCCAGCAGCTATTCATCGGGATTCCTTATGCCCTCGTACATGGATGACTCAAGCCGGGGTTTCGGACTGACTAACGGAGGATATTATTTCGCCATAAGCGACAAGATGGACCTGAAACTGCAGGGTGACATCTTCACCAAAGGTTCTTGGGCCTTGAATGCGGAAACCAATTACGTGAAACGCTACAAATACTCCGGACTGTTGCAGTTCAGCTACCAGGTGACAAAGACGGGAGATAAAGGGTTGCCCGACTACTCGGTGGCAAAGGACTTCAAACTGGTATGGTCCCACCGCCAGGATCCCAAAGCCAACCCGAACCAGTCGTTCTCGGCCAGCGTGAACTTTGCGACCAGCAGTTACGAACGCACCAACATAGGCAATCTGTATAACGCGCAAGCCATGGCACAGAACACCAAGACATCATCCATAAGCTATTCGCGCAGTTTTTTTGATAAAAAGCTTACGATATCGGCCACCATGAATATCGCCCAAACCATGCGTGACTCATCGGTGAATGTCACCTTACCGGATATGAACATATCGCTTACCACCATATACCCATTCAAGCGCAAACAAGCAGTGGGGGATGAACGCTGGTATGAAAAAATATCATTACGATATACAGGACGACTGAAAAACAGCATACAGACCAAAGACAACCTGCTGTTCAAATCGAACCTCATAAAGGACTGGGAAAACGGCATGCAGCATGAAATTCCTGTCAGCGCGACATTTACTCTTTTCAAATACTTCAACGTGACGCCGAGTTTCAACTATACCGAGCGCTGGTACACACGCAAGATAATGCAAGACTGGGATCAGAACGCCCAACGGGCCGTAAATACCGACACTATCTATGGTTTCCACCGCGTATATAACTACAGCGGAAGCGTCAGTGCCAACACTAAAATATACGCTATGTACAAGCCTATTATATTCCCTAAAAAAGAAATACAGATACGCCATGTCATCACTCCCAGTATAAGCTATAGTATGTCGCCCGACTTTGGAGCGGCCAGATATGGCTATTGGGAATCTTATGTACGTACAGATAGAAACGGAATGCCGCAAGACACCGTCTCGTATTCACCTTATGCAGGGCAAGCGTTCAGTCCTCCCGGACAAGGCAAATCAGGAAGTATTTCATTCAGCCTGTCCAATAACATAGAGATGAAGTATAAGGACAGGAATGATTCCATACGCAAAATAAGTCTCATTGACGAATTGGGAGCCAGCCTGTCGTATAACACGGCAGCCAAAGTACGCCCGTGGAGTAACCTGAACCTGAATCTGCGTATGAAATTGTCAAAGAATTACACCTTCAGTATGAGCTCCACCTTCGCTACCTATGCTTATACCTTTGACGAGAACGGCAGAGTGGTGCCCAGCAACCGTACCGAATGGTCATATGGCCGCTTCGGCCGCTTCCAAGGATATGGCACGTCATTCAGTTATACCTTGAACAACGATTCGTGGAAAAAAATAAAAGCTTTCTTTACTGGCGAAAAAGAAGAGGCTGAAGGAGAAGAAAAAGATAAAGATGGAGAAGCCAATACTACCGATACCGAAACAGGAAATGACGGATTGCCTAAGAAAAAGGAGAAACGGCAAGCCGACATAGACGAAGACGGTTATCAGGTATTCAAAATGCCATGGTCCATCAACTTGAGTACAGGATTCAATATTAGCGAAGATACATCAAAGCCCATCAACAAGCATACCATGCGCTACCCTTACAAGTTCAGTCTAAATGCCCTTAATATCAATGGTAATGTGAAAATATCAAATAAATGGGCCATCACTTTCAACACAGGTTATGACTTTGAGGCAAAAGAAATAACCCAGACTACTTTCAATATTACCCGCGACCTGCATTGTTTCAGTATGAGTGCCAGCCTGTCTCCCTTCGGGCGATGGAAATACTACAACTTTACCATCAGAGCCAATGCCAGCATGTTGCAAGACCTGAAGTGGGACAAACGAAGCCAGACGCAAAGCAATATCCAGTGGTATTGACAAGAGCCTATATGGCTTCAAAGTCCATACTTCCGTTTTACCCTACTATTCTCCTAAACAGATGTGTGACGGGAAACCGTTTTTTTACTTCTTAAATCTAAAGCTGGCAGGCGTGGGCAGAACATTGCTTTTTCGGACGTAAGAATTTATAGTGAGAAGGAGAACTTATGCAATGAGAAAAATTGTTCTATTTGCAATGTTATCTGGCGTTGCCGAACGGATATAAAGGCGAGCCTGTTTCCATGTGGACGGAATATCCTGTTTACGGAACGGATGTACAAGAGATTAACGTATTTGTCGC
The DNA here is from genome assembly GCA_949296415.1 of uncultured Bacteroides sp. Taxonomy (GTDB): domain Bacteria; phylum Bacteroidota; class Bacteroidia; order Bacteroidales; family Bacteroidaceae; genus Bacteroides. The sequence continues at coordinate 25,409 of CASFQC010000020.1, read as the reverse complement.
AAATTCTACTGCCACTCCGTTACTGTATGGCAGGAGCTGGTTTATGTATCGGTGGAATGGGAAGGAATGGGTTGATCCGGAGCGCAAGATTACCGGTTCCTCGTGGGAAGATGATGCTTTTAGAAAGAACAAAGCTCCATTGTTGTATTGTTTCCGTTTTCCTGTGAGCAAATATTATCATTTGTCAGGCGGTAAATATAGTATAAGAAAACATTTTCATTCAGGTAAAGAAAAGATAGAGTTGAACGCGGAATTTGAAGTCAGATAGCTGAGGGCGTGTATTTTTCTATCCCTTAGGTCCTCACTATTGCCAATTAAATGCTATATTTGCCCGAAACTTAATTATAAATATTATGGTTACAATCGCACAATTATCACCGCAGAATGTATGGAAACACTTCCATTCGCTTACGCGCATTCCACGTCCGTCGGGACATATGGAAGCCATAACCGATTACCTTGTCAATTTTGGCAAAAAACTGGGCCTGGAATCATTTTCCGATGAAGCAGGCAATGTCATCATACGCAAACCTGCCACACCCGGTATGGAAAGGCGCAAGGGGGTCATACTACAGGCACATATGGACATGGTGCCGCAGAAGAACAACGATATTGAACATGACTTCACAAAAGACCCTATAGAAACCTATGTTGACGGCGATTGGGTAAAAGCGCGCGGCACTACGCTGGGAGCTGATGACGGGCTGGGGGTAGCCGCCATCATGGCAGTACTTGAATCGACGGAGGTGAAACACGGACCTTTGGAAGCCCTCATCACACGTGACGAAGAAACCGGCATGTATGGCGCATTCGGATTGAAACCCGGAACGCTGAAAGGAAAAATCCTGCTGAACCTTGACTCCGAACAGGAAGGGGAACTTTACATAGGTTGCGCAGGAGGCGTAGACATTACTGCCACTATGGAATACAAGGAAGAGCCTGCCGCAGAGGGACTGGTGCCACGCAAGCTCATTCTGAAAGGACTACGGGGAGGGCACTCCGGACTGGAAATCAACCAAGGACGGGCCAATGCCAACAAACAGCTCATACGCATCGTGCACGACCTGCTCATAGAGTTTGACTGCCGTCTGGCAAACTTCGAAGGCGGAAACATGCGCAATGCCATACCACGAGAAGCACACGCCACACTGCTTTTCAACCCTGACGATATGGCCGACCTTAACGATTACATCAAAGAGTACGAAAATCAGCTAATTTCTGAATATGTTTCCATAGAGAATGACATCTGTCTGTATATGGAAGAGACCGACATGCCGACAAGCATGGTACCACAAGAGATACAAGACAATCTGGTGGATGCGCTGATGGCTTGTCAGGATGGAGTAATGCGCATGATTCCTACCGTGCCCGACACTGTAGAGACTTCATCTAACCTGGCGATAGTAGATATTAGAGAAGGCAAGGCAACCATATGCATATTGGCACGTAGCTCTAATGAAACAATGAAGGACTATCTGGCAGACTGTCTCATATCCTGCTTCGCCATGGCTGGAATGAAAGTGGAACTGAGCGGAGCTTATTCGGGATGGCAGCCTGACGTCAACTCTCCTATCCTGCACGCAATGATACAGTCCTACGAACAGTTGTTTGGCAATAAGCCTGAAGTGAAAGTCATTCATGCCGGACTGGAGTGTGGCATTATAGGTGCCTCCCATCCTGGATTGGACATGATATCTTTCGGTCCAACTTTGCTCTCCCCTCACTCTCCTGATGAAAGAGCCAACATTCCTTCTGTAGGAAAATTCTATAGCTTTTTGGTGAACACGTTGGAAAACATACCGGAATAGCAGAATTTTGGATTTTGTGTAGGACAGCTTCAGGATGTTTTTCCAGGAGTATTTTTCCGTTCATATCCGATAACCCTCACGGCAAGAAACGCTATCGGGAAAACATCGCAAGTCTATATATGGGGGCAAATATGCATCCGTTGTACTGATGCATGTGCAGGACATAGCAAGAAGGTGGGACATTTTGCCCCACCTTCTTGCTATGTCTGCTAATCTAAAAAAAAGCGGATAATGCCGTTTCTTGTCCGACACTACCCACTGTGAGATGGAGGTTTGTTTTGAGCCTCTTGTCGGATTCGAACCAACGACCCCGAGATTACAAATCACGTGCTCTGGCCAACTGAGCTAAAGAGGCAGGTGGGTAAGCTTACTATATCGCGCCGCTACAACCTGCTACCTTTGCTGCGATCAAGCCCTGGAGGATTCACAGGGAGCTGGCCGTATAGGACTTACCCATATTTTCAAATTCGGGTGCAAAGGTAGACATTTTTTTTTAATCTGCAATATGTTGTAGGCTTTTTCTGCTTTTAAAGACACGGTCTCCTATCTTACGACTTCTTCAGAAGGCTATAAGCTTGTTTAATTTTGCTTAGTACTGTTTGGGGATATTCCTCTGAGAATATTTCTCGCGTTAAGCCTATATGTTGTCACAGCTTCCTGCGGCAGATGGGGTTTATTGTGCGTAATGCCAGATTGGGTGTGAAGATACGCCTTATGCTTAACGTATGCAAGTCCTGTCTTTTCCGTCAGTGCTCAGATGCTGCTTTTTTGTGTGAAAAGCTATGGAACGTGAGCGTTTTTTACCCGGGAAAGATAAGGTCATGTTTCATAGCTTTATAGTATCTTTGTCTGGCACAAGGTACATGAGACTTTTACGACATATGGGCTTGCCTTCCTTTGATAAGAAATGATTCTATGTGTACAATGTGTTTTGATATCTTGATATGTCTTAGAAAAAAACTATAATTAACTTAAAATCAATTTGTTATGAAAGGAATCATTCTTCTTTCAGTGCTTTGGACATCAGTCTGCATGATGGTACAGGCACAGACCAAAATGCCTCCGGCTTGGCATTCAAGTCTTGTTGAGATTACAGCGGAAGGTAAGCTGGTTTATTATCCGGACAGACAGGGTAATGTGATACCCGATTTCAGCCGTGTGGGTTATCATCATGGAGATAAATCTGTCCCTTCTTTTAACGTTGTCAAAGTGTTGCGACCCTTGGAAGGGAGAGACAACCGCCAGCATATACAGGATGCCATTGACGAAGTGGCCGGGATGATGCCGGATTGTAACGGGCATCGCGGCACCATATTGCTGAAGCGTGGAACCTATCCTATATATGGAAGCCTTAAGATTGCTGCGAGTGGCATAGTCCTTATGGGAGAAGGGGAGAACATAAATGAAACCCGCTTGCTGGCCAAAGGAAAGAAACGGTATGCGTTGATAGAAATAAAAGGGAAGGGTGAGAGACAGGAAGTGCCTGGCAGCCGTGTGGCTCTGACAGATACGTTTGTGCCGGTGGGGACGCATGTGCTTCGAGTCTCTTCTGTCGGAAGTTTCAAGGCAGGGGATCGTGTCATTCTTTTCCGTCCGGGAACAAGGCGTTGGATTCATGACATTAGAATGGACCAGATTGAGGTGCGTCAGGGTACCAGACAATGGGAGCCGTCCGGTTACAATTTCTCTTTTGAGAGAGAGATTGTGAAAGTTGTGGGCGACACAGTGTATATAGACAATCCGGTAGTGATGCAGATGGAGCAGAAATATGGTGGAGGAGAATTATTCAAATATATTTTCAGCGGTCGCATAGAGGAGGTGGGAGTGGAGAACATGTGTCTTGAGTCCGATTTTGAAGATTACGAGGATACAGAACACGGATGGATTGGCATTCAGGTTGATAAAGCGGAGAACTGTTGGATAAGGAACATTACCTGCCGCTATATGGGGTATGGTGCGGTAAGTTGTGAGGCCTTGTCCAAGAATATTACGGTGAGCAACTGTCGTAGTCTTGAGGCCAAGTCGGTCATTACAGGAGGTTTCCGTTATTCGTTCAATAACTGTGGACAGCAGAATCTGTTCATGAACTGTCAAAGCACCGAAGGCCGTCATGACTATGTGACAGGAGCCAGAGTGTGTGGTCCTAATGTGTTCTACAATTGTGTGGCTGTACAGGCATATGCCGATATCGGCCCACATCATCGTTGGGCTATGGGAACATTGTACGACAATGTAGTGACCGATGGGGATATTAATGTGCAGGATCGCGGCCATATGGGAAGTGGTCATGGTTGGAGTGGGGTAACGCAAGTGCTGTGGAATTGCAGGGCAAGGCGTGTGGCTGTGCAAAATCCTTGGACCTCAGGCTCAAACTATAGTTTGGGGACGAAGGGGAGAAAATATCCAGGACACTTTAAAGATCGTCCGGACGGGATATGGGAAGGTTTGGATGAGTCTAATGTGGTTCCTCGTTCTCTTTATGTTGCTCAGTTGATGGCCCGGACTGGAGGATTGGATTTGCGGATATTGACCAAATAAAAACAAAAATAGGAAGAAAGCTTTTGAGCTTTCTTCCTATTTTGATTGGTTTTTTATTTCCTGACGGTATGCTCCATTAACAGCATTTCGTTCCTGCCTACTTCGGCCAGAACCCGTCTCAATGAATTAATTAGTTTTCTTCTCATAATCATAAAGTTTTTCGAACCTGTCCGAATGATGGATTCCCTGTAGAGGGAAATCCGGACAGATTCTTTTGATTGATACCTGAAAACATTTGTTTTCTTTCTTTGGCTTTAGAGGATATGCATGCCCAGCGTGGAATATCCCCAAACATCGGCATTGTTCTTACCCATGTTTCTCCAGAGTTTCTTAATCATGTTAGCAGTCTTTTTCATAGTCGTACAAATTTTTAGTTAATACTAGAAAACATTCTTTTTTCTTTTTACCTTAACGGATATACATGCCCAGCATGGAATATCCCCAGATTTCGGCTTTGTTATTACCGATTCTCTTAATGATTTTCTTTAACATTCTCATTTTTCTCTCTTCTCTTAAAATACTTGTTATCCTGTTGGATTTTCCCTCAAATCCATGTTTTACAACACAAAAATAGGGCCTTTTTAGCTCCTGCAAGCAAATCTTCTTTTAAAAAACATGTTTTATAACATATTTCTTGATGCAAGTCAAAAATGATAAGGTTTTACATATGCAAAAAGCGGAAATTATGTCAGGGGAATGAAAAATTGGCATAGCTGTTTTGTCATTTCCCCTTTTGTTTGCAAGTTAGTGTTTTGTTAAGGTAAGATTGTGAAAAGAGTCAGGATTGCGTAATGTACCTCGGCTCTTGTTTATCCTGAAGTTCGGGTATTAGAAAATAGAGATCACCTATTTTGCGGATTTTATAAAAAGTTAGCATGATAAGAACCGGCAAATTTCCTGCTGGATTTCGTCTTGAAGTTAAGAGCCTGTTTAAATTTTGCTCAGCTTTATTTTGAGAACTGTTTTCGAGGATATTTTTCGGTTGTAGTGAGGAGCGTAGCGGGCTACGTGACGAAGTATAACCGAAAAATAGACCGGAAAGAGACTCAAAAGAGGCTGAATAAAAAACTTATAGAGGAAAATTTAAACGTACAAATGTACGACAGGCTCTAAAAATATGCTTGATTTTTCCTTTTTAAGATTCTTATTCAGTCTGTTCGCAAGCCTTTTTCGGATTCTTTTCCCATTCCCTTTCGTCACGTAGTCCGCTACGCTCCTATGACAACGGGAAAATATTTTTGGAAAAACATCCTAAAAATAGTACTGGGCAAAATTAGAACAGGTTCTAAGACGGTAAGATGTAAAGTCACCATAGTTTTAACATTTCCGACAAACATCTCGACAAACAGATGTGCTCATACACGAGCTTTTTTGCCGTTTTTTTTAAAACTTGGCACAAGCCTCTTGATGTAAAACAAGCTGTATGTTATTGTCATACAGCTTGTTATGAAAGTGATTCCGTAGGGATTCGAACCCTAGACCCACGCCTTAGAAGGGCGTTGCTCTATCCAGCTGAGCTACGGAACCGACCTTAAATCGGGTGCAAAGATACGTGTTTTTGCATAAAAGACAAACTATAGGATAGGATTTTTTTAGCATCTGTTCCGGATTTCTCTTCTTACGTTTTTATCCAGTCTGTCTTTTTTAGAAAACCGGATAAGACTTTTATAGATACATTCCCCAAGCAGTTCTATTGGCTGGTCATGAGCTGCGGAAAATGTTTCGCCTTTTTGATGTAATATTGCCATAAAAGGCATATCGGCATACGTCCGGTGGGTATAGGGCAGGTGGCTTTCTTTAGGTTGTCCGTCCTGTCGGCTCTGTATGTCTTGCGGAGCCTGTTGTAGTCGCGGCGGGCGCGGAGCACGGCATGCGCGTCGGCAAACTGGGCATGGAACAGAAAATTTGCTATGGCTACGTAGTCAAACAGAAGGCGTGCGGCCATTACCTTCCGCAGTTCGCCGGTGGGCAGGTTCTTGTAGAGCATAAGCAGGTTGTTCCGGAAATTCAGATAGGTCTTGTGCGGATTCTCTTTCTTCAAGGTGGCCCCGCCCACATGCCACACCACGCTGGACGGCACATAGACCAGCCTCCGCCCTCTGGCCTTAAGCCGCCAGCACAGATCTATTTCTTCCATATGGGCAAAGAAACGTCCGTCCAGCCCGCCTACGTCCCTATAGTCTGCTAACCGGATGAACATGGCCGCTCCGCTGACCCAAAACACTTCCGTTTCCCTGTCATATTGTCCGGTGTCGGTCTCCACCTCACCGAATATCCGTCCCCGGCAGAAAGGATAGCCATAACGGTCTATGAATCCTCCTCCCGCTCCGGCATATTCGAAGCGGTCCTTCCGTTTCCAATCCTTTATCTTGGGTTGGCATGCCGCCACGTCGGGGTGGGACTCCATGTAAGTATATAGAGGTGTGAGCCAGCCCGGAACCACTTCCACATCCGAATTCAGCAGGACCGCATACCGGGCTTCCACTTGGCGCAGAGCCATGTTATAGCCTTCGGCAAACCCGTAGTTTCGGTGGAGTTCCAGGACGCGGACCGAAGGGAACTGCTCCCTGAGTACAGACAGGGAATTGTCTGTGGAGCCGTTGTCTGCCACATACACCTGTATCCCTTCGCCCTTTGAGCCGCCCACTACGGAAGGTAGGAAGGAACGGAGCATGGCGCTGCCGTTCCAGTTCAGTATCACCACTGCTATCTTGTCCATCTTGTCATTTCTTTTATGTCTGTTTTTCTTCTGACACAATCTGTCCGGCCAGCGTGTCGTCTTCTGGGCTGAATTTTTCCAGACGGACATTTACAATGTGATTGTCAAGCCTGTCATCGTACGGCACCCTGACCCGGATGTAATTGGGAGTGAACCCATGCATGGGCATGCCGGGCTTGGGACGTTCGAGCAGCACAGGCAAAACCCGCCCTATGTGGCGGGCGTAGAAAGCCCGTGTCTTGGTGTCGGACAGGCTGAGCAGGCATTGGCTGCGCCGGTGCTTCTCCTCAGGTGGGACCACATGGTCGATTTTCAGCGCCTGGGTGCCCGGACGTTCCGAATAGCTGAATACGTGTAGCTGCGTCACGTCAAGCTCTTCAAGGAAACGGCGGGTGCGCTCGAAGTACTCCGGGGTCTCTCCCCGGGTTCCCACCATGACATCCACCCCGATGAACGCATCGGGCATAAGCTGCCTGATTTTTTCTACCTTGCGGGCAAAGAGGGCGGAGTCATAGCGGCGGCGCATCAGCCTGAGCACTTCGTCGCATCCCGACTGCAGGGGAATGTGGAAGTGGGGCATGAACCTTTCAGAGCTTGCCACGAACTCTATCAGTTCGTCTGAAAGCAGGTCGGGTTCAATGGATGATATGCGGTAACGGGCGATGCCTTCCACTCGGTCAAGGGCTTCTACCAGTGACAGGAACGATTCGCCGGTCGATTTGCCGAAGTCGCCTATGTTCACTCCGGTCAGCACAATCTCCTTTCCGCCTTCTCCGGCCGCCCGGCACGCCTGCTCGACCAGAGATTCCACGCTGCCGTTGCGGCTCCTGCCGCGGGCGAAGGGTATGGTGCAGTAGGAGCAGAAGTAGTCGCAACCGTCCTGTACCTTGAGGAAGAAGCGTGTGCGGTCCCCGCGCGAACAGGATGGGGCGAAGGAGCGGATGTCTTTCAGCGGGGAGGTGTGGGTGCCTTTCCCTTGCGCGTGTCCCACGCGGACAAGGCGTTCCAGGTAATTCACCAGGTCTTTCTTCTCTTCCGCCCCCAGCACCAGGTCCACTCCGTCGATATGGGCCACCGTGTCGGGTTGCAGCTGTGCGTAGCAGCCTGCCACCACGACATAAGCGCCCGGATGCTGCTTCACCAGCTTGTGTATGGCCTGTCGGCACTTCCTGTCCGCCACTTCGGTGACCGAACAGGTGTTGATGATGCAGATGTCGGCCTTCTCACCCTTCCGCGCCACGCGTACCCCCAGTTCCTTCAGCTGCCTGCCCACGGCAGACGTCTCGGCAAAGTTCAACTTGCATCCCAGCGTATAGTACACCGCTGTCTTGTCTTGGAATAGCGTAGTATCTGTCATACGTTCTTTTTAACATTGGCCTGCAAATGTACGCATTATTCCCCTAACGACCTCCCTTTTGTCTGCAATATGCTGTCCTGTGCGGCAAAATGCCGCCGTTGTCCTGTCTTATATCCATGTTCGGAGTGTGCGGGGCACAAATCGGGACAGTGTTTGTTGGGGTTCAGGCAGGCTCTGTGGAAAGAAAGGAAACGCGGATTGTGTAGGAGGGAAGTTCTTTGGTCTTCCTTGTCCGCACAATCCGCGTGGGCTGTCGGGGTCAGTTCATTCAGTACTTGAAGTCATTGTCCTTCACATATATCTTGAAGTCCTTTATGCCTCCGGGCACTTCGGTCTCCATACGTGGCAGATATTGGAGGGCTTTCAGCGTATGTGTGGCTCCCAGGTCTATGACGATGGTGTGCGGATATGGGGTGCCAGGCACTGTGCTCCAGTAGGTGGATTCCTGCAGGTCGAATATCTTGTCGCCGGATCGGTTCACGTGTCCCACGTCTTCGCTGTCAGCATATCTCACGGTCCAAGGTTCGCGTGACAGGCGTTCTCCGTTTTCGTCAATCAGATATAGCTCGGCTATGCAGGCCAGGTCTTTGCCGTCTGTGGAGTTGAGGGCTTCTAAGCATACGTATCTTCCGCTGACGGGCTGTCCGAACGCTATCTCCTGCCATCCGTTGCCGGGCTTGAAGCTGCCTGTAGTCACAGGCTTCTCCTGGCTCAGGTCAAGGTTCTCGCCTTCCTGGCGGTGTATGAGGGGCTTCTGTACCAGCAACTGGTCAAGCAGAGGCTCTTTCAGTCCTTCGGATTTGGCTTCTTTGGGGCCGATGATGTCAAATACCAGCACCTCGTTCTCTCCTTTGTTCAGCCAGCATCCGGGGACGTAGAGCGTTTGTTGTGGACCTATCTCCCAGATTCGTCCCAAGGCATGTCCGTTTACGTAGACCAGTCCTTTGCCCCATGTCTCGAAGTTCAGGAAGGTGTCGCTGGGCTTTTTTACGTTGAACGTGGCCTTGTAGCAACCGGGTATACGTTGTCCCATTTCGTCTGTAAGGGAGCTTATGGGCTTGAACTTCATGCTTTTGTAGAAGTCGTAGCTGTCTTCTATGTTGTAGACCTCCCAGTCCTTGAGTTCGCTGCTGAAGGTTCTGCCGTTCAGCCGTACGGCAATGTCGACCCTGTCGGTGATGCCCTTGAAGTCTTTTATGGCCCGGCCGAAGTTTATTCTTCCCATGGCTTCCACCAGAATGTCCAGCTGTGCCCCTTCCTTGCAGGCGGGCATGGTGAGCTGCTTTTCGCCGTTTCGTCGGTCAAGCTTGCCTATGTATTTGCCGTCAATGAATACTTGCGCATAGTCGTGCGCGTCGCTTACGGTGAGCAGGAAGGGTTGGTCCATCCGTGGCAATGCGGTACGGTAGAGTATGCTTCCGAATCCTTGGTCATATTCTTCCATGGTACGTATGTCCTTGTCTTTCTTGCCTTGCGGCAGGTTGTCGAACAGCGGGGCCATTTCGGTGAACTGGAACTCTTTGACTGCGATGGGTTTGATGAGTTCGGGCACTTTGGCCTGTTTTTCTCCTTTGGGTAGATATTTGGCCAGCGTCTCGCGCAGTGCCCAGTATTTGGGTGTTGTCTGTCCGGACTCGCTGATAGGCGCGTCATAGTCATAAGATGTGACGTCGGGTGCGAATCCCGGTGAGTTCGCGCCGGCCCAATGTCCCCAGTTGGTTCCCCCGTGTGTCATGTACAGGCTGAATGAGATGCCTTTGGACAACATCTCGTCTATGCCGGCTATCATGTCTTCTGCCGGTCTTGTTTCGTGGTTGGCTCCCCATTTGTCGAACCATCCGCTCCAGAATTCTGAACACATCAGCGGGCTTTGCGGACGCAGCTCTTTCAATCGCTTGAATTGCTGGTCTATGTTGGCTCCGGTGCCGAAGTTCATGGTCCATACCAGGTCGTCGAGTCCGTTCAGCTCGAAGTTCGAGGCCCAGTCGCATTGGAACAGGGTTATGTCGTTGCCGAAGTTCTTCCGTACGATGTCGCGAATCTGAGCCACATATTTCTTGCTTACCCCGTAGGAGCCGTATTCGTTTTCCACTTGCACCATGATGATGGGGCCTCCGTTCTGTATGGTCAGGTCTTTCACTTCTTTGGCCACGGCCTCTTCAAAGAGTGCCACCCGTTCAATGAAGTAGGGATCATCTTCCCTCAGTCGGATGTCTTTTTTCTTGAGCAGCCACCAGGGGAGTCCTCCCATTTCCCATTCGGCACAGACATAGGGTCCCGGCCGCAGGATGACGTACATGCCGTTGTCCTGGCACAGTCGGCAGAATTCGGCCAGGTCTTTTTGTCCTTCGAAGTCGAATTTCCCAGGAGCTGGTTCATGTGCGTTCCAGAAGACGTACAGGCATACGGTGTTCATGCCGAGGGCCTTGCAGAGCTTGATGCGTTGGTCCCAGTAGGGTTTGGGTATCCGTGGATAGTGCAGTTCGGCGGCTTTTACCACGAAGGGCTTTCCGTTGAGCAGGAAAGTGCCGTTGCCTGCGGTAAAGTCGGGTTGCGTCTCGAACACTTCGTCCGGTGTCCACCGCTCGCGCCAGGGTATGGTAGGCGTTCCGTTCTCGAATGATATGGGCAGCCATACATACAGCGAGTTCTCCAGGTCTTTCTTGTTCCATCTGTCGAACATGGCTATGTAGGCGTCTTTCTTTCCCATGACCTGTTGCACATAGGTGCTTTGGGCAAAGAACGTCTTGTCCGCGTCCTTGCCTGTGCAGGGGTTTCCTATGGTTTTCCATTCGCCCATGATGGAGTCGGCTACAGCCAGTTCGGCCTGGTTCGGGTCCCAGCCAGTACAGCCGGAAGACAGCATATAATACTTTCCGTCATGCTTGAAGACCGCAGGCGCTTCACGGCTTTTGTTTATGAAATTGCGTGTGTACCGGCCGCTCGGGCGTTGGTAATCGTCTGTAAGCTCACTTATATATAATGTGGCGTTATGTTCCGAAGAATAGAATTGGTATGCGCGCCCGTCATCGTCCACGAATACGGTCTGGTCGCGGCTCATGGCTCCATTGGGACGGAAGCTGCCTATATAGGTGAACGGTCCTGTGGGAGAATCGCTTATGGCTACGCCGGCGCAGGCTTTGCTGTAATCGGCGCTTTCCACGTGTGCCCACATCACGAATTTGCCGGTTTTCTTGTTGTAGATTACTTTGGGGCGTTCCAGCACTTTGCTCGGGTGCAGGTCGTGGCCTATGTCGTCCTTCACGGCGGGAAGCACTATGCCTTCGAACTTCCAGTTCAGCAAGTCTGTGGACGAGTAACAGCTTATGCCGGTCACATCAGTGCGGTAGCACTCCCATGTGGCCCATTCGGGCAATACGGTCTTTCCTTTCTTATATTCCCCGTACCAATAATATACGCCTTCATGATAGAGCAGCCCTCCTCCATGCGCGTTGATGGGATTGCCTTCGGTATCGTTCCATACCGTGCCGGGCACGATGGCCTCATTGCCGGTTGTCGTCTGCGCTTGAGACGGTAACCATGGGAGCATGCCAAAGCAAAGGGCCAGACTTAAAAAATGTTTTTTCATAAATAAGAGCTTTTGGGTTTTTGTAGATTATTGTTTAGATGGAAAAAAGCTTTTGCTTTGCCTACAAAGGTAATCCAATTTGGAAAATCGGAGGGTAGACTATTGTGTCAAAAAAGGGGGATTTTTTGTCATAAGGCAAGTAATGGGGCTTTTTTAAACCTAAATCGGCCATTAGACTTCAGGTAGATTGCCTGTTTATGTCAAGTGGATAGCTTCATGTTTTGCCGAAGGCGTAGCGGGCTACGTCAAGGCAAGACGGGGAGCAAGACGCTGACAGAAACGGGCAAAGTACCTGAAGAGATTTCCTTTTCGAGGAGAAATGTCCTTTGTGCGGTCTAATGACCGATTTGGGTTAAAGGCTTTCCCCCGGTTTTTACGGACTTTCTGGTGCGGAGTCCCAAGGGTGGGAGAGGGACTGTCAGGGCAGGCTTTTTTGGCATCGGACGGCAAGTCTTGCCGACACAACCTTTGCGCTGCCTGGTGCGGACCTGTCCGCAGCTTGGTGCGAACCCATTTGCAGGAAGCTGTGGAGCCGTTCGCAGCAAGCTGTGATTCCGTCCGCAGCAGGGGGGTGTCGGCAGCTTGCTGTGGATATATAATATATAATAATGTGTAGCGGACTTTGGACATCCGTATTGCTGTCCGTTCTGTGTCCTATCGGGATGCCTGTCCGGAATCTCTTTGTCCATCCAGTCTGTTTCCGTTATCTTTTCCTGTTTTTATTTGTCGTGTGGGCCGTTATGTCTTTCATGAATACAAAAATATCTTCGGAGAAATATCTTCAAACCATACCAGACAGGAAAAGCATATTCTTCAAAAGTCCGTTTTTGTGGCGTAATATTGTGATTCTTACAGGGAATGGCCAAAAACATGTTGAATAACATTGTTTAGTAACACATTGGTTACAATTGTATATTTGAGTAAGAATGTCTAATTTGCGCCTCATTAAAGTTAGGGCATGGTTTTGCATGCCGTTTTTTATTCATCTTATAAATTTTGTAAGCGTCATGAAAGTATATCAGACTCATGAAATTAAAAATATTGCCTTGCTTGGCAATGACGGATCGGGTAAAACCACTCTCACGGAAGCGTTGCTCTATGAGAGTGGGGTTATAAAACGTCGCGGCAGGATTACTGCCAAAAATACGGTAAGTGATTATTTCCCGGTAGAACAGGAATACGGATATTCGGTGTTCTCTACGGTCTTCCATGTGGAGTGGAACGGCAAGAAGCTGAACATCATCGATTGTCCGGGAAGCGACGATTTCGTGGGAGCTGCCATTACCGCGCTCAATGTGACAGATACGGCTATATTGCTGCTTAACGGGCAATATGGTGTGGAGGTAGGTACCCAGAACCATTTCCGCTATACGGAGAAGCTGAAGAAGCCTGTTATATTCTTGGTCAATCAGCTTGATAATGAGAAATGCGATTACGACATGCTGTTGGAGCAGCTGAAAGATATTTATGGCCCGAAGGTGGTTCCCATACAGTATCCGCTGAAGACCGGACCCGATTTCAACTCGCTGATAGATGTGCTCCTGATGAAAAAATATTCCTGGGGGCCTGAAGGCGGGGCGCCTGTCATAGAAGACATTCCGGAAGAGGAGATGGCCAAGGCTACCGAATGGCATAAGGCCCTGGTGGAAGCTGCCGCCGAACACGATGAAGGGCTGATGGAGAAATTCTTCGAGCAGGAATCACTTACGGAAGATGAGATGCGTGAGGGAATACGTAAGGGATTGGCATGCAGAGGGATGTTTCCCGTGTTCTGTGTCTGTGCAGGAAAAGATATGGGCGTGCGCAGGCTTATGGAGTTCTTGGGCAATGTGGTGCCCTTCGTTGATGAGATGCCTCCCGTGTTCAACACACGCGGAGAGGTAGTGAAGCCAGATGTGGACGCGCCCACTTCCCTGTATTTCTTCAAGACGGCTGTGGAACCACATATAGGTGATGTGCAGTACTTTAAGGTGATGTGTGGAAAGGTGCACGAGGGCGACGACCTGTCCAATGCGGACAGAGGCTCCAAGGAGCGTATGGCCCAGCTTTATGTCTGTGCGGGGGCCAACCGCATCAAGGTGGAGGAACTGGTGGCCGGTGACATAGGCTGTACGGTGAAGCTGAAGGATGTACATACCGGAAACACCTTGAACGGAAAAGGGGCTGAAAACAGGTTCAACTTTATTAAATATCCCAACTCCAAGTATTCGCGTGCCATCCGTCCGGTCAATGAGGCTGAATCTGAAAAAATGATGACGGTGCTGAACCGTATGCGCGAGGAAGACCCCACATGGGTGGTGGAGCAGTCAAAAGAGTTGCGCCAGACCATAGTGCACGGACAAGGGGAGTTCCACTTGCGCACATTGAAATGGCGTCTGGAGAACAATGAGAAACTTCAGGTAGTCTTCGAAGAGCCGCGTATCCCTTACAGGGAGACCATCACCAAAGCCGCGCGTGCCGACTACAGGCACAAGAAGCAGTCAGGCGGTGCCGGACAGTTTGGCGAGGTGCATCTGATTGTGGAACCTTATTACGAGGGTATGCCTGCCCCGGGTACTTATAAGTTCAACGGACAGGAATATAAGATGAACGTAAGGAGTACCGAAGAAATACCGTTGGAGTGGGGTGGAAAACTGGTCTTCGTCAATTGTGTGGTAGGCGGAGCTATAGACGCTCGTTTCATGCCCGCCATCCTTAAAGGCATTATGTCGCGTATGGAACAGGGACCATTGACCGGTTCTTATGCCCGTGACGTGCGTGTCATTGTCTATGACGGAAAGATGCATCCGGTTGATTCCAATGAAATATCGTTTATGTTGGCCGGTCGGAATGCGTTCAGTGAAGCATTCAAGAATGCCGGACCGAAGATTCTGGAGCCTATTTATGATGTGGAAGTGTTTGTCCCTTCCGACAAGATGGGCGATGTGATGAGCGATTTGCAAGGAAGGCGCGCCATGATTATGGGTATGAGCAGCGAATCAGGATACGAAAAGCTGGTGGCTAAAGTACCTTTGAAAGAAATGTCCTCATATTCTACCGCTTTAAGTTCGCTCACCGGCGGCCGTGCTTCGTTTATCATGAAGTTTGCCAGCTATGAGCTTGTGCCGGGTGATGTCCAGGAAAAGCTGATTAAGGACTTTGAGGCAAAACAGACGGAGGAATAGGAGTGTTTGTGATAAGAGCCTGTTTTGGCTTTTGTTCAAAAACAGCTTCTTGAAAAGGTAGATTCTGAAACAGTGGAAGTCACCCTCTTTTTTAATGGAAAGAGCGGTGACTTTTGCTTTTTCGGAATGAGAAGGCTTGGCCTGCCGATGCTTGGCACTTAATTTTTTATTAATTTTGCAAAAGCAGAGGTGAAATTCGTGCTTTTGTGTGTGCAGTATAAACTTTATCTGTTGTTTTGGTTAAAATATATAAATGAAGAATTAATACTGATTAATTGGTTATGAATGTTAATTAGCAGTTGTTAATTTTGCGCTATGAAAAAGTCTACAATTTGGATATTAGGCGTGGTTATGGCTCTTTCGTTCTTAAGTTTGCTGTATTGGCAGATAAGCTATATAGAAGAAATGGTAAAGATGCGTAACGAACAGTTTGATGAGGCTGTGAAGCGTGCTTTGATGGCAGCTTCGAAGGAAGTCGAACTTGAAGAAGCGGAGAGATGGGTGCGTGAGGATATATCCGAAGCCGATAAGAAGGCGTGGGAATTGCGTTCTCAAGGCTCTTCTGTGCCGACACAACGTTTTATGCTGACTTCTCCGGACGGTACCATCATCAACTTACAGCCTTTTTCCGGGTTGTCCGGCTCTTCTGCCCCCATTGACATGCCTCGTGCGATGATTTCGCGCAAGCATGGAGCCAAAAGCATTCCGAGGACATCCCGTTCGCAGGCGGATGCCATAAGGAAGCGTTATATATATCAGCGGGCGTTGCTGGATGAAGTGGCCTGGCAGATGATTTATCATGCCAAGGACGAGCCTGTGGAGAAGCGGGTCAATTTCAAGAATCTGGATCAATACCTTAAGTCGGGACTTGTAGACAACGGCATAGACCTGAACTATCATTTTAAGGTGATAGACCGTGACGGGCGTGAGGTGTACCAGTGTCCGGATTACAGCCCCAAAGGATATGAAAAGACTTATACGCAACCCCTGTTTCTCAACGATCCTCCGGCAAGAATGAGTTTTGTGAAGGTTCATTTCCCGGACAAGAACAATTATATCTTTGACTCGGTGAGTTTTATGATTCCTTCCATCATATTCACTTTCGTATTGCTGATCACATTCATATTTACCATTTACATCATATTCAGGCAGAAGAAGCTGACCGAGATGAAAAATGACTTCATCAACAATATGACCCATGAGTTCAAGACGCC
Source organism: uncultured Bacteroides sp. (assembly GCA_949296415.1). Lineage (GTDB taxonomy): Bacteria > Bacteroidota > Bacteroidia > Bacteroidales > Bacteroidaceae > Bacteroides. Next base: position 9,020 of record CASFQC010000020.1, on the reverse strand, counting down.
TATATCTACCATATCTCTGGCCGCGCAGATGCTGAATGATCCGGCTGTGGGAAAATCACCGGTGATGTTCCAGCATATTTCGAATGTGATTAATGATGAGACCAAGCGGTTGCGCTTCCAGGTTGAGAAAGTGCTGCAGATGTCCATGTTCGATCGCCAGCAGGCCACGCTGAAGCGTAAGGAACTGAACGCCAACGAGCTGATAGCGGGTGTCATCAACACGTTCGCGCTGAAGGTGGAACGTTATAATGGCAAGATAGACTCGGAACTTGATGCGGAATGTCCGGATGTGTTTGTTGATGAGATGCATATCACCAATGTCATTTTCAATCTGATGGACAACGCCGTGAAATACAAACGCCCGGATGTGGACCTGCACCTCTTGGTGAAGACCTGGAATGAGCCGGGCAAGCTGATGATTTCCGTGCAGGATAATGGCATAGGAGTCAAAAAGGAGGATTTGAAGAAGATATTCAATAAGTTCTATCGCGTTCATACCGGAAACCTGCATGACGTCAAAGGCTTCGGACTGGGATTGGCCTATGTGAAGAAGATAATAACCGACCATAACGGAACCATCCGGGCTGAAAGCGAATTGAACGTAGGAACCAAATTTATAATAGCATTACCTTTATTAAAAACGAAAAAATAGAAAGTTATGGATGAGAAAGTGCGTATCTTGTTATGCGAAGATGACGAGAATCTTGGCATGTTGTTGAGAGAATATTTACAGGCGAAAGGTTATGTGGCCGAGTTGTATCCCGACGGTGAGGCAGGTTACAAGGCTTTCCTGAAGAACAAGTATGACTTGTGTGTGTTTGATGTGATGATGCCTAAGAAAGACGGCTTTACGTTGGCCCAGGAAGTGCGGGCGGCCAATGCGGAGATTCCTATCATATTCCTTACGGCCAAGACGTTGAAGGAGGACATATTGGAAGGGTTCAAGATTGGCGCGGACGATTACATTACCAAGCCTTTCAGTATGGAGGAGCTTACGTTCAGAATCGAGGCTATCCTGCGTAGGGTGAGAGGCAAGAAGAACAAGGAGAGCAGTGTCTATAAGATTGGCAAATTTACTTTTGACACTCAGAAACAGATACTTTCCACTCCGGAAAAACAGACCAAGCTGACTACTAAGGAGTCAGAACTGTTAAGCTTGCTTTGTGCCCATGCCAATGAGATATTGCAGCGTGACTTTGCCTTGAAAACCATTTGGATAGACGACAATTACTTCAATGCCCGCAGCATGGATGTTTATATCACCAAGTTGCGCAAACATCTGAAGGAGGACGATTCCATAGAGATTATCAATATTCATGGCAAAGGCTATAAGCTGATTATCCCTGAAGCTGAATGAGTCTGTAATCGTTTTCCAACCTGCCCCATTGTCCAATGCATTCCTGGGGCAGGACGGTGAATTTTTGAGTGCTTTCTCCCTGGATACTTTCTGTGTCCGGATGTGCCTCATACATGTATGGGGCGGTGTTCGCGGAGAAAGCACTTTCGTTGTTGTCAGAAATGCCGGTTTGCCGCATGGCTTCTGACCGATTCATTGAACCGACTTTTTTTAATAGAGACTATAGTGAACAGCAAGGATTTCATGGCCCGATTGGCGCAGACATCAGGACATACACCTGCCGAGGTGGAGGAGATGGTTTTACGGCTGCTGGAAGCCATGTCCCGCCAGTGGGTGGAAGGCAACGAAGTGAGCATCCGTGGATTCGGCTCTTTTTGGGTGCGGAAGCGTATGGAACGTATAGAGGTGAATCCTGTGTCCGGACAACGGATGCTGGTTCCTCCGGAGTTGGTGTTGGTGTTCAGCCCTGATGCGCAGCTGGAGGAAAAGTCGGAGCCTGTCTGACTTTTTCTTTGCCATTTTCTCCCCCCCCCTCAGCCTGTTTTCGGCATTTTTCCTCTTTTTAATTAGCCATTATGCTATGTTTCCCATGACAATGGGAAATGTCTTCGGGGAAAAGCTCGGAACAGTACTGGACAAAAAATAAAAGAACAGGTACTTAACGTGACAGTTTTGTTATTATGGACGAAAAAATATCATTGCAAGACCTGGCCGCCATGTTGGCCCGGCGTTATGGCATGAGTCAGGAAGAGGCTTCCGGCTTCATCAAGGATTTCTTTGTGCTGATAGAGAAGGCACTGGTTACAGACAGTTATGTGAATGTGAAAGGGTTGGGCACTTTTCGCATGGTGGATGTGGAAAGCCGTGGGGCTGAGGATGGTGTCACCGGACAACCCGTACCGAATGCCTCCCGCCGGAAAGTAAGCTTTTCCCCTGATCCGGAACTGAAAGAACTGGTGAACAAACCTTTCTCACACTTTGAGGCCGTGCCGTTGAATGGCAATGTGACATTTGCCGACATACCTTCATCTGTTGTCCCTGCTCCTGATCCTTCCGGTACGGAGGAGAAGGAGATACCTGACATTCAGTCTACTGCGCCGGAACATCCGGAGAACGGCACGCTGTCTCCCGACGAGTCCCACTCCGCTGAGCCATCGCCTGCTCCTGCACCCGTACCGCAGCCGTCTTCGGCACGGACCTCTGTCTTTTCCCGTGTGTTCGCAGTGGTCGTGGCGCTCGTGGTGGTGGTTTGCCTCAGTCTGATAGCCTCGCTCTATTGGAGCGACGGCATTCATACCACATTCGGAGAGAAAAAGGCGGACTCCCAGTCTTATGACGGGCAGAGTCTTTCCGTTCTTTCTTCCGACGATGGCCAGCTGTCCGATGCATCGGCTGTCCAATCCGCCGATACGGTAGCTTTGGCCGACACCTCTCGTGTATCCGCTACGCCCGCTTCTCCCACGGTTCAAGATGCGGACCGTCCTGCCGCCGAACAGAAGTCCTCCGTTGAGGCAGTGCGGAAAAAGCCGGTTGCGGACAAGTCCGAACCCCGTGTGGTGCCTGTGTCCACGGGCTACCGCATGGAAGGCGTCAAGGCCACCCATGTGTTGGCAAAGGGGGAGACCCTTACCCAGGTGTCTTTGCGCTATTATGGCACCAAAGCCTTGTGGCCTTACATTGTCAAGGCCAACCGGTCTGTCATCACAGATCCCAATAATGTGCCTCGTGGTACCAAGTTGAAGATTCCAAAGCTGGTAAAAATATCTGTTGAATAAAGAATGAAAAATGAATGAAGAATTAAGAATGAAGAATTAAGAATTTAGGCTGCGTTGTGTGTGTCGGCCACCGGCCTCGAAGAGGTCGAACCATGCTTAACCGTCTGGTGAACAGAGCGAACCTGCGGCCGTTAATGAAGAATGGCCATGCGGCGTGTGCGCACTGGCGGCGCATATTCCTTCATTCAAGCAAATTATCGGTTTTATGAGGAAAATACTACGCTTTATTGATGAAAACCAGCCTTTGTCCGGCATGGTGCTTTGCTGTGTGGTACTGGTATTGGTATATGTGGAGGTGCGACGTCTTAGCCGGGTGGATGACATGCCCGATGGTTTTGCGATTTCCTGGCAGGTATTTGGGCTTATGGCCTTGCTCGCTTTGACATTATGGGTGACGTGGCGCGGGTCTCGCACTTGCAGGCTGCCTTCCGCTGTGCCTGAATGGGCGGTGTTCGGTGCGTTTGTATTGACCGTGTCCAATTCTTGTTATGCTCTGCTTCCCAAGTCTTTCCATGATTCATGGGACGTGCCTTTGCACAGCTATCTGCTTCCTGTCGTGTTCTTGGGAGGGGCTTTTACCTTTCTGCTTATGGTGGGTATAGCCAAGGCGGTGAAGAGACAGAAGGAAGAGCGCAGGCTCCGGATGCTGGAGCATGAGGAGTTTGTGCGCCAGCTCAATGCACCTTCGTCTGATAAGGAACACAGCCTTGTCCGCCTGTTGCTGGAAAACCGTTCCATCATGCATTTGTCCCGTAAGGAGCTGTTGCGGCTGGTCAGTGAATGCCGCGTGGTTGACGCTCCTTTCTTCCGTTGGTTGAGGGAGGAAGGCTATGCCGATGTGCTGAAACCGCGTGAGATACTCTATTGTGTGTTGGTCCGCATGTATAAGGGCAAGGAAGACATCCGTCAGATATTGGGTCTGGAGGAAGGCTCTTACCGCACGTTCAAGTCGCGGTTGGCGGCGAAGCTGCGGGAACAGTCCGGCATAGGAGACGATATGACGGAATTTTTGCGGAGCTTGCAGTGAGTCATGCGGTACATAGGGGACAGTCCGAAAAACCTGTTGCGAAGGTATCCTATAATAAACAGCTCACGGTTATAGGATAAATCCCTAAGAATCCAATAATACTTGGGCAGGTAACCAATAATCTATATCCTCTATGTTCGGTTATTCCCTTCAATGACCCATAACCAAGTTTTCGGACTGATCTATCCATAGCAAGTTGATGATGTTTGTAAATCTTTCTACAATTGATATGGAGCTGCTCATGATGATATAGAAGAACCATACCCGAAGGATTGCATACTTTCCTTTGGGTATGGTGCGTATGGCTATGGTTAGCCACGTGAGGTCAATGACAATGAACATGATGTTACCGGCAACGAGCAGTTGCGTCATGTCCCATTCCGGCGCAAAATATTCCAATGCACGGGATAGGACGATGCAGAGGATTTTATACATTATGTAGTAAATAATGAACCGCCTCATGAGTCTTCTATCTGTTGTTTATGCAGTCTTCATATTCTTGGTCTGCTTTCTTCTTCGTGAGTTGGCGTATAGTTAACGCGAATGCCGTATTCTCGTCTTTGTTTAACGCATTATGGTATGCGCTTTCCGCCATTTCATACGCTTCCCGTCTTGCTTTTTCGCATTCCTCTTTTTTATCTCCTTCCGACCTCGTTTTTGTTCGGGTAACCGGTTCCAGGCAGTCTGTTTCGGCCAATAAGTCATAGAGTTCATTCTGTTCCTCTTCGCTCAGTTGCAGGAAAGCGGTATTCTCGTGCAGCTGTTTTCTGGCCTCTTCTATCCGTTTCACTTCGGCTGAGACATCTATGCGCGACAGGAATTGTTCCAGATAGGCCGTATCGTCCTTGTGCTTTTCCAGTTCTTCCCATTCCTCATCGGTCAGTTCCTGATATAGCGGCTCGCATTTGTCGGACAAGGCGAGGGCTGCCGCCTTGAACTCCCAAAGTTCGTCAGATTGGGCTACGGACTCGAAAGCCGATAGCCTGGCATTTGCTTTTTCCATGTCGTCCGCCCCGGTCATTCCGTCCAGAAAATTGTCCTGATAGCAGCTCTGTAGTCCTGCCAGAAGGCAGGCTAGTAGCCCGACAAGGACTTGTTTTAGCCGGGTTTTGTTGGTGTGTTTTTGTCTTGTCATCATGTTTTTTGTTTATGCTCTTTCTGCAAAGAAACGGGTTTTATCTGAATTTTACAAGACATTGTAGGGAATTTGTACTTTTCTTTTGCCTTGATGCAAAAGAAAAGATACCAAAAGAAAAGATCAAGCGCTGAACCTCGGAGGCTACTCCGGCATTGTTTTTTGCTAAAGGGCAGAAACTCGCTTCGCTCAGACAGGTCTGCCCTTCCTGACGCAAAAAACAACGCCGGAGTTTCACGCCTCCTCGCTTAGGCGCAGGGCTGCGCGGTGCCACAAGCATCGGACTCGAAGAGGCCGAATCATACTTAGAAGCTGTTTTGATTTTATTCGATAAAATCTCATCCGGCTTTTCTAAGAGCCTGTTTAATTTTTGCTCAAGCTTATTTTGAAGGCTTTTTTCGAGGATATTTTCCTGTTGTCCTGAGGAGCGTAGCGGGCTACGTGACGAAGGGGAACGGGAAAAGAGGCCGGAAAAAGGCTCAAAAGAAGCTGGGTAAAAATCTTAAAGAGGAAAATTTAAACAGGCTCTAAAGCCCTTTCCAGTCTTTTTTCCTGTTCTTATTCGTCACATAGCCCGCTATGCTCCTCATAAGGACAGGGAAAAATCCTCGAAAATCTTCTTTAGAAAATTGCCGGAATAAAATTAAAACAGCTTCTTAACACTGGTGAGCAGAGCGAACCTGCGGGCTATCAGTTGTTGTAAGGAGCGTAGCGGGCTACGTGACGAACAAGAACAGAAAAAGAGACCGGAAAGAGGCTCAAAACAGACTGAATAAAAATCTTAAATTTAGATGACAGGCTCTCAGCATCAACCAAATATGATTAGTTACTTAAAAATAGAGCTATGCCTTTTGTCTTATATCTCAAAATTCGCTACCTTTGACAGGACAGAAGGATACATATCTCATATTATGGGATGTTCGATTTTATGATAAAGACGATGAAAGCACTTGAATTTTACCTGAATGGGAAGAAACAGCATGTGGCGGCCTTGGCAGACGGTCATGTCTTGACAGAGCTGAGTTTCGGCGAATATCCGCCTAGCATAGACGGAATCTGTGTCCGGGGCTTTGATGTGGGCACGAATTTCTTGTGGCATCAGGGCACGCCGCAACAGGGAGACAAGGTAGTGGTACGTGTGGTGGAGACCGACGAGCCGTCTCCTCCTCTCTGTGTGAAGGAACTTGACAGGGAACGGTTGAGAAGGCAATATGAGTGGCTGAAGGCGGAATTGGAAAAGGAAGGACTTATATAATAAGCGATGAAAGGACTGATAGTAAAAAGTAGCACATGGAATGGCAAAGTCTGTAAGGTCGGCATACCCGGCAATGCGGTTCACGTGCATATTATAATAGCCTATGGGCAGACGGGCAGTTGGTGTGTAGGTGGCTTGCGGATGCCTGGGGAGGAGCACTTGTCGTGGGAGGGTGGAGAACTCAGCGTAGGCGATGAGATAGAAGTGGTGTTTGCCGAGTTTTCCCAAGCCACCCCGCCTGTCGGTTGTGAGTCACACGACAGCTTGAAGACACGTATGGCCGCAGCTATGGAGAACAGTGAGGAGAACTGGCAATGGAAGCTGGACAGATATAAAGAATTGGAGCGTCTGCTTTTCGGGAAGGTTGAATAGTCAACCATTCAGATTGTATTATGAATTCATTTAAACTTTTTGCGATTTCATAATCTGACCGAACGGACGGGAAAACCCCACAGGGCAAGCCACAGCCTGAAATGGCGGCATTCCGATTGCTTGTCAGAGAACTGCAACCGCCTTGCGTATGTTTTCAAGCACGGCGGCAAGTTTGTTGTTTTGTCGCGCCGTTTGCATATTGTAAGCGGATTGCATATTTACCCACACATGTGCAGGGATGCCCGTTGCCGCCTCAATTTTCAATGCGTATTCAGTCGTTATGGGGCGTTTCCCGTTCACAACCTCATTAAGTACGGAGTAAGAAACGCCGATGAGGGCGGCAAACTTCCTTTGCGATATGCCGCGAGCCTCTAATTCATCTTTTAATATTTCGCCGGGGTGTATCGGCGTTGACGGCTGCAACTCGTGCGGTGCGTAGGTTTTCTTTGCTGTTTCCATATCAAACTTATTTGTAAAGGTTGCTAATATCCAACAGACGGCAGAACGTGATTATTTGCTCGTTAAGGACTTCGCATACGGTAAATTCGAGTCTGTATTTGCGGTTTATCCGAACCGATGAAGTGCCTTTTTTGTCGCCCTGTAAAACTTCATAATTCAAAGCGTTATTTCGGAACAAGTCGGTAATGGAGTTCGCAGACGAAAGCAGGAAAACCGCTTTTTGGTAGCCCCTTATCACTTCGGGCTGGTAGCGGTGTTTCTTGTCGCTTGTGTGCCCTTGCTCGTACAATTCGCGCAAGTAGTCTTTATCGAACTCGATATACATAATGCCTTGTTAGGCACGTGTGCAAAGATATGACCTTTTCTATATATTCGCAATTTGTCGAACAGTTTTTATACTTTAACCCAAATCGGTCATTAGACTTCAGGTAGATTGCCTGCTTATGTCAAGTGGATAGCTTTCCGTTTTGCCGAAGGCGTAGCGGGCTACGTCAAGGCAAGACGAGGAGCGAGACGCTGACAGAAACGGGCAAGGTGCCTGAAGAGATTTCCCTTTCAAGGAGAAATGTCCTTTGTGCGGTCTAATGACCGATTTGGGTTTAAGAAGTTGTTTTGAATTTAGAGCCTGTTTAAATTTTGCTCAGCCTTATTTTAAGTTCTATACAATCCTAGGAAATGTCCGTGTTACAAAACACGGGATTTTCTTTCGCTTCATCTTTTTCATCTTATTGTATTATAGAGCATTATCGTAAAATTGTTGTAACGCCATTAATTTGGAAATTTAATAATATAATATTACTTTTTCATGGGAAATGAGCTTTTGCGTACCACTTTGCGTACTTGTTCCCTGCAAATATGGAAGTGTTACAATTTGGGGGTGTTTGGACGAATTCTGATTTTATATACTGCTGTATCATAGGTATTTACTCGTTTTTTATTGTAACGCCCCCTTGACCGGTGTTTCAAAATCGGCTACCTTTGGCCTGACAAAAGTTTTTTAGAATTAATTTAATGATATTGATATGGAACCTTTGTTTATGTTTGGTCCGGGTTTTACAGAAATCGTCATTCTGTTGTGCCTTGTTTTTGTGTGGATTGTTGGCATAGCCGTGGTTTGTGGTAAAAAGGACTTGTCCGCTACCGACAGGTTGGTATGGATTATCCTGATGCTGGTGTTCAACGCCTTTGCCTTGCTTGCCTTTATGTTCTGGTATCCTCTGTCGAAAAAGAACGCATAAGCCATGAGTTACCATTATCTGTACATTCCGGCATCCTTCCTGCGGAGGAAGGGCAGGGTAGGGATTTTCACCCTTCTTCTTCTCCTTGTTTCCGCCTGTTCTGTCAGACAGACTGCTCCGGCCGTCTCTCCGCTGGAAGAGGCCTTGGCACAGGCGGGTAGTAACCGTGCGGAGCTGGAGAAAGTACTCCGCCGTTACAGCCTCCGTCCGGAGGACAGCCTGAAGTATCGTGCCGCCTGTTTCCTGATAGAGAATATGTCGGGTTATGGAGGGTATGAGGGAAGCCAGCTGGACGACTACCTTATATATTATAAGCTGTTGGCCGAAACACGGGGTATTGAGCCTGCGGTGCTGGCCGATTCAGTAACGCGCATGTATGGCGAGTTCCGTCCCGATTCCCTG